>DATIBX010000749.1:0-31611 GCA_035457105.1 Pyrinomonadaceae bacterium
GCAAACAATTTATCCAATTGGGCATCGTCGGCTATTCTGAATTCCAGTTAACAAACGATAGTGGTACCGGCGTGACAGCGGCAAATCTGGACGCCAAGGACAGTGTTCACGCTCTTGGTGGGGAATTTGGATTGATCCTGCCGACGAAAAAGTTGAACTTCATGGTGCGCGTGCTGCCTGAGTATGGAGCCCACTCACGAACGCAGGGCGTGACTATAGCCATGGCTATCGTTAAGTCGTTTTAGATAAGCGTGTGGGAATGGCGAACTATCCAGAATCCTTCAATCGGTCAAAGACTGTTCATTCAGATTCAGAGAGTGTGCCAAAACTAAACTTCTCATTCCCCCAAGCTTTTCAGTTTGAGGAGTAAAGCGTTGAGTTTTCACACTCTTTGAGTTTCCACGCTCTCTTCTGTCGATGACAGTATTGCCTCAAAAGTCATTTCTGGCTCAATTCGGACGCATTTTTGGTTCGTGTTGATTCGTGTGACTGGTGGATCGTCCTTGTTTTTCTGGATAAGAAGAACGATCCACGAAGCCACACGAACTAAACACGAAACCCGAAACCAAACCAATTCACTCTTGAGGCAAAGCTGTTGGTAACTCCAGGCGCCGCGTAGTGCGCCAGTCATTTGTAAATTCCGAAGCATGGTGTATAAATTCCAAAATCCTGAGTGTTTCTCGGGACAAGCACCACATCGCCCAAAATCTTAGGCACCCATTATTAGGGATAGAACCGCAAGCTTCCTTGCTCTCGCAAAACTGATCGGTCGTACTTTCAGCCACCGACTGTTAGTTCTTCAGTGAAACGTTTTAATGAGTTTCGTTTAGATTCGATCAACGAGTGCCTTTGGCGTGGCACTACACGTCTGACACTCACTCCGAAAGCCTTCAAGATTCTTAATTGCCTGGTCCAAAATGCTGGGAACACGGTGACCAAAGATCAGTTTATGGAAGAGGTCTGGCCTGGCGTCTATGTTGGCGAGGAAAACTTGAAAGTGTATGTTCGCGAATTGCGAGGCTTATTGGGTGATGTCGCAGCTAAACCAAAGTACATCGAAACATATCGCGATAAAGGTTATCGTTTCATCGCTCCAATTATAGAAGGGAGAGTTGAGAGCGAATCAGAGTTTGGGAATATGTTTGGCCGCGAACGGGAGTTGGCCAAGTTAAACGAATATCTAATCCTCGCTGGGAATGGCCATCGTCAGATAGTTTTTATTACCGGTGAACCAGGTATCGGTAAGACCTCGCTCGTTGATAATTTTCTACTACAAATCAACAAGCATCAGCCCATCCGAACAGCGTTGGGCCAATGTATTGAGAGTTACCGTGAACAAGAAGCGTTCTATCCGGTTCTGGAAGCGCTCGGTCGCCTGCTGCACGAATCTGATGGGCAAGAATTTACCGAGTTGCTCGCTCGTCACGCTCCCACCTGGTTTGTTCAATTTCCCGGGATTAGCTCAGCAACAAATCACGATGATCTCCGTAGCCAGGTAATTGGTGCCGGCCGCGAACGAATGCTGCGAGAAATTTGCAAGGCGTTAGAAATTGTAACCGAAAAGAGCACGATGGTTCTGGTCTTAGAGGACTTGCACTGGACGGATCATTCAACCCTCGACTTTATAGCGGCGTTAGCCCGGCGACGTGAACCTGCTCGTTTGCTATTGCTTGCTACCTATAGGCCAGTCGAAGTTATCATTTCTCATCATCCGCTACGACTGCTCAAGTCGGAACTCTGTCTTCATAATCACGCGAAAGAAGTACCACTTGAATTGTTGAGTGATGCAGCGGTAGCGAGCTATCTGACCGCAAGGTTTTCACCTGAGATCACTGAGCAACTTCTGGCTGATGTACAGGCAAAGACTGACGGGAATCCGCTATTCCTTGAGGCGTTGATGGACCATCTCGTCTCGCAAAAAATGATTGTCAACACCGTTGATGGTTGGAGACTTGAATGTGATCAAAGTCAGTTGCGCGCGATAGTGCCCGACAGTTTGAATGAAATTATTAATAAGCAGGTGGAACAGTTATCGCCGCGCGAACAGGAAGTACTTACTGCTGCAAGCATCATTGGTAAGTCATTCTCGACCGCAGTTTTGGGTGTTACGTTGGATTCTGAATGGACCGAAGTTGAGGAATGCTGCGATTCGCTGTCGCGTCGTCATCTGCTTTTGGCTCGCGGGGGTTTGTTGGAGCTACCGGATCGGCAGGTGTCCGGACTCTTTAATTTCACCCACTCTCTACATCGTGAAGCTATTTATAACAACTGCCGACCAGCTGCCCGTTTACACTTGCATCATCGCGTCGGCGAAGCCATCGAGAAAATCTGGGACAAACACGAACATGAGATGGCGGCCGAACTGGCTCGTCACTTTCAGGAAAGCCGCGATTATCTGAGAGTGATTTATTATCTCCAGGTTCAGGCGACAAATGCCGAGCACAGGTATGCTTTTCAAGATGCGGTTACGCTGCTCGAATTGGCCGTTAAGTACACTTTGGAGATTAGAAACGGACCGCAGGTTGAGAGTTTGTGTCAGCTGAAAACTCAATTGGCCCGCCTTTACGACAAGCTTGGGGACAAGGCTCGATCAGCTGCAACTCATCAGGAGGTTGCTGACGCCGCTATTCCCAACGGTCTCAATGAAATCGCGGCAGAGAGCTTGATTTGTGTTAGCCGTGAAGTTTCGTTCATGAACGCGCCGTACGCTCTCGAACTTGCCGAACGAGCGTTGCTCATGTTTCCAGAAGAATCTTCGCCATCCAGATTAGGGGCGCACGCCTGGACCACGTTTTTGCGGATCGGCTGGAACGGTTGGACCGCAGAACAGCATGATGAGTTGAAGAAGAACTTCGATGAGCTGCGTCGCATTGGAGAGCCACGCATTTTTGCCGAACATGCATTTGGGTTAGCAGTAGTTCAGATGTTTACAGGAGATCATGAAGGTGCGTTACAAACGGCCGACGAGTCAATACCGCTCGTAGCGCGCAGCGGAGATAACCTGGCCCATCTAACGGTGCATTGGATGCGCAACTGGTCTTTAATGCAAAAGGGTCGCTTCGGCGAAGCACTCCAGGGCTTACGAGAGGCAATCTCGTTGGCGCGCCGAAATATGAGTATGTTTGACGCCGCAACGGGCCTGCTCTTTCTCGCAGAATTACACCTGGAAGCGTTTGACCCACTCGGTGCCGTATCATTATGCGAAGAAGCCTTGCCCATTATTCGACGTTCCCAAAGTAGCTTCGTGATGCAGAGAGCCTTGACGATATCGGGCATCGCGCACATGGAATGTGGGTCTTTGGACCGAGCTCAGGAATATCTCTCGGAATTGCATGAGCTATACGGAGCGTCCAGAATTCCTTTTTCCTGGCACTGGAAACTCCCGTTGTATTCCGCGCTAACCGAACTGGGGTTGCTGCTGGGAGATCATACGTTTACCAAAATAAATCTCGAACGACTCCGGGCCTTAGCAGAGTTTCATGCAAACCTGCGATACCGAGTGCGGCTTAAACAAATAACCGCGCAGCTGGAATTGGCCCAGGGAGATTTGAGCAACGCGAAATCGGAGATTACCGAGGCTCTTAACATGTTTGACGATCGTAAATTTCCCCTGGTCGCCTGGCGGATTCACGAAACGGCTGAAGTGCTTTATCGAATAACGGGCGATTCGTACCTCTCCAAACGTCATTCCCAAATCCGCGCCGATATTTTTATGGAACTCGCCGACTCACTCTCTGAAACAGAACCTTTACACGCGACGATCCTTCGTAAAGTTAATGACGAAAAGCCCTATTTGATAACTCATTAACGCTTCTGTCCAGAAATTTACCTAGTCTTAACCCACCGCCCAAACAATTCTGAGATATTTGGTCCATGCGACGGGCCTTTGTAATCCAGCTTGACCGCAAGCCTACCGCCGATTGGTGCGAGGGAAGGATCGAGCATGTCGACAGTGGCCAATCCGGGCACTTTCATTCTTTAGGTGAAGCTGTGAGTTTTGCCAAACGAGTCTTAACGCAGGTCGAGCTGGATGAGCAGGAAACAGCCAACGCAGATATCAGGCGTCAATTGAGCACTCGAAACGAGTCTTGAGCAAACAAATTCGACGAACCTCAGAAGCGCTGACAAAGAATTAGTCCGATCTTGATTTACGATCAAAAAGCCCAAAAAGGAGCTTCTACTCATGAAACTCTTAGCTACTGCTCTACTTATTAGTGCGGTGTTGTTCGTCTGCACGTTCAGTGCAACTGGTACCACGAACTCCACTGCCGCAACTGCCACTTCTAAAATCGAACCGGTTACTGCAATAAACGCCGAATCAGAAGAGGTGTATACGGGAACCATCGTTAACACTAACGGAAGAATGGCGACGGCAGGATTTACGCTCCGTCTAAAAGGATTTACTTCTGACGATGATTTCAGTCACTACCTGGGCATCCTCGCAGAAGGTGATCAGTTTGATGTACTCAAGGCCATTAAAAACGTCGACCTGGGTAGTTTCACTCCTACTCGTGATGTGGCTCGCCAAATCAGTGTAGCCAGGAAGACCTCTCTGCCTGATGGTAGTACCAGAATTGTAGTCGCATTTGAGCGATGGCTGAAGTTTGCCGAAGTACGAAATGGTTATCGCTCCGAAGACTATCCATTTGCCATTCTCGAAGTCATCTTTGATACGAATGGCAAAGGAGCCGGTACATACATTGCTGCCTGCGCAGTCGATCTCGAGCGCGATAAAAAGAGTGGGCAGTTCAAACTTGAACTTGAGAACTTCGGCACTTATCCCAGCAAGGTGATAGGTGTAAGTCGTCGCGATAAGTAGAGCGCCAAAAGCCCCAACAAATACCGAGCACCATCGACTGCGCTGCCCCTCAGTGATGAGAAGGGAGAATCGTATGCAGTCTTAAACTGGAATCAAAAAGATGAAGCTAAAAACATTTAGGGTCCTTTCATTGCTATTGAGTTTGATTTTGGCCGCCCAAGCGATATGCCCTGTGGCCTGGAGTATCTCTGGAGCTAATGCAGTTTCAGCGGCCACGGCCCAACAGTTCTCCGATAAAGAGCTCGACACGCTATTGGGACCAATCGCCCTCTATCCGGATCCACTGCTGGCCCAGGTTATTCCAGCAGCTACATTCGTGGACCAGATAACACTGGCAAATAAGACTCTCAAAGGCAGTACTAACGAAAAGTTAATTGAGAATCAGCCGTGGGATGTGAGTGTAAAGTCAGTTGCTCACTATCCACAGGTACTTGAGACGATGGCCTCGCAGACTGACTGGACCACTGCCGTCGGTCAGGCCTACGTCAATCAATCGACGGATGTGATGAAATCGATCCAGAGACTGCGTGCACTAGCGAAAGGTTCAGGCGCGCTGGTTTCAACCCCGCAACAAACCGTCACGGTCGAAAAAGAGTACATCACCATTGTTCCGGCGCAGCCACAAGTGATCTATGTGCCGGTCTATGACCCACAAGTGGTTTACGTAAGTACGGGGCCTTCGCCCGGGGCCGTGGCAATTGCGTTCGGCGCCGGACTCGCGATCGGTGCCTGGCTGAATAGAGATTGGTATTGGTATGGCCCAGGCATTTATTACCACGGCTGGGTGGGCGGAGGCTGGATTAGGGTAAGCCGGGTTCACGTTAATGTGAACCACGTCTACGTGAACCGCAGTTTCACCCACGTCAACGTCAATCATACCGTGGTCAATCGCAACATCACCCACTTCCGGACCGAGCTCAACGCACGTGCTGTCAACGGACGTCACATGGATATTAACCGTGGGACTATTTCGAGCAATTACAGGCGACCAACCACAAAGTCTGCCGCTACGCCGCGAAGAAATATCAACACGGCAAATCGAACTTCTCCGAAAACAACTTTCAGAGGTTACCCGAGATCGGCGACGACGAGTGCGCGAAACAACGGAACAGTGAGTAAACGGTCGACAGCGGCAACAAAACCTAGCGGCGGAACTAGAAACATTCGAAGACGATCAGCTAACTGAGAACAAATAGCTGCCGACAAATGTAAGTCTCCGCAGACTGCCATTTATGAACGTTTAACTTAATCGCAGTGAAGTGAAAGGAATTCAAGATGACGAAGCAAGGTCGAGTTAACACGAACGAGAAGAACGCAGTTTCCAGACGCAAGTTCCTGGGCCAATCAATGCTCGTAGCTGCGAGCGCTGGCGCCGCGTCGCTCATTGGAACGCGCCCGGCTTCTGCAATGAGTGCGGCCCCGGTGACGCAGCAGCAAGGCCCAACCAGTGCTGCCTCGTCCATGTTCAATATTCTTTTTATCTTCACCGATCAGGAGCGCTACTTCCGTTCCTGGCCAGCCGGCTTCACGCTGCCGGGTCGCGAGCGATTCCAACGGACGGGAGTCACGTTCCACAACCACTATTGTCCAGCGACGATGTGCACATCGTCACGCTCAGTACTGTTCACTGGTTTGACGACACCAGTGAACCGGATGTTTGAAAACCTCGACTTGCCGTGGATCAAGGATCTCTCCCCCGACTACCCAACCATTGGCCACTTATTAAGGAAGGCCGGGTATTACACCGCTTACAAGGGCAAATGGCACCTGGCAGGCGGAGCCTTTGATAAGGAAGAGCCCGAAAAGCTTCTCAATGCCGAGATGGAAGCTTATGGATTCTCTGATTTCAATGGCATCGGCGACCTCGTCGGTCACCAACTCGGCGGTTATCGTTTCGATCACCTGATTGCAGGCAGCGCCATTACCTGGCTGCGCAATAAAGGCCGTCCGCTAAGCGATGACGGTAAGCCATGGTCGCTGACCGTCAGCCTCGTCAATCCGCACGATGTGATGTACTTCAACACCGATGCGCCCGGAGAAAAAGTTCAGGACGTCGGCCGCCAGATGAAACGATCCGTGCGAGCGCCGGAACACGAGTGGTACAAAAAAGAATGGGACTTGCCTGTTCCCCAAAGCCTCAACCAGTCGCTTAGCGGTCCGGATCGGCCAGGAGCGCACGGCGAGTTTCTAAAAGTTTGGGACTATGTACTGGGCCATGTGCCGCTTGAGGAAGCTCGTTGGCGGCGACTGAATAATTTCTATTTGAACAGTATTCGTGCCGTCGACCTGCAAATCAATGCGATTCTCAACGAACTCGATGCCCTGGGTCTGAGCGACAAAACGATCATCGTTTATACGTCCGATCACGGCGAAATGGGTGGTTCCCATGGCGGCATGCGCGGCAAAGGACCAACGCCATATGAGGAGTGTACCCACCTTCCGTTTTTTGTGGTCCATCCTGATGTGCGCGGTGGGCAGGAGACCCAGGCACTTTCAGGACACATCGATATTCTACCGACGTTGCTTTCGTTTGCGGGCGTCTCAAAGGAGCGTGCGAATGAGTTTGCAGGAAGGAACCTGCCGGGCAGGGATCTTTCCGCGGTACTTCAACGCCCGAGTGCGGCCCCGGTCAATGCTGTGCGCGAGGCAGCACTGTTCACCTACAGCGGCTTATTTGCAAACGACAGTGACTTCTTTGGCACGGTGTTGAAAGGCGTCGCTGGCGGAAAGGACCTGACGACGGCGTTCAAAACTTCAGGCCAACCAAATCTTGGAAAACGCGGCACGCTGCGAATGGCGGTTGACGGGCGATATAAGTTCACCCGGTACTTCAGTCCAACCCAGCACCACACGCCGACGACGATCGATGAGCTCTACAAAAACAACGATGTCGAACTCTTCGACTTAGAGAAAGATTCTTCCGAGATGACAAATCTCGCCGCCGTGAAAGGCCAAAACACGGAGGTTGTTATGGCCATGAATACTAAACTCAACAACGTTATCAAGGCAGAGATTGGCGTCGACAACGGTAGCGAAATGCCCGATGTAAAAGGCATTTCGTGGGCACTGAGGATTAGGGACAACCAGGCGGTTTTAGACTAGGAATTTGTTCACGAACCGTTATCACTTGGCAAGTCGATTGGCGACGAAAAACTTTTTAGAGAATACAGTTTGCTCACCGAACAGATGCTCCAGGAAGTTGCATAAAGCTGATCTGCTTTTGAGTGATCGCAATCGTGAAGACTTGCTTTATCAAGGGCGACTCTTCCTTCGTTACCGCAATCGAGTAACGCGTGGGAAAAAGGTCAAGCCCACGTGAACGCAACTGGATGTGCTGGTCCTGGTATTTCTAGTTTCTGACCACTGAGCTTGATGATTGATTTGGCGCACTGGAAATCGGTGTGCAGGACAGAGTTTGTCCAGTCAACGAAAAATAAATCCTGGGAATGGAGGAACAAGAGAGTGAGACATATTAGCGCACTCATCCTTTGTTTGATTGGCTTCGCAGTTCCGGTATTCGCACAGCAGCAACAAGCCGATACGAATATGCAGATCCTTCTCGAGAAGGTAAAAGCAGACAAGAAACTTGTGGTTGCCGCCAACATGGACCTCAGCGAGGCGGAAGCGAAGATCTTCTGGCCGATCTATGAGGCCTATCAAAAAGATCTTCAAACTATCAACGAGCGTCTAGGTAAGACCATCCTCACTTACGCGGATGTGTACAACAAGAAACAGTTAACCGATGACATCGCGGTTCACTTGATCAGTGAGGCATTGTCCATCGACCGAGATGAAGTCACGTTGCGCACGACATACGCGAAAAAACTAGGCCCGGGTTTGTCTGCGAAGAAAGTCGCCCGATACCTACAAATCGAAAACAAGATTAGAGCTGCCATTCGCTACGACATGGCAATCGGAATCCCCTTGGTCCAGTAAGGAGCGCTCGGCCTTAGATTTGTGTTTGGCCCTTTAGCGCCTCCACTGATCACATTCATTAACTTTTATCTTCAGATTAGGAGGATTACTTTGCAAAATATGCTCGCTATCCCATTCAGGATCTTAATTGTTCTGCTGCTGTTCTTATCCAGCGTAGCCTTGGCACAAGAGACCAGAAACAACCACAAAGCAGTCGTTGAAGAGGTTGCTCAAAATTCTGAAACTCGAGAACCGTCGAACAACCCAACCGTCGGCAAGACAACGCCACCAGCCGAGAAAAAATCCGAACCTGTCAACACGACAGCGCCGGCGCCATCCGACGATTCTGAAGGCTGGCACTTTGAATCAGCTCCCTATGTCTGGCTGGCAGGAATCGACGGTAATCTCAGGATTAGAAATACCACCGTACAAGTTGACTCAAGCCCGAGTGACTTGCTCGAACAGCTCGACTTCGCCTTTGCCACCCAATTCGAAGCGGGTAAAGGACGATTCAAAATTATTCTCGATGAAAACTACGTAAATCTTGGCGCAACTGGGACTGGGCCACTTGGTCAAGTGACTGATGTACAACCAACTCTGAACATTTTTGAGTTCGGTGGTTCATACGCACCAGTTGTAATCGCCAACAAGGAAGCAACTACCACGAAACCATTACCTGCTGTGTTTAGTCTCGAGATAATCGGGGGCGGAAGGTATACTCACTTCGGTTTAGGCCTGACAAGACCAAATTTTTCTACTGAAGGAAGTCGCAACCTCGTTGACGCCTTCATCGGAAACCGCTTCAAAGTTAGACCACACCCTGCAGTCACTCTCATAGGCAAATACACCGTTGGTGGCGGAGGTTCACACTTCGCCTGGACAGCTGCTGGTTTGGTTGATCTTCGTTGGAAAAAGAGTTTCTCAGTTTGGGGCGGTTATCAGTTGCTCGATATGGATGCGGATCAAGCTTCTAACACTATCGGTTTCAACGGACGTCTCAAGGGATTAGTGATGGGAGTCACGCTGTATCGCTAGAACGAAACTCCGGTCACGTTTCTAGAGGTCTAGAGCGTTACCGGAGTTAATTGTGAGAGACAATCATGGACAGCTTTCAGTTGTTTGAGTTTCTTCCTCTCTGGGTAACGTTTCTTGGCACTCTTTCGATTGTTCTGATATCAATTTGGTCCGGCCTCTACTTTTCGCGGAAGCGTAAAAAACCTGACGACGAAGCAGCTGTCGGTACAGTGGTCAACGCCACGTTGGGTCTGTTGGCGTTCATCCTGGCCTTCACTTTTGGAATAACGTCAAATCGATTCGATTCACGGAAACAAGCACTGCTCGACGAGATAGCTGCCATTGAAACGACTGCTAAACGGGCCGATCTAATTCCTGAATCTCATCGAATGGAGGTGAGGGATTTAATAAAAGGGTACATCGAGCTAAGAATGTCCATACCGCAGAATCGTGATGAATTGCGCGATCGCATTCGTCAAGCCGAAGACATCCAGCGCCGTTTGTGGTCTCATGCGGCAGCGTTGACCGATGCAGATCTCAAAAATGCAGATATTGTCTCGCTATTTGTTGATTCATTGAACGAGATGATGAATTTTCAAACGAGACGTATCACGATAACGTCGTATCACATCCCGATGCTGATCTGGGTTGTTCTCTTTGGGATAACTAGTATCTCGATGTGTCAGGTGGGATACCTTTTTGGCAAAAGTAGCAGCGTCAATTGGCTCTTGATAGTGGCACTATCACTCGCCTTTTCCGGCGTGATGATCTTGATCATCGACTTGGATCGGAGCGGAGTAACGACGCGCGGCACTATCCAAGTAAACCAACAACCGATGAAGGATTTATACAATCGACTTTATGGAGACGCTCCGCAGTAAACACGCCCTCCGTGAACCATAACCACTTTTCGCCATCCGCCTTTTGCACTCAAACGCAGCCGCGTTCGATTCGCCGAAGTGGGCGATATTCTGTAAAAAGGACTTGAGCCACCCACACGGCCTCGAGTTGCCCACATGTGTTGTTAGCGTTGCACAATCTATGGGTGCTTGAACAATTCGCTGGTCCCGGGCCAGACATCCCAAATTGGAGTTGTTGCTTCATAGATACATCTCGTTTTAATCAGTGGTAGCCAAGACACACACATAGCTCTAAGAGGGTCAATCAGGGGGCCTCGTGCGAATCACAGTCTGCATGATATTTGCGCTCGTGTTATTTGCTGCTTCTGGCAACGTGGTTCGAGGTGCGCGGACCGAGTCTTTGGATGAAAAGCTCGTAACTGCGACCGAATACGTGCCGGCAGCGACTGCACCCGTAGACCAGTTAATTGAAGTCGCTCGCAGATTTAAAATCCCAATGGGAATAGAGTGGATCGACACTGGCGCCGCAACACGCGATA
Source organism: Pyrinomonadaceae bacterium (assembly GCA_035457105.1). Classification (GTDB taxonomy): domain Bacteria; phylum Acidobacteriota; class Blastocatellia; order Pyrinomonadales; family Pyrinomonadaceae; genus PSRF01. Next base: position 11,148 of record DATIBX010000749.1, read on the forward strand.
AAACCATGGCTTCAGCGAAGCGCTCTGTGAGGGAACTGATCGAGGAGATCGTGGGGGTATCTCCTACCCATCGAATTGAAGTTGTGGATGGCCTTGTTCACATTTATTCGCCTGCTGCGGCTGTGCATCCGTTTAATTTCTTAAACATTCGTCTGAACAACTACTCTGTTGCAAATGGAGATTTGTTTGCAGCAGAGGACCAGTTGCGATGGGCTATCCGATTCACACTTGAACCTGAAAAGTATCGGAACGGTTATGCGGGTGGTTATGGTCACGGCGCGAACGAAGTCTTTCAAACCCCAAAGTTCAGTCTCTCGGGTTCAGATCTCACGATCCGGGAAGTCCTTAACCGGATAACCTCGGCCCAGGGAAACGCACTTTGGATTGCGACAATCAAGGGTGTTGACCTGGAGGGCGACAGAATGCGCTGGAGGCAGAAAAATTTAGAGGGCGAAGATTTCCCGATTACATCTGCGTGGCGGTTTCTTCCTTTGGCGGGAATTGCGGAATTGGCGAAGGACCACCTCGCGATAGACTTGATGACAGCGGATCTGCTGGACCAGCGTATGGCGACAATTCCCGTAATGTTTGATGCGGGTTTGAACGAGAATTCGGTTGGGACGACTGACGGAGTCTCATCTGAGGTTAGTTCGTACAGTTGTGGGGCGAGCATCGAAAAGATTGGCAAAGACTCTATTACTATTTCAGTCAATCTCAAAGTTAAGCGCAAAGGCGAGCTGGAATTTAACGTGGAGAAGACGCTTCAGGTGTACAAGAATCGTATTACCGAAGTTTGGCCTGAGCCTAGAACCAGAATCCGAGCCTATTTCGAACGTGAAGAGAAGCCTTAAAAGGTCTCTATTATGGGAATGTGTATGCGATATAGATTCAAATTCGTTTTGTTTCTTAGCTTGCTGATTCTTTCGGCAAGCACGTCACGAGCTCAATTTTTTTCTAGCGAAAGTATCCAAATTCAATTTGCGCCCACAAAAGTTCCAGACGGTGTGACGTGGTCCCCGTCCGTCTCACTAAAAGACGGTGGATTATCCGCAGAAGAATTGCCACCAAACATGGCGGCCGAGGTGTGGGTTCAGTCTCAACCAATTTCGGCTGGAATGTCATGGCGCCCGCCAACGTCCGCTACGGTGAGATTAGAGGTTGAAGCTGGAGCTAAGGATTTCACTTACCTCCGGGCTTACTTTCGCTACGGTTGCGACCGCGCGCATTGGTCGACGTGGTACAACTTACGGTCGCAAAATCCTCCAGATGGTATTAGTGCAACTGTCTATGAAAGTAATCTGGACATACCTCGTCTGGCCCAAGTCGCATATGCTTCAAAGATGCATGATTGGTGGCAGACAAATCCCCCGTGGAGTTCGGATGAGCATGACCTGTGCGTCTGGATAACCAACCAAGATCCTGATTTCTTTTCACGCGAATTTCCATTCATTGGCTACATACAGGTGAGGATTGAAGGAGAAACGAGAGGGCTGCAACTCAAGTCTCTGGCAGTAAAGGTGAATTCAGCTGTAAGCGGATTAACGACATTGAGTAGTGGTCGAACGCGATCTACGACCGGGGAAAAGTGGTTTTTCGAGGTAAGTAAAGTTAAGAAATGAGAAGGTCGGGTCTCTAATTGAACCTGCGCAGCAGAGCCGGCGAAGGGATCGGCTTGGACCGATATGTGAACTTCTCTGTGCCGCCTCGTGCTTTTTGTGAGTCTGTTGTCTCCATTTCTAAGACTAACCACCACGGAGACACCGAGAACACAAAGGTTGCACGGAGAAATACACTCGAAATACTTATTCGTTACTAATCTTTACGACAGTGTGAGAGGGACTAGAACGTTAGGGTGTTGTTTCTTTTTCCGCGAGCAACTGCTGAATCAGTTGCTCGGCTTTGTCGTAGTCACCTTCTCCTACTCGCATCCAGCGAATTCTTCCTTGCTTATCTAGCAGAAAGACGGTGGGCCAGGCTTCTACCTTGTAATCGGTCCATGTTTTGTAGTCGTTATCTGTAACGATGGGATACCGAATCCCCAACGACGATACTGCTCGACGCAAGTGTTCTACGTTTCTTTCCTCATCGAACTCGGGTGAGTGTACGCCAATGATAGTAAGGCCTTTGTCTCGGTAGCGGTCATCCCAGCTCTTAACGAAAGGCAAGGTGTTACGACAGTTGTAGCAGCCGAAAGTCCAGAACTCGATCAGGACGACCCGACCGCGCAACTCACCGAGTTTAAGCGGTTCTGAGTTTATCCACTCGCCCAAGGCCAGTTCAGGACCGGCGGCAGCTGACTCGGAACTTTTATATTCAACGTTGCTTCGAAACGGTCTCAGCAATTCCTTTGTGAAGCCCGTAGCATGGACTGATCCCGCCACGATAACGATACCCACAACAATTCCAATTAAGAGGTTCTGTTGTCTTTCAAAAAATACTTTCATAACTTCCTTAACCCATCAGACCAGTCAATGTATAATTACTTTCCTTTTATATACGTTCACCATCAAAAATCGGATTTATACGGAGATGGTTTATCATCGAGTTCTACTTATGACTTCGATAAGTACAGTACCGCGGGCGCAGCGACCGGAGGGTACACTCTACTAATAAACGCCTGAATCCAAGGCCCAAAGTTGAGTATCTCATCCGGTCGCTGCGCTCGCGGTACCGTACCTAACAGATCCAAACGAGGAGAAAACAAATGGGCAAAGTAGTGTTAATTCTGGGTATTCTCGGAATCCTGCTTGGAGGCTCCATTTTTGTGATTTCGTTACTGCTACCCGTCATCACCGACGGGCGAACGAGTTGGGAAGAAGCTATGATTGGGATTATTCCCGGCGCTCTGATCTTGTCGCTCTCATTTCTTCTCGCGATAGCCGGAGTGATCGTTATCTTGATGAAAAGGAAGAAAACGGTCACCAGCTCGCAGTGACAGACATCCACGAATTCACACGAAGTTAAGCGGTCTAGTGTTATTCAGATCTCAGGGCGTTCATCGGATCAACGCGGCTAGCTCGCCACGCAGGCAAGAGACTAGCGAGCAAAGCGGCAGCTAGCAAAACAAACGCAACGGCGCCGAATGCCACCATGTCAAAAGCTGGGACACCGTAAAGAGTTGACTGCATCAATCGTCCCACGACATAGGCACCAACTAGTCCGATTAATGAACCGATCACCGCCAGTATGGCTCCCTCTTTCAAAACCAAGTGCAACACTCTTGAGCGTTGCGCACCTAGCGCCATGCGAACACCGAATTCCTGTGTCCGCTGGGCCACCCCAAACGCCATCACGCCGTAGACACCGACAACCGCGAGCAACAGAGCTGCCGCCGCAAAGCCGCCGAATAGCGCGAGTGCAAAGCGATCCGGTGCTAACTGCTCAATAAGAATGTCATCCATTGTTTGTACGCCGGCCAGGGGCAGGTCCGGCTCTACCGAGTTGACTGCCGCCGCCAGACTCTTCGTCATTGCAGTGGGGTCACCCTGAGTTCTGACAACAACCGCGACTCCCGGAAAAGGCATTTGCCAGAATGGCACATCGATCTCGGGATGCTCATCTCGCAGTCCATCGTTTCGAACGGTGTGAAAGACGCCAACTATTTGCCACTCAATTTCCGGGCCAACCTTACCTGGTGGTATCACCTCATTAACTGCAACTCTTTGCCCAATCGGATCTACACCAGCAAAATATGTGCGGGCCATGTTCTCGTTTATCATCGCTACTCGTACACTATTGCTGGTATCATGCTCATCAAAACTCCGTCCTTTAACAACGCGGATTCCGAGCGTCTCGTGGTAACCCGCTGAGACCAATTGGAAACCGGCCGCAGGAAGAGCGGAAGGATCAATCGGCGGACCACCGACAATACGAAACCCCATCCCGAACCCGGTCCCTCTCGTTGGTATTCCCGAAGTCAGTGCTGCACTCTTGACTCCTGGCACAGAGCCAATTCGGTCGAGCATCTGCCGATAGTATGGTGCGATTTTCTCAATGTCAGAAAACCGTTCTGAAGAGACCGGTAATTGAAAGGTGAGCACGTGATCCGCCTTTACTCCCAGATCGACGCGTGTCAAATTCCAGAAGCTCTTCAACGTCAAGCTGCCAGCTGCAAGCGTTGTTAAAGCCAGCGCAAATTCTGCTACCACCAATGCCCTTCTAAGACCACGTTTTACTGTTGCGGTGTTAGCTCGTCCGCCCTGCTTGAGAACCTCGTTTAGATCCACGCGGGTTGCCTGCCACGCTGGTACAGAACCAAAGATCAGACCCGCGATCGCGGTCGCTACAATGGTGAAGAGCAGAACAGGCATACTGATTCTGATATTCGCTTCTATCGGAAGTAGATTAATCGGTAGCATCACAACGATCGCATCTATCAGGAACCTGGCAAGGAGAACCCCGAGGACGCCTCCAACAACCGACAGCATCAGGCTTTCAGTCATTAGTTCGCCGAAAATTCGTGTTCTGGTTGCGCCAAGAGCTGCTCGCAAGCCAACTTCACGCCGTCGACTGGTGCCTCGAGCCAACAAGAGATTGGCGACGTTAACGCAGGCGATCAGCAGCAAGAACCCAACCGCCCCCTGGAGTAACCAAAGTCTTCTTTGTGTGGTATCTGGAAGAAAATTCAGATGTAAAGGCTCAACGCTGATGCCCCAGTTTGTGTTTGACTTGGGAAACTCCTGCGCGAGTTGTGCGGCGATGTTGTTCATCTCAGCTTGAGCCTGCTCTCGGGTTACCCCTTCCTTAAGTCGGCCCATCACTAGTATTGAGTGGTTGTCGTGATTGATCTGATCCGGTTTGAACGCGAGCGGCACAGTCACTTGAGCATTGCCACGATCCGCGGAACCGGGAGCAAGGACTCCCACTACCGTGTAAGGACTACCGTTCATTCGTATCTGTTTGCCGACGATGTTGGGGTCTGCTCCGAAATGAGTACTCCACAGACGATGCGTGAGGATTACAACCTGATCGGTGCCTGGCTGACCTTCTTCAGGAACAAAATCGCGTCCCAGGAACATCGGAGATCCCAACATGTCATTAAAGCCAGGGGTCCAAGCCGTTCCCTGCACCTGTTCGGGACGATCGTTAGTAGCGAGGTTGAATGATCCGGCACCACCCCACGCTTGCATCCCTTGAAAGGAATTATTGCGACGCTTCCAGTCCAGGTAGTCGCCTGGCGAAACGACATTTCGGCCACCCCCCGGTTGTGACCAAAGCATCACAAGTTGGTCTGGTTTCGGATATGGCATTGGCTCAAAGAGCGTGGAATAGAGAACACTAAAGATGGCTGTGCTCGTTCCGATACCGAGTGCGATAGTTAAGACTACTGTCGCGGTGAAGCCAGGTTTCTTCAATAAGGTGCGCACGCTGTAACTAATGTTTTGCTTAAGAGTAGCGAACATAAGGAGCCTCCTTATTTCCGACTGCAGATTGTGATAAGTCTGGGTGAAGGGGCGATTTTGCGAGACATTTCGGACAACACCAACGAAAGTCTCACACGGATTATGCAGCTCCAGTTTCAGAGACAAGTCAAGGACCATGCCATTGTTTAGTTGAGCACTAGCACTTCAGAGAGACTGGACAGAAATCCTTCCTTATCTCAGCAATTTTGCACGAATTGCGACTGCTCCACCTTGACGAGCCTTGGCAATGGTCATTCTAGAAGCTCGCTGACGTGCGCGCTTGCGGGATTTGCCAATCCCACTTTCGAACGACTTCATTCGAAATATCGTGCTGATTGTTAATTTTTGCGTAGGCTGTTTTGGCGTGAGGTACCTATTAGTTCTCAGACTCTTAGCGAGGCGCGGAAGCCTCGGGCGGCGTAATAAGAGTCGGCGCCATTGTGATAAACGAAGACATTCCCGTAGCGAAAATCACAAAAGAGGGCGCCTCCTAGTTTTCTAATATCAGCAGGTGTTACAACCCAGCTCGACGTTTTTGAATCAAAATTTCCAAGTTTCTGCAATGCTCGATATTGTTCTTCCGATAAGAGTTCAACACCCATAGCAGCCGCCATATCAACCGCACTATTTGCTGGTTTATGTTCTTTCCTTGCGTCAAGTGCCGCGCGGTCGTAACAGAGACTTCTGCGGCCTTTAGGACTTTCCGCGGAACAATCATTAAAGATGTACTCGCCCGTCTTCTTATCAAACCCGACAACGTCCGGCTCACCGTCAGTTCTTTCCATTTCACTAAGCGACCACAGTTTTTCTGTCTTGGCTTCCAACCTCGCTTGCACGCTGGCCCATTCAAGACCTTTATGACGCTTCATGTTTTTCTCAAAACGCGCTTTTAATGCTCCGAGAAGTTCTTCACGGTGTTTTGTTGATAATTCCTTTTTCATTCTATTCCTCTATTGTTCGACAGCAGTCGTTCTTCTGCTCGCAGGTCTGAAATACCACGAGACACCAGTCAGGACCAGAAGTAGCAACGCAGGGAATACTTGACTCACGGGATCACCCGAAACGAGATGTGAAATTACCGCTCCAGACATGGCAAAGAAAAAGCCGGCATAGGCCCATTCCTTTAGTACTGGATATTTAGGAATAAGCACTGCCACAACTCCCAGAATTTTCCAAATACCAAGTATTGTTAAAAGATAGACCGGATAGCCCAGACGTGTCATTTGATCTACGTCCGCTTTCAGCTTGAACAATTGGACCACTCCCGTTGAAGTCATCCCCAACGCAAGCCAGAGAGTAGAGATCCAGTAGATAACTTTCTGTGTTTTGGTCATCAAGTGTTATTTAGTTTGCTAACGATGTCTTGCAACCGGTCATGGGCCATGTTTAGGCCTTGAGCAAACGGTAACTGCAGCAATTGGTCTCTCTGTGTGACAGATCTAAAGACCGTAACAATGTTGAGTTTGCTGGTGTCGTCAGTGAGTTTTTCAAATTCCAGGAACTCCAACTGCACGCCAAAAGGCGCATTCTCCATCTCAAATGTCCGGGTGATTTTCTGGTTGGGGACCAACTCATGAATCACACCATTGGCCCGAAATACCACGTTTCCCTTAGCATCACTTGTTTCAAATTGGTAACTGCCGTGCTTTTTACTCTCGAGCTTCAACACTTTCGTTCCCATCCATTGCTCGACAATCTCAGACTCGACATACGCCTTGAAGAGTAATTCCAAGGGCAAATCAAATTCCCTGGTGATCACCAATTCCTGTTTGCCATCTTCGGCAGTGATTTTTGTCTTTTGTTCCATCCTATTTTTTTGCTTTGTATTTCTTCATGATGGTTTCTAATTTATTAAACCGGTCGTCCCACATTTTGCGGAATGGTTCAATAAAGTCAGCTACTTCTTTCATCTTTTTTGCGTTGATGTGGTAGTAGATTTCCCTGCCGTTTTGCTCTTGTTCAAGCAATTCACACTCGGTGAGTATCTGCAAATGTTTAGAAACGGTCGGCCTTGCTGTGTCAAAGTTTGCAGCGATGGCGCCGGCAGTCATGGTTTGCGAAGCTACCAACAAAAGTATCGCCCTTCTAGTCGGGTCCGCTATCGCCTGAAAAACATCGCGTCTTAAGTTCATGGCAAGTTTTAAGTTAACAAAAACAATAAAGCGTAGCTATGTGACTACGAATATACATGAAGCCATTTAGCTACGCAACTCTTTTTTCTCTGTGCAACCTCGGTGTCCTCGGTGCCTCTGTGGTGCACAATAAAACCACCACCACAGAGATACCGAGGACACCAAGGTTGCACAGAGAAGTTCTAATCAGGAAGGCACCTAGAATTGTTGAGGAATCCTATTCTGGTCCGGGAAACTCGGGGACCAAACTCGTCACCCTCTGGACATCGGAATTACCCATACCTATTATCTTCAACAACCCCCAAGTGAATATCTGTTGATGTCTAACCAAGTGCACCTGCGGGATATTTGATGGTGCGAAGAGGAGGACCCCATGACAGACTTGGACCGTTCAAAGTTGATCCGTTTCCTCGTTTTTGTGTTGCTGGTGATTGGCACTACTTCCTGTTCGCAGAAGAGTCCATCTGTGGCTGGGCCGGTTGCGAGCCCATCTGCATCTGTTCCTCCAAAAGCATCTGCTGCCGTTCGCGAACAGGTTGCGAAGACCTACGGCCTTGATGACTTCGGGCAGGTAGAAGCAATCAAATATACGTGGCACGCTCAGTTTCCCGGGGTGAATGTCTCGCGTTCCTGGGTTTGGGAACCCAAGACGAACAAAGTTTCATTCGAGGGACAAGATAAAGATGGCAAGCCGGTAAAGGCTACTTACCTTCGCTCTCAACTCGACAAACAACCTGAGAATGTGAAAAGCGACATCGACCCGGCTTTCCTCAATGATAATTATTGGTTGTTGTTTCCTTTCCACGCTTACTGGGACACCAGCGCCGATGTGCAGGATAAAGGCACGCAACCACTACCGCAGGGGAACGGCTCAGCTGACCTGGTCTCGGTTAAGTATCCTTCGGATGGCGGTTACACGCCTGGCGACACGTGGGATCTTTATGTCGGCAAAGACAACCGTGTCGAACAATTTATCTACCACCGCGGCGGGCCCAAGAAGCCAAGTACCGTTATCGCAACGTGGGAGGGCTACAAAAAAGCTGGCCCTCTGCTTATCTCGACGGACCACAACGGCACAGCGGACGGAAACACGGTGCGAATCTTCATTACCGACGTGGCGGTTAAAGTAACTGGATCGAAAGACTGGATAAACGCCCAATGAGCGTGACTTTGGTCCAAACCGTAGCACACAAATAAATGAAGGCTGACATTGAGTTGGACATTGGGGCCAGGACTTTCGCCTCCGGCCTCCTGACCGAGTTGATCGCGGTGATGCGCAGCTCTCAACCGGGCGATTTAGTCGCATTGGTCGGCGACGAAGCCAGCGTTGGACCAGAATTAGAAACTTGGTGTCGCTTCACCGGGAATGCTCTGATAGAGGCTACTACTGAACGTGATCGGATGCGCTGGATTGTTCGTTGTGGCAACAATATGGCGCTCGAGGAAGATAGCCGTCCAGTAGGTTCACGACTCTGGCTCTACACAAACTTCGATTGTAATTTGCATTGCGACTATTGTTGTGTGCGTTCGTCACCGACGGCGCCGCGACGAGAGCTCGGACTTGCGCGGGTGAAACAAATTAGCCGCGAGGCTGCAGAACTCAGAGTCAAGGAGATCTTCGTCACCGGAGGCGAGCCATTTCTCTTGGAAGACATTGGCGAGATTCTGATTGCTTGCGCGGAAGCAGCACCAACTACAGTGTTGACTAATGGAATGCTGTTCACTAAGAGACGCTTGGAAACCTTACGAGCTTTGCCGCGGGATCGAATTGTCCTGCAAATCAGCTTAGACAGCGCGACGCCGGATCTTCATGACTTCCATCGTGGAACTGGCACATGGGCGCGAACTCGAGAAGGCGTTCAACAAGCGCGGGAGCTTGGGTATCGAGTTCGGCTGGCAGCCACTATATCGACTGATGATGAGGCGAAAGAATTTCGTCACTTCCTGGATGAAGAGAAGGTTGCGGAAGAAGATCGAGTGATACGACGAATCGCGTTGCGCGGCGTCGCCAGCGAAGGTGTTGCTGTGGCTCGAACAGATCTAGTGCCGGAAGTGACGATTACAGCTGAGGGTGTGTACTACCATCCAGTCGGCGCAGAAGATAACGATCTGCTGGTGACGCGAGAGATTTTTCCTTTGTCCGCGTCGTTCGCGGCCGTCCGGCGCGCTTTTGATCGCGAACGCGAGCACGCCGATAAACTGGCTCGAATCTTTAACTGCGCTTGAAGTCGGGTTTGATCATAAATGGATCTCTCTGTGGCCCCTCAGTCCTCTTTGTGACTCTGTGGTGGGCCAATTGTAGTCAACCACCACGGAGACACCGAGAACACAAAGGTTGCACGAAGAAGTGGCCAAAACCTCGAATTTATCCAGCAAGGAGACATAAGTATAGACCGCGAGCGACTGAACTGGCTTTGAATGATGCTACCGGCCGCAGCAGATGTGGTCGTTGAACTAAGCAGTGCCTTCAACGATCCGAAAATCTCGTTCAGCTGCAGAACCCAGAACTTTCAAGGCCGCTTGATAGGCGGGGCTATTGTAAGTGGCCAGCGCTCGCTCGAAGCTTTCGAACTCGGTCACCACAATTCGTTGCTTTAAACCTGATTCGCGCGGTTCAACAGCTTCAGCCGTCCGAACTAACGTTCTACCACCTGCTGCCTCAATAGCCTGAATTGCGAGTTCACCATATCGCTTCAGCGCAGACTCGTCTGAGATTGAACGGTATGCGACAACCCAGTAACCCTTCTTCATGGCTCCTCCTCTGATCAATCTTTACGCCGACTTCGCTAGTCCTTGTTTGAAGAACCCCTGTTGGCCCGCGGCCTCCCGCAACTCGGCGTAACCATCGACGTTAGGCGTTAGCCAACGTTTCAAGCCTTCCGCTTCCAGTATCGGACGGTGAACGGGGTTGTCGTAACTCATCGTGAGGAGCGCCGCGACAAAGCTCTTCTCCCTCTCAAGATCAAGGTCAGGCCGCGCCGTAAACATGCAGTGGTTGAAACCAGGAGAAGACCATATCTCGCGAAGGCCGCCTTCAGGCACCAGGTGTTCGCTGCGGACAGTGGTCCAAAACGGACTGCCGATCGCGCCGGCGTCTGCTCGTCCGTCCAGAACGGCGCGTATTACTTCCACTTCGCTCGTTCCGGTATCGCCGTGTTTACCGAGATCGCTATTGAACCGCAGCGTTTGATATTCCCTTCCCTCGCGCAAACCTTGCTGCTCCAAAAAGTGAACTGGAAGAATTGCAGCGTGTCCGCTGTCTCGGCTCCCGAGCGCGAGTGTCCGATCCTTCAAATCCTCGAGCGCTGAAATTGGACCGCCGTTGACCGCGACGATTTTTGTCATCCAGCCGAGATCAGAATCGCGCATAGCGATAGGCCGGCAAGCGTGGCCGCTCCACTCATCCGCCTGTAGGTAAGCAAGATTCGTGTTCCATGCGATGTCAATACGTGGCACAACGTCACCTGGTTGGGCCAACAATGCGAGCACCTGTGCTTCATAACTCTGAAACAGCACGACTTCGACGGGAAGATTCGCTTCTTCGTGAAAATACCGTCGCATTCCTTCCCAGATCGTGACCACTTTCGGATCGTAGGCAACGGCCCCCAGCCAAATAGTTTCGCTCATAGCAATTCCCCTTAACGCGACTTTATCAATATTGAAGATCTGCGGTTGCCCCTAGCATGTTCTTTGCAAAAACAACCTCTTCAAGTGGCCAGTAACACACTTGAGTTCTTGTTTCTCTCAGAAAGCCGTAAAGATCAGTAACGAATACGTAATTTAGAGATTTTCTCCGTGCAACCTTTGTGTTCTCGGTGTCTCCGTGGTGATTGAACTTACAATTAGGTCCACCACAGAGTCACAAAGAGCACTGAGGCACCACAGAGAAACCATTTATGATCAAATCCGAGATCCTTCGTTGCGCCTCGGCTGCTCCCTGTCTACGGCCAGCAAATCCTAAACCAATTAAGTGCTCTATCTTAAAAGAGTGGGATTCCCAACAGAGACTTCCCGATGAACTCGCGCAAGACATCGACCGTGGGCGCCATAACTGCTCCTGCGTGCGCATCACGAAAAAGGCGTTCGATATTCAGATGCCTTGAGAACGCAGCGCCACCGCAAATTCGCATTGCGGTGGAAGTAACACTGATTGCTACCTCACCTGCAGCAGCCTTCGATTCGAGTACTCGAAGCATCGTCGTCTCACGCGGCGTTTCCAGATGATCGACCAAATCATCAATTCGAGCTGATAGCCCGTCAGTCTCGATCTGCATATTTGCAAGTTGCGCTCGCAGCGTCGGTAAACTCTCACCCAAACTCAGACCAAGATGTTCAAACTTCGCATTCTTGAGGTGTGACGTAGTTCCCGACACCGCTGCTCGGCACAACCCTAAGGCAACCGCTGCCGATCCTAAATTAAATAAAGGCAACACCACATTCAGCATGACAGGAAAACCGTCGCCATCGTCAGTAAGCTGAAAGTCGGACGGGACGTGACAATCATCCAATGCGATCGGCGCCGAAGCGTTGGCGCGCAGTCCCAGGCCATCCCACGGACCAGACACTGAGAGACCCTTACTCCCTGCTGTTACCAGGTAAAGAGTGGAATCCGTCGGTCCAACTCCTTCCGGGGTGAGAGTAGAGACAACGTAGCTCTGCGCATGTCCCGCGCTAGTCACCCATGATTTCTTAGCGCTGATCTGCACGCCGTTACCATTTCTAACACCGCGTGAAACAGGAGCCCAGAAGTGACTACGCGAGCCAGCTTCACTAAAAGCTAAAGTTGACAAGTGACGTCCAGCAGCAATCTCTTTCAACACGGGCGTGAGCGCTTGAGCTGAACTCGGTCGTGCTGAAGCTATGGCCGTGGTACCAAGCATATGCATGAGATAGACCATGGCAACGGAAGCGTCTGCCTCGGCAATCGTTTCTATCACTGCTGCAAACGTGCGTGGACCGAGCCCGGACCCGCCCACGGCAGCTGGTAGCATCAAGCCAAGTAACCCGGCTTCACCGAGCGATCGGATTGCTTCGTCAGAAAATTTTCCGGCCCTGTCGTTTTGGGCTGCGGCTGGTGCCAGAACAGCACTGCCAATCTCGGCAGCTTTAGAAACGGCCGATTCATGATTCATGATCGCACCTGTATTTGAAAATTTTTGGAACGTGAACGATTTTCGCCGAGGATGTGCGATCGGTCAAACTATTTCTGGCCGAGTTGCGCCTATACTACCAATGAACTAACGAGTCATAATACCGAAACCGATAATGACATCCGACACTGTATCGAAACGCGTTTGTGCGCTCGGGGTAATGGCAAAGGCCCCACTAGCGGGCGAAGTAAAGACACGGCTTGTGCCGCCTTTGACTCAGCATGAGGCCGCTGAACTGAATGTCTGCTTTCTCCGCGACATGGCCACGAACATCGCAAGTCTGAGTGAGTCGCACGCAGTATCAGGCTTGATAGTCTATACACCAATTGGTTCAGAGTCTGCGTTTGACGGAGTCTTACCGGCCGGGTTCGACTTATTGGCCCAACGCGGAGTATCTCTGGGCGAACGGCTCTACAACGCAACGGACGATCTTTTGAGACAAGGCTACCCGGCAGTTTGTCTGATAAATTCAGATAGTCCAACTCTGCCAGGATCGATCCTGGTTCAAGCGATCGAGTTGCTTGCGAGCGACGGGGATCGAGTCGTCCTCGGAGCAGCGGAAGATGGTGGCTACTATCTAATTGGCTTGAAGCACGCGCACAGAAATCTTTTTGACGGAATTGAGTGGAGCACCGCGAACGTGCTTAGCCGCACCAGACAACGCGCTGCAGAAATCAATCTGCCGGTGGAGATGTTAAAGCCCTGGTACGATGTCGACGATGCAGACACTCTCAGTCGCCTCTGCGAAGAGTTGTTCTGCTCGAAGCGTTCAGAGGGATCTTATCCGGCGCCTTACACTCGTACCTTCCTCGACTCGATAATTACCACGGAAGGCCCACAACGAATCTGTCCAAGACTTTCAACCCGAATCTCGATATGAGCGAACAATCGCGTGCGACGTTCCGGTCTACAAGTACCAGGTGGATCGTGACGCTCAGCATACTTGGTGTCGGGATGCTAATCCTCTTTCGCATTGCGGTGCAGGCGAAGGAGGTTCCCGAAATTGTTTGGTTTCTCAAACTCGTCCTGATTCAACTAGTCGTCTATTTCGGTGTCACATGGCTGAGCCTGCACACCAAGGATTCGGGCACATTATTACTGCTCGGCTTAATCTTCGCTGCTCTTTTCCGTCTCAGCATTCTTTTCTCTCCGCCCTATTTGTCTGACGACATCTATCGTTACATCTGGGATGGGCGAGTGCAGGCAGCCGGTATCAATCCCTATCGCTACATTCCAGCCGATGAATCATTAGTTAAACTTCGCGACGACAAGATCTATCCGAACATCAATCGGCGTGATTATGCACATACGATGTATCCGCCGGTCGCGGAAGTAGCTTTCCTTTTGATAACCCGTTTTAGCGAATCAGTGACATGGATGAAAGCCGTCATAGTTGGGTGCGAAGCCATCACGATTTGGGCCCTGATTCAATTGCTTGCTTCATTTGGATTCGCGCGGCAACGAGTTTTGATCTATGCGTGGCATCCCTTGATCGTTTGGGAGTTTGCCGGAAGTGGCCACGTTGATGCGCTCGCAATAACTTTTATTGCGTTAGCTGCACTCGCATATCGCAAGCGTTGTCAAACCCCGACGGGCTTTCTGCTTGCGTGCGCTACTTGTGTAAAGCTATTTCCGGCAGTCTTGTTCCCGGCCCTTTATAGACGTTGGGATTGGAAGATGCCGTTGGTACTGGTGAGTACGATCGTGGTCACGTATTTACCGTACCTCGGCGTTGGCCCATTCGGAGTGCTGGGATTCTTACCGGGTTATGCGAGTGAAAGAGGTATGGTCAGCGGCGATCAATTTTTTCTTCTCAACGTGGCGCGGCTTTTGCTGAGTGCCCATGTTCCCGCTTCAGCCTATGTAATCTTTGCTGTTGTCGTGCTCAGTGCCTTGTCTCTATGGACAGTGCGAAATCACCGGGAGAATGATGGCCGATTTATGAGAAATATGCTGGTCCTGGCTACTGCATTCATGGTTCTTCTAGCGCCACATTTCGCATGGTATTTCACGTGGCTAGTGTTTTTCTTGTGCTTCATTCCATCTGTTCCGGTTTTTTATCTAACGGCTGCAAGTTTCCTTATGTATCTGACCTGGATTAACGATACAGCTGATCGCGTCTTCATGTTGAAGGCCTTAATCTTTGCTCCGCTTTTGATTGCAGGTTCAATTTCGGTCTGGTGGCGCCAGGCGTTGCACAAAAACTCGTTGTAAATTCGGACGTCAGCAACGAAGGGTCGACATGCTTCAGCTTGTCGGTCGCGTGGTTGGCACATGACATATTCGGTAAATGAGTAACGAAAGACCAAAACCATTTATCTCGGTGATCATCGCGGCACTGAACGAAGAAGAATCGATCGCGCAGGTCATCAACGCCGTTCCGAAAAATCTGGCGGACGAGATTGTTGTCGTCGACAACGGGAGCAAGGACCGAACTGCTGAGATTGCTAAAGCGGCAGGCGCTCAAGTCGTCAGCGAACCCATTCCGGGCTATGGACGTGCGTTTCGTGCAGGACTTCGCTCAATCTCACCGAAGTGTAAGATCGTAGTTTGTCTCGATGGCGATGGTAGTGATTGTCCAGAATTGATGGACAGGCTGGTGCAACCGATCATCGAAGATAAGAGTGATTTTGTAGTTGGGTCACGAACGAGGGGCAATCGCGAACCAGGTAGCCTGATCTTTCATCAAATCGTTGCTGGATACACGATCGGATTTCTTCTCCGGATGCTTTACGGAGTTCACTCAACTGACATGGGACCATTTCGCGCAATACGTCGCGATACGTTAGAGAGACTCAAACTACGTGAGGAAACTTATGGGTGGCCCTTGGAGATGCAGATGCGTGCGGCCCGCGCGCGAGTGCGTACCATGGAGGTACCTGTTGATTACCGACGTCGCGCTGGCGGTCATTCAAAGATCGCAGGCACAGTACGAGGCTCGCTCCTGGCGTCGACCCGCATTCTAATCACACTGGCGCGCATAGCCATACAAAGAAACTGAGCAAGAGCGGTTAGTCCTTATCTGAATTTCTCTGTGCCACCTCAGTGTCCTTTGTGTCTCGGTGGTTGGCGCAACTTAAAACTCAAGCACTGCAAGAAGAAAGACTATTAACCCCTGAGACACAAAGGACACTGAGGTTGCACAGAGAAATTCAAACCAACCGGCATGGCCAAATCTTATTCAATAAACGCCATTCTCATTTCTACCAAAGTGGGATTCGTGGGTAACGGCGTGCTAGTAGTGCGTCGACGCCCCACCTACGACCTGCCGCCCCAATCATCAAGGCCAGCGCCACCATCATCGGAATTAATAGTTCCCAGATCCATGCAGTGCCCCATTCCGCGACCCAAAGAGTGCTCAGAAATAAGAAAGCAGCGAGAGCGACTGGTCTAGTCAGTAGTCCGATTAACAGCAGTACTCCAAACGTTATTTCCGTAAAACCCTGCATTGGACCAGCAAAGGTAGCATGACTCGCCATCAGGGCCATGACACTTTTTAGCAGTTGTGGTGCTTGGCCTTTTTCTATGTAGTAATTGATTAATCCGGCATATCCTGAAGGATTATAAAGGCCCTTTCCCAGATTCTCGAAGAATACCCAAACAAAAAGACTTCCCAATGAAACGCGCAAAAGGGTCAGAGCAACTTGGGCACGCGTGCTTGCCAATTGGTTCGAATCTCTGTCGTGTAGTGAAATACTCATTCAACCTCCTGTGGGACAAACTCTCGGGATGTCCGTTGTTTCACTGGGTGATTCGATTGCGGTGATGGGCGCCTCGATTTACGGTGTGACATTGATATGGGGATCCTCTCAGTTTTCCAGGGTGTTCGATTGCGGTGATGGGGCGCCCACGGAGTGGCGCCCCTACAAGCGCGAGGAGGTTAGGCGGAGGAAAGCTTGTTCCAGGGTTTCCTGGGCCGGACTCAACTCGTACACTTTGATTCCCTTGCTGACCAGCAGGGCATTCACTGCTGAGATACCCTCTGAGTCCGCATCAATCCGCAGAAACGAATCGCCATTTCGACTAACCATAATATTAGGTCCGATGGTCAGTAAGTCAAAAGCACGCGAAATGTCATCGACTCGAATTCTGTACGTCCTGCTTGGAGAAATCAATGCTTCTGGACCACCTTCATAAAGCAGACGTCCTTCATGAATGATTCCAACGCGATTGCAAAGTTGTTCAATCTCTGACAGCAAATGACTCGATAGCAAGACGGTTAACCTAAATTCATCTTGAAGACGTCGAATGAGTTCTCGTGTCTGTTGTATCCCTTCCGGATCGAGACCATTGGTAGGTTCATCGAGAATGATGAGCTCCGGCGTGGGTAAGAGTGCCTGGGCAATACCAAGACGTTGTCGCATGCCGTACGAATACACTTTCACTGGATCGTGAGCGCGTTCTCGCAAACCAACAATTTCTAGCACCTGCTCAACACGTTTTCTTGGCACTCCACCAGATAGAGAGGCAAGTAATTGCAGATTCCTACGGCCAGAAAAGTTTTCGTAGAAGGCTGGTGATTCGATAATTGCTCCCACGCGGGAGCGCGCCCGCAAGTACTCCCAACCTGTGGTAGGCAGTGGAAACTTGATCACGCCGGAAGTTGGTCTGACGAGACCCAATAGCATTCTGAGCGTAGTTGATTTCCCTGCCCCATTTGGACCGAGAAAACCATAGATATCACCACGCTCCACTCGTAGTGATAAGCGATCAACTGCCCTGCGTGCGCCAAAACGCTTCGTCAATTCTTCAGTCTGTAGGGCTAGATCTGACATTACTCAAGAGCCGTCGTAAATTTGCTTCTCTGTGCAACCTTTGTGCTCTCAGTGTCTCTGTGGTGGGTTTTCCCAAGCACTTCAACCACCGAGTCACAGAGAACACCGAGGTTGCACTGAGAACGGTCCTTCAAAGTTCTACCTCCACCAACAAAGGCCAATGATCCATGCGGCCGACGGCGGCGTCGCGCAAAACTTCGACGCGTCCGGTCCGCTTGAGTGTCATTGGTCCAAAAATGTAATCGATGCGCCGATCGTTGATTGCAGTATCCCCGGCTGCGCGTCCAAGGTCGCGAAAGTATCGAAGGATGTGGCTGTATGATTCGCTATCGTGCTTGAGATTGTCGGTATAAAGGTTCGTCTCGTTTGCCGCTTTGAGTTCAAAGTTGAAATCACCAGCAATGAAAACCTCGGACGAGTGTGCCTTATCCTGGACCCAATCGATCAACAATTCAGTGTAAGTTCGTCGCTGAGCCGCATTGAACGCGTCGGCGTGGACACTCAGAAGCAGCACTTCGTGTGTGGCTCCACTCGGTTGGAACGAAGTGCCAAGTGCGTAACGAGCACCGACCGGCACGGGAATAAATTTAGCGCCCGCATCCTTAACTAGAACTGCTTCGAAGCGATCTCCCTTTCCCTGCTGCGCGACTGCGCCCCGGTATCTTCCTTTTAATAGACCGAGCAAAAGATTCAGTTGTGCGTTCCCTGTCAATTCCTGGAGCGCCACGGCGTCCGCGTCCTGGCGTAGGATTAGCTCTGCCACTGCGGGCAAGTCCTTGTCATGTGCGCGCGTATCATCCTCAAGTTCCGCGTAACCGATGTTCCAGGTGAGCAGACGAAGGGAATGAACAGCTTCGGCCGGTGCAGTTCGCTCTTCGGACTCATGTGACTGCGCAAAGTGAACCGCCCCCACAATCATCAGACAAAATAGAGCGAACAACACGAGCTTCACCCACATGTCACGTCACAATATCCTTCCGCTCGAAGATAATCACAGTCGTCAATAATAAGCCGGTAGTGTACGCGCCGCAGATACATGCGTAATGCCATAGACTTTGCCACGGTATATCCGGCTTGAAGACATCACGCCAGAAATCCATATCGGTGGTGAAGAAGTAAGGACGCAAATGCTCGAAGAACTCGACGCGGCCTACGATATAGAGAGCCAAATATACGGCGATGGTCATAACGACTGCCTGGGCCGGCGAATCGAATACCACTGAACAAAGCAGCGCTAGTGAAACGACAACGAGAAGTGCCCACGTTCCTGAAAGCGCGGCATAGGCAAACCTCATAAGCGCTTCATCGCGCATGATCTTCCCGGGCGCATCGACGAGATTAAGTGGGCCGGGATAGAGCTCAAGGTTGCCCCAACCGACGAAGATCAAGCCCACCACGAGATTCAAAACAATGAAGAACGTCAAAAGCAGAGCCGCGTGAAATGCAGTGACCAGAAACTTGGAGAGGATCAGCGAAGCGCGAGAGATCGGACGGGTACAGATCATTCGCAGCGTGCCCGAGCGGGCCTCACTCGCAATCTGTGAACCGGCACTCATTGACACGAAGATCGGAAGGAGCAAAGTGAAAGAGAAAAGGACCGAGTAGAGTGCGAAGGTTAAACCGTTGAAGTATTGCTTCGATTCGTAGGTATATTTGAACTGCTCAACTGCCTGACCACCCGTCTTTCGCGCAGCATATGTGTAGAACCCCCAGAGCATGAGAGCCACAAATCCACTGAGAACAGCGAATGACAAGTAGAAGCTCTTCGCACGCAACAACTTTTCGAGTTCAAGTTTGAATAGTGTAAGCATGTCCACCAACATTTAACGTGCTCGGTGAGGCCGTTGTTCGCCATAATAGCGCACGAGAGTACGGTAGCAACGGGCCTAGCCACAGTATCCAGTGGCGTGGGGACACCGGTCAGTACAGATTCGTCGTGCGTGCTGATTCCGTGAGCCCCGAACTCAGGATGAGATCAGTCTGTACGTTTTGACTTCGTGTGAACTGTAACCTTCAAAGGGGTACCCCGCCGGAGGAAATCGGCAGATCGGTCGCAACCCCTTCAGGGTTTCGACCCAACTCACCATCCATCTCTTTCCCCAGGTTGGTGAAAGCTCAACGCTACCAACCCCGTGACGGGCTGCCCGCACGGGGACCCCGGCCCTGGGCTGGAATTGGCCAACACCTTCGGTGTATAGAACCGCCGATCAGCTTATGAGGCGGAAGGCCGGATCAAAGTTAAGCTCGCGTATGGCCTTGGTAATTGAGACGAAGCCGTCGTCTTCGGCAATGTTGAAGATTCCGGGTTTGCCATGGTCGATCGCGAGCAACGCTGCATTGGCCGCAGCATCGACGTGCAGTGGAGCCGGTCGGACAGGCTCATCGCGGCCAGCGCCTGGTCCATATAATTGACCGTAACGCAACACCACGCCTTCAAGTGAAGGTGATGTTGTAGTCAATTGTTCGAGCGTCGCAACGCCTTCCACCACGACCGCATAAGGTGAATCAGCGCGGAGATCGAGCGGAGCATCTTCAGAATAAGGTTGAGGTCCATCCGCGTAGACCCAACACGCCAGACTTTGTGAGATGAAGCGACGGGCACCGGATTCAAGCGCCCCCGCAACCAGGTTACGCGTTCCCTCGATGCGGACGCGCGTTGTGCGAACGACGCCTTCTGCCATGCCGCTCGGTTCAAGATTGGCAGGAAGATCGGTAAGTTGATTGATGACGATTTCAGGCCGAACTGCTGTCATTGCCCGTGATAAGACCGGCGCATCAAACACGTCGACGATGATGGGTGTGACGCCAGCGGTCTTAAGCTCAGCGATCTTCCTCTCTGATCGAGTCGTTCCGAAAACCTCATGACCCGCATCGAGCAACTGCGGCACCAGCCGTTTGCCAATTGCTCCGGTTGCACCTGCGAGAAATATCTTTTCCACTTCTGTATCTCCTATGTGATTCTAGTCAAGCCTCTACAAACTCAGTGCAACCTTTCTGTCCACTAA
>DATIBX010000750.1:0-3736 GCA_035457105.1 Pyrinomonadaceae bacterium
ATGGGTGACCAGATTACGATCACAGCAACTGGGAAAGTCATCGCGGGCCGCCGGCTCGGCGAGGTTGGACCAGAAGGCGGCCGTGTAGGGGGCTTTGGTTCCATTGTCGGCACCAGACCAGTTACTACTGCCGGTCCCGGAGCGCTGATTGGCTACATTCGATCGACAACCGGCCAGATGAGTCAACCGTTTTTCATCGGCAGCCAGGTGACGATAAGTGCACCGGCCGATGGCCGTTTGTATCTCGCCATCAATGACGACGATTACAGTGACAATGGTGGCGCCTTCAAAGTTACGATCAGATACTAGAAGAAATTTACTACCCGACTTAAATTTCAAGCATTCGATTCCTTTGAGAACTTCAGGTGAGCTGTGGTCTAATCTACCAGCATCTCCCTTTCTTAGCCGTTTGGGTGAGGCGGACTGAAGGCTCGCATTAAATGCGGGCCTTTGGTTTTTTCAGATCATTAATTCCTGGAGCGCAAATCTTTGATTGTGTCACGTATCCGCACGCGATCAGGTGCGTTGGGATCCAGTGTGATATATCTCTCCAGTTCATCGGCTGCGCGCTTGTACTGCTTGTTTCGCCAGTAAATCCCGCCCAGATACTTGTGTGCCTGTGCTATCTGATCGTTACTGCTCTTAATGGAGACTTCAAACTGCGATTCCGCTGTCTCAAACTCGTGCTGGTTTAGCAAAGCCAAAGCAAGATAGTAGTGGGCGGTAGCTGCTGCCTCATTGATCTGAAGAGCTTGCCGCACTTGCTTTTCAGCTTCGCCGAATCTTTTTAGATTCAAGAGTGCTATTCCGTAATTGAGCCGAGCCGCAAAATCCTGCGGGATAAGTTTTACCGCTTCGGCAAGTGCTGCCGCCGCTTTGTTCGCTTGTCCCAGCTTCAGATATTGAACACCCATTTCGTTGTAAGCCAATGCGAAATTCGGAGCCTGCGAGATCGCTTCTCTAAACTGCTCGATGGCTTTTGCCGTCTCTCCCAGGCGAGCTGATTCAACGCCCTTATTGAAAGAGTCTCGTGCAGCCGTGGAAACATTCGCGAGTGCAGCGCGCGTTGCTTCACTTGTGTAATCGACTGCATAGGTCTTCTTCGGTTGTAGATAAATGTGAACTTGATAAGTGACCGGAATGGCATATTGCGACGGGTTTCCCTGTGCCGGCACAGGCCCTGGTGAGCCGATGGCGACAGTCTCGCTGGCGTTCT
Source organism: Pyrinomonadaceae bacterium (assembly GCA_035457105.1). GTDB lineage: Bacteria > Acidobacteriota > Blastocatellia > Pyrinomonadales > Pyrinomonadaceae > PSRF01. The sequence continues at coordinate 1,217 of DATIBX010000750.1, forward strand.
CGTATTCGTTGCCACCGTCGACGAGGATCGTGTAGGAATCCGGTCTCAAATGCGTAAAGCTGAAGTTCCCGTCGGCGTCTGCAACCGTCTTCAGCTCGCTTGAACTAGTGCTTTGGAGCTTTACAACTGGCCGCATCACGGAAGGGTACTTAGCGGGGAAGTGAATGCGGCCCTGTATTACTTCATTTCCGGCAGTACCGGCTGTATTTACCTGTGCGTATGTGATCGCGTGCAAGCACAAAACGGTTGCGAGCGTTACCGATCGCCATAAAGAGTTACGATTGAGTGCAAACATATCAGGCATTAAATCACATCTTCACATCTGTTATTTAATGTGACCTTGGTAATGACTATATTGATTTAGCGTCTCGCAGGTAGGCGCGGTAGCATCTGTTCATTCCATTTATCGAATTCTCTCATCAGGCGCTGCAGGACCTCGGGATGCGCGTCACTAAAATCTGCTTGCTCATGCTGATCGAGAGACAAATCGAAGAGTCTGCGAACTTCGCCATCGCGAACGTATTTCCATTTGCCCTCTCGCACCGCGTCCCTTGCATAGATGCGCCAAAAGAAAGTCCTCTCAATTACTCGGCTATTGCCTTTGAGTAGCGGCATTAAATCAATTCCATCGAACGAAGGACCAGCAGAGGCGTCTGCTTTAGCTGCCGCAAGAATTGTAGCGGTCCAATCCATCGTTATTGCCATCTGCTGTGTTACGCGATTAGCGGGCACCACACCAGGCCAGCGAACAAGCGCAGGCACACGGATTCCACCCTCAAATAGATCGCCTTTCTTTCCCGTAAATGGCCATAGATATGAGAACCGCTCACCACCGTTGTCACTGGTGAAGATAACTAGAGTGTTTTTATCAAGGCCGGCAGCTTTGATTGACTGCATGACGCGACCGATACCATCATCCAGACTTTCCATCATTTGCGCATACAACTTCAGAGAACCGCCTGCGGCCATCGTCGCGGGTTCGGGTGCTTTATCGGAGAAGTGGACCGCATCGCCACCTTTTGGTCCCTGCCACGGCCAGTGTGGAGCTGTGTAATGCAGGCTCAGAAAAAAGGGAGCGCTTCGTGATTTCTTCACGTAATTAACTGCGCGTTCTGTCAGTAGATCGGTGATGTAACCATTGCGCTCTACGGAAGTCAGATTCTCGTACAAGTCTGGTTGGCCGAGTCCGTTCTTGTGCAGGAAGTAGTCGCCGGCGCCAGCCAGGATGCCGAAGAACTCATCGAATCCATGCGCATTTGGCCCCCACTCGGGACGAAAGCCAAGATGCCACTTGCCGAATAATGCTGTGTCGTAGCCACTCTGCTTGAGTAATGAGGCAATTGTCTTTTGGTTTGGCTCCAAACCGACATTAGAGTTACCGGCGATGAGAGGTTCTTCCAAACCGATTTTGAATCGCGCCGGATATTGGCCCGTGATGAATGCGCAACGCGTCGGTGTGCAAACCGCGGATGCGGAATATGCATCGGTGAATTTCGTGCCCTGCAACGCAAGCAGATCGATATTGGGAGTGCGGTAGTCGGGCCGCCCATAACAACTGAGATCACCCCAACCTAAGTCGTCCGCGAGAATAAAGATAATGTTGGGGCGCGATTCCTTAGCACCGGACGAGCGTTGAACGGACTTCGCAATTGCTGGCGAGCGAACGCCGCCGCTTAGTAGGGTTGTACCGATCGCGAGACGTTGGACGAATTTCCGGCGTGTAAGTTTCATGCCCGAATACTACAATGCGCCTGCCGATTTGTGTGCAACAAATCCTATCGGCAATTTCTCAAACTTAACAAAGTCATAACTCTTAAGTCGCCTGCGAATGCGAGGCGTCAAGACTGTGCCAATGACGCGAAGAGTGGAATATGGCGGCGTCTGCGAATACCCACAGTGATGAACGTCGACCGGATCCAAAACTCCGAGGAACCAATCCTCTGGTGTCATATCGATGGGAACCGTAAAGCGCGTAAAGCCGGTGTTGTATCCGGGATACGGGCCGACGGGAGGTGAAGCTGCCAAAATGCTCTGGATGACGGCCCGGTTCGTGGGTGTGTCGGCAACCCATGCGGCCTCACCCTGTGGCAGATCACGCAACCTCTCGCCGTAGTCTGGGTCGACTATCACATGAACTCTGGTAGGCGCCTGCGTCATGGCCGCGCATTGTACTATGCACCGGCTTTCCGTTGACCGTTGAACAATGTTCCTCGGATCTTGCGGCAAAGCCTGTGTTTCCCCTTCAAGTGTCAGACGATCGCTGCGGTGAATTAATGACGTAATCCGTCTTTGTTTCGCACGATGCGTTGGCTTGCTGATTGCATGTAGACTCTTTTTCGAATCAAGAAAGAGGTAAGAGAAATTGAAAGTATTTTGGAGCGCCTTGATCACTGCCGCGCTTTTTATCGATTGCCTGGGCTTTAATCTAAAGCCGCATACCAACTATCAGCAACTTAACGACGTAGATTCACAAGCAGCCCAACAGCTTGCGATTGAATTCACCAGGGACTTTGTTCGAAC
>DATIBX010000751.1:0-7390 GCA_035457105.1 Pyrinomonadaceae bacterium
AACGCGGCTGACTTTGAAATACCAACCAGCTACAAGAAAGTCGCAACCCATGAACTACTCGGCCATGCAAAGCGAACCGACTGAAGGCTGGGCCGCAAATTGAAGCCAACCAGAGTCAACCCGATGGGCATCCGAACACAACTCCGAGAAAATGGGCCCGAATGCCTATTTCTCGCAACGATTAGCGTTCAGTTCAACAGAAAGGCTTTAATCCTGGTGACAACGAAGTTCCTAGCAGTAACCGTTATCCTTTTGACAATTGCAGGCAGTCAATTGACCAGTCATGCACAAACTCGCACTCATGGAGCAGTGGCGAACCCGGTGCAATCGGTAGGATTACTATCTAGATTGCCTGAGTCTGATGCAGTCGCTCGGGTCAAAGTTAAGCAACTGCTCAATGAGGTGATGCCACAGATGTTGGCAAATAATCCCGCCCGCCTTGCAGAAGCCAACGCTGCGATAGAACGGTTCAAGACTCAAACCGGCCTTGATCCACGTATGTTTGACGAGTTGGCGCTGAGCGTTCGCTACACTTATCCAACGGAAGGTATTACGAAGCTAAAAACTGTGGCGGTTGCAAATGGTAGTTTCAGCGCTGCCGGGATGGTTGCGGCTGGAAGAATCGCAGCGAACGGGAAATATCGTGAAGAGAAGTACAACGGCAAGACTATTTACATTTTTACACTTAACGACAACATCAAGGTGCTTGGTCTATTCGATGCACATATTAGAGAACTTGCAGCAGTCCCACTCGATGGAAACACTTTGGCGCTGGGAGATCCCGAAACAGTGCGCGATGCAATTGATGTCAATAAAGGCCGCAATCGTGCGAACGCCGAAATAAACGCTTTGGCTAGTCGCGATCCAAATGCTGTTATTGGCTTTGGTAGCAATGTCACTGCGCAGCTAATTAAGAACCTGAACATCGGCAACGCTCCTATTGCAAACGACCTCTCGAATCTGCGTCAGGTTTATGGATCAGTTGGTGCAACTGTTAAAGATGTTGAGTTGTTTATTGGAGCGAAGGCTGTTAATGCAGATGCGGCTCGAAGTCTTGGCGACACACTTGAAGGACTGAAACAATTGGGAGGTTTTTTTGTCGGTAGACTATCGGGCGCGAAGGGCGTGCTGGCAAAAAGCGCTCTGGCGAATTTAAAGATAGTTACGCAGGCAAACGAACTTCAAATTCGAACCGCGGTGGCGCAGTCAGATGTTGGCCCACTAATGGGTAATTGAAATTTGGGAAAGGTGGGTCTGGAAATGAAGGATAGGTCCTAAATGTCCTATAGGACCTATTTTTCCTTCTACTTCGTCGGAAAGTTTAGACCGCCGGGAATCATCGGAGGGGTGGGCTCTTCATCTTCTTCCAGCGTCGCCAGCACATCGTCATAGATCTTTATTTTGCCTTCGCGCTTCATTCGTTCCTGCACTCCGGCAACATAATCTTCAAAAACCTGACCCTGCCGTTCGTTGAGCATCGACTGTCTTAAGGAATCACGCTGCTTTGCAAATTCCGCCAGGTCGGCTTCTGTTCTTTTCGTCACACCTACCACAACCCAGTTGTTATCAACCTTAACTGGTGCTTTGCTGACTTCTCCGCTCTTCAGACCGTAGATCACCTCGTCAAGAGCAGTACTTGAACCAGCTGAACCTAACGCCGAGCCCATTTTAAATGACTCTTGAGCGTCAGCCGTGAGTCCTTCTTTTTCACCGGCTGCCTTTAGACCATCGGCACCGCTGACTGATGCCACGAGATCCTTCGCCTTCTGTTCAACTTGCTCGTGGGCCTTCTGCTTCTTTAGCGTTTGGACAATCTGACTCTTTACCTCATCGAAATCGGGAATGCGCGGGTCTTTCTTATCAACCAACATCGGAATTGCGAAACCATCTTTAATTCCAGTCGCGTTCCCAACGTCATTAGCATTGTTCAAAGATTCAATGGCCTGCTCGAACTGCTGGTTACTACCAATGTTTGGTACATCGTCCTGGGGTTTGATGTAAGGAGTTTCGCGCACCATTTCTGCGGGCGACATGTTCGCCTGTGGTGCAAACTCCTGGGCCACCTTCTGCGGATCCTTCGTTTCTTTCAACCGGGCTTCAGCTTTAGTGGCTAGTTCAAAGGCCGTCTGGAAGCCGCGACGATTTCGCAGTGACACCAATATCTCTGGCTTCGCTTCCTCAAAGGTTTTCGGAACCGAATCGCCCCGTCGCAAAATGTACCAATTGCCAGCGTAACGAATTGGAATATCCGAAACATCCCCTGGCAACATATCAAGCGTTCGATCGTACAGGCCGTCAATCTTGTTTGGATTTCGCTTAACCAGACGTCCGAGAAATCCACCGTTCTTCGCTGTTGCTGGATCCTCTGACTGCCCGCGTGCGGCTTCGGCAAACGCAGCCTCTGTAGCCTTTCCATCTGGTCCACGAAGTTTTGCGATTATGTCCTTCGCCTTTTGTTCAACTTGCGCATCAAGATCTTTGCGCGCGACCCTTAAAAGGATCTGTTGAACTTTAACTCCGGCCTCCTTGAATTGCGGTTGGAGCTTGTCGTATTCACTTCTTAGATCGGCATCAGAAATCTGTAGTTTCGAGCCAGCTTTCTCAGTGTTGATGAAGACGTATCGGATCTTTTTTTGCGGCTCTGTATAGCGGTAGTCATTCTTATGACTGTCATAATATGCACGAAGCTCATCGTCTGAAGGCTGAATCTTTTCGGCTAACTTATCAGCTGACACAACTACATAGCTGACATCAAAACTTGTGTTGCGTTTTTTATATTCTTCCTGAACCTCGTCGTCCGACACATTAACGCTGGCGCTAACGAAGGCGCGGAGTTTCTCTTGTGCTATCTGATCCCTTACTTCATTTTCAAATTTTTCGATGTCTCCATAACGAGCAGTCACCGACTCTTTGTAACGGTCAAAGCCGATAAACTGTCCAGAAGCATCGGCGAAATCTTTACGAATCTTGGCGGCGAGTTCGGCATCGCTCGCGGCAAGCCCAAGCCGAGCCGCTTCTTGAGCAATAACATGCTTGCTTATTAAGCCTTCGAGGAAGCGTTTGTTGCCACCAAGTTGCGCCAAACTTATGCGACCACCAAACATCTGGCGATAGTTCTCACGAGTTTGGGCCAAATCCGCCACCGTGACTTTCGCTGAGCCTACTTTTGCCACTACCTCGGTATTTTTCGAGGGATCCAGATTACTCGCTGAGCGACCGGGGGCGTAGAAGACCACCAAACTGACAGCCATGAGGACAGCAAATCCGAGGATGATGGTTTTCTGGGTTCGTTCGAGTCGTGCTAGTTGTTTAAGCATTCTTGATTACCTTTCAAGGAGGAACGGCGGATTGTAAGGGAGACGCCTAAATAGCTGCAACTCCGGACAATGATCAATTTATGAATTGACAGTTGAGAGTTGTTAATTACATGCAGTGCATAACGGACAAAATACTCAGCAATTGCGAACTTCCATTTCGAATCAATGATTATGGGGTATTTGCTCGGATTGAAACTGAATGCTATTTTAAAACTCTGAATGGACGCAATCAGCGGCTCAACGTGGCTCTGGGTAGGCTTTAGTGTATTCATTGTTTGCATGCTCAGCCTTGATCTGGGCCTTTTTAATCGACGCGCCCACGCTATTAGATACCGGGAAGCCTGGATCTGGAGTGCGGTATGGGTAACATTGGCCCTGATTTTCGCGGGCCTTGTTTTGCATTACCAGGGATCGCAGCGCGGCCTGGAGTTTCTGACCGGGTATCTCATCGAGTTATCGCTCTCTGTCGATAACTTGTTCGTCTTCCTCCTTATATTTTCCTACTTCAAGGTTCCTTCGAAGTTTCAACACCGGGTTCTGTTTTGGGGTGTTCTCGGCGCCCTGGTCATGCGTTTAACGATGATCTTTGTCGGAGCCGCTCTGCTCAACCGGTTCCATTGGATCATCTACATCTTTGGCGCTTTCCTGGTGTACACCGGAATTAAGATGTTCAAACAGGAAGACACGGATATCCACCCGGATCAAACTCCAATTGTCCGATTCGTGACCAAGTTATTGCCCATAACTCGGTCTTACGATGAAAGTAAGTTCTTCACCAAGGTCCACGGCAAGCGCACTGGAACGCTACTGCTGTTGGTACTAATCGTGGTCGAAGTAACCGATCTGGTTTTTGCAGTTGATTCCATACCCGCGATCTTTGCAATTACGACGAATACATTCATCGTCTACACGTCGAACGTCTTTGCCATTCTTGGTCTGAGGTCGATGTATTTTCTACTGGCCGGAGTGGTCGAAAAGTTTCATTACCTGCGCACAGGTCTCGCCATTGTGCTGACTTTTATCGGATCAAAGATGTTGGTGGTAGCAGCAGGCATCCACATTCCGATCTTGTTCTCCCTGGGTTTTGTCGCCCTTGTTTTAGCCGGCTCGGTCGTAGCTTCATTGATTTTTGCTAAAGAGAAAGATACGACGTTCCATGTTGACTTACCGCCAGATTTTGACCTGCCTTTGAGCGAAGACTCGATGGATCCAGAAACGGACGCCTTTGAAGCCGAAGAATCAACTTCTAAAGGGCGTTCGAACGAAGAAAAGAAAGAGAAAGAGGCCGTTTAGCATTCTTTGGTGCGATTCTGCTCCTACCTTTCGCCACGACTAATCTCCAATCTCCGCTCCAGCCCGCCAAAAAACCGCAAAATCAATAGAACGATCATGTGATAATTAGCCTCCGGTCTCTTGATAACTTTCGGTCCTGAGGAATTCTTCGGACCTAAAACAATCGACGGACGAAGGCGCCAAAGCGTGGCCCCATCGGAATAATGCTGATTCTTTTTGGCGGTTTCGCTTTGCGGGCGATAAGAATTTTGGCTCCATGGTGGGTTTTGAGCTGATTATCCGGCTTAAGCTAAACGAACTATGTTAGATAGTTCTCAAATATGGCCTGATTCGCCTCGTTTTTCAGATTCATCGAGGAAACGATTAAACGTGCTTGAACGACTCTCTTTCGGTATGTTAAATTGCTGAATCGGTAGTTGTTAATGCCTACCTACGGCAACACAACCCACCTACCGGTCATCGTTTTTGAAGTTCACTCCTTGAATGTGCGACGCAAGCCTTTCAATTTTGGTTGATTGCACCAGGTTTTGATCGTTTCAAAGCTGTCGCCCCTCTAACGTAAGTCTTAGCAAGAATGGCCACAAGAACCAGTCGCTTTGCTTTTGATTGGTGGATAATTCAGAAGAGATTCCTCTATCTGGTTGCCGCCATCCTACTGCTCTGCGGGGTAGCAGGAGGCGCAGCGCTGTACGTTTGGAAATACGGCAACCCCCTTCGAGATGTGGCCAAGGTTAAAACTGCTTCGGGTGCGCGCTTTGTCTCCTTCGAAGGTGATGTACGCGTTATTCGCGCCGCAACCAGGGAGATCATCACTGCCACCAGTGATACTGAACTGTATCCAGGCGACACCGTACAAACCCAGGCCAGCGGACGTGCACGAATCGGACTCGCCGATGGGTCTACTCTCCTGGTGAAGCCAAACAGCACCATCATTGTTCGAGACAATACTCGCGAGGATGATGGAAAAAAATCGAATGTGCATGTGCTCGTTGACAGCGGACAGTTGTACGTTCGCACTGAACAACAATCCGAAGGCGCTACGAACCTCGTTGAAACACCCAAGACGACAAGCAAAATCGGAGAACAAACCGGCGCTAGTTTCGGTGTTAACCCAGAGGGAACGGAGGAAATTCGTGTAACGACTGGTGCGGTCGAAACCACAAATGGACGTGGGGAAAAAACCAACCTACAGGGCGGACAATATGTGTCGGTGAACAATTCCGGTACCATTGCGGCCCCGCAACGATTATTAGAAGTTCCACAACCGATGACCCCTCACGACCTTGAAAAGATCTTTGTTACCCCCAACGGTTCTGCAAGCGTGCCGCTTAAATGGACCCGCCCGCAGTCAGGAACAGCCGCGTACTATCGCGTGGAAGTTGCAACTTCACCCTTCTTCGTCGCCGATGGAAAAGTCATTGAGCGCGATCAGTTAGTGGCGACTGAGTTTGGTGCGAGCGACCTGAGACCGGGAGTCTACTTTTGGCGGGTGCGTGCAACAGCTCAATCCGGACAAACCAGTGACTGGAGTGATCCACGCAAGTTGGTTGTGGTAGCTAGAGGAGAAGGTTCAGCAGTTCAGGTTAGCGGATTGGTGGCAGAGTTTCTTGGTGGCAGTATCTACTTGATTCGAGGTCAGGCGGAACCTGGGACCACCTTGCGCGTTGGCGGTCGAGAAACAATCGCCGCTGCCGACGGCACATTCAGAATTCAAATTTCAGCCAGTGGAGGGACTCACGAAGTAGTCGTCTTAGCACAGGATCGACAGGGTAATAATAATCAATACAAAGTACAGCTGCCTCCTCGAGCGGGGTAAATTAGTTCTTCAGAATTTCAAGTTATGCCAAGCCACGTTGTTCTATTAACCGATGCCCACGAAGCGCCTGCTTATGAATTAATCGAGGCGTTGCGGATCGCTGGTGTGAAAACACTAATCGAAGGGCTGCGGGAGGCGGAAGTCGAAGTGGCTCTGACGCGTGAACGAAAGACCCATCCGGCAGAGGCCGACATTGGACCACCACCGCTAGCCGTTTTGTATGAAGTAGTTCCCGGTGCCGATATGGTGGAACTCCACACGGCGATCGATCACGCAAAGTCGTTTTGGCCCGGCGCGCCGCTTGTAGCTTGCCGTCGTCATACTAACGGCTATCAAACTCATAACCTTCGGAGTTTGGACGGCATAACGCTGAAACGCCTGGGATTTCGAGCAATTGCTGATAAGGCAGCTCAATTACCCGCGTTACTGCGTGAGATCGAGAGCCATGGATCCACCGGCGAACTCAAACCGCTTGACGTTATACACAAACCGACTGACGCCAGCAGCCTTTCACTTCCAACCAAATTAAAAGTAAGTGATTTGAGACTGTCCTTCGATCTGGTCTCATCACTTCACTTCATTGAGGATCAAAGTGGCGCGGCACACTGTGCAATTGAGGGACTACAACAGCTAATCCCCGCGGACCGGTGGGCCGTCTATCTTTTCTCCGAGAGTAAGGGATTGGAAAGGGCAACCCTTGAGGCGGTTGCGGTCAGACTGCGAAACGAACCGCCGGTCCAAAATGATGGCGATTGGCGAAGAGCCGTAACCGGAGAGTCTGCCCTACCCATCGGTTCGGAAACGAGAGCAGCGAAACGAGCTGCCGTGGGAACTGAAATAATTAAGAAGAAAGAGAACGGGCAATTCGTGCTCGCTGTTCCGCTAATTTGTGGCGAACGAATCCTCGGTGTAATTGAAGGAATTCGCGATGGGGACGGATCTCGCTCGTTTAAGAAAACCGATG
>DATIBX010000752.1:0-7054 GCA_035457105.1 Pyrinomonadaceae bacterium
AAACGTCATGAGTGAGCCGTCTTTCATTAACGCCTCGACACCGTAAGCACGATCGTCATCAAATAGCACCCGCTTGATCAGTGTCTCCTGGTAAACGTCGGCACCCTGGTCTGCAGCGTGTTCAATCAGCATCAGATCAAACTGCGCGCGCGTCACCTGCCACGTAACTGCTGATTCGTGATGAAGTGCTTCAAAGAAGTAGAAGGGACGTGATTCTTTTCCCGCCGGATTGGCAAACTGAACGCTGTACTTTCGGACAAACGGACTCGACTTCAACTTTTCCAGCAAGCCCATTCGCTCGAACGTAAAGTAAGTGTCAGTCATCAGCGACTCCCCGATGTGATGTCTTGGGAAGCGCTCTTTTTCAAACAACACCACACTGCGGCCTTCGCGTGCCAGGATGCTGGCAATCGTGCTGCCGGCTGGACCACCACCGATAACTATGACGTCGTAGTTAGTTTTCATATCCATTAGACTCTAAACGTATCTTACTGCCTTTAGTTCTGGCTCGAAAAATTCTGAAAGAAAATGATCTACCTGCAATATTCCTTTGCGACTGAGGGTGATTTGATCGCCGTCTCTGACGGCAAAACCATCCCTCTCCAATTGTTCAAAAACCGGTCTGAACTCTTCCCAAACATCTACATCAAACTTGTTGCTAAAGTAGCGTCTATCAATTGAGCCAGTCTTCAATTGCAAGATCATCTCACGTATGAGCTTTTGCCTGGGCGTCAAAGTTAGCGCTCGATACAAAGGTAACTGATCTTTTTTAATCAACCCGAGGTAGTCCTCGAAGCTGTGCGCATTTTGAAAATGTACGCCGCCGAAATGCGAAAAGGAGGAAACTCCCAGGCCGATCATGTCGCCGCCATGCCACAGCGCGTCGGTGTAAATAAACCGGCATGGTTTTTTAGTTGTTGCCAAAGTGTAGGCGCTGGCGATGCGATATCCTGCCGCTTCAAATTCTTCAAAAGCGTAATTCAGCCAACGCCGCTTCGTCGGCCAATCCGCAATCGGAGATTCCGCGCCATCATGAAGGATCTCTTGTGAAATGATCGTGTTGTATGGCAACTCCATTTGATAGATCGTCAACGAATCGGGCTCTAACTCAAGCGTCTTGCGAACGGTGTCGCGCCATTTGGCCTCTGTTTCGCCGACCATACCCGCAATCAAATCGATATTGATTTGAGGAAAGTCTACCTTCCGCGCCAGGTCATAGACATCGTAAATCTCGGCCGACAGATGTGCGCGCCCATTTCTTACGAGTAGGTCATCATCAAAGTGCTCGGCGCCAAGACTTAAACGGGTAACACCAATTGCCTTCAGAGTTTCAAGCTTAGAACGGCGCAATGTTCCCGGTTCACATTCAAACGTGACCTCTTCCGCGTTATTCCAACTGACATGACGATTGAGACCCTCAACCAGATGATGAAGCTGTCTCTCGCTGATGTACGAAGGCGTTCCACCGCCAAAGTAGGCAAACCTTAGCTCGCGTCCCTGAAATGCACGCGTACGCGCATAGAACTCAGCCTCTTTGATCAGGGCGTCGATGTACTGCTCTACTTCATTGGCATTCTTGTCGGTATAGACTTTGAAGTAACAGAACTTGCATCGTTTCCGACAAAATGGAATATGCAAGTACAAGCCATAGGGTTCATCGGTACGAGGCGGCTGGTCTAACGCCTCAAGCGCGTCGCCAACAAACTCCGGCTTCCATTGAGAAAACGGCGGATAATTCGAAACAAAATAATTCCCTACCTGGGTGCTTGTTTGAGGCGTGTTAGTCATTTGAAATTATGAATGCGCGCGAATATCAGACAGTTATTCCCAAAACTTTTGAAGTTCCGACTCGATTTAAGATGAATTAACCCGATTTGATGTACTCAATCAGGGCCGCCGAACATCACCTGAAATTACCATGCAAAAGTCGCCGGAGCAATTGAGGCTCAGGTGGAACCTCGCTTAATAAGTTGCTTTAACTACCGGATAAGTTGTTTTAGCTAGCAAGGATAGGGCCCGGTTCTTGTCCTAAAGCTCAACTCACTCTCAATCTCACCCCTCGGCTGCAGCCCAATCTTTTGACCTTTCATTCTCACCGCGGCTTTAGCCCGGTGCTTTTAGAACGCCCAAAGTCCTCTTGCCCGTTTTAACGGTTTTCTCCGCTCTCGACAGTCTTGCGCAAGCAAACCGTTGAAACGGTTGAATGTTCTTGGAACCAAATGATCGCCGGGCTAAAGCCACGGTGAGAATGAGATAAATTAAGCGGGACCAACCTATCTGCATTTACCCTACGAGAGCCAAGTGTGTTATTACGTGAAAACTGCTGCGACGGTTTTCAAGGTAAAAGAATTAGAGATCTCCGCAGCTGTCTTACCCACTACGCATTCGGAGCCCTAATTGTCCAACTCGAGTCGCTCACGTTCGACTAATTTTCTGTATTACTTCGCGCTGCTTGCAGTTTTCGGTCTGGGTATCTGGCTTATCCTCGCCGTTGGCTCAAAACTAACGCGACCCAACCCAACCCCCGCGGCGTCTGTCACTACTCAAGAACAAACAGCCACTCTCCAGCAGACTCCGGATCAAGTCGTTCACAGAAGTCCATTAAGCACTCTCCTTCTCCAAATAATTGTAATCATCATCATCGCTCGCCTGTTTGGATCAATCTTCCGCCGGCTCGGACAACCACCGGTCATGGGCGAAATGGTCGCGGGAATAACACTTGGACCGTCAGTGTTAGGACTCGTGTCACCGCAAATATCAGCTTTCCTGTTTCCTGAATCTTCGATGATGGCTCTTGGAGTCGTAAGTCAACTGGGTGTGGTGCTGTTTATGTTTATCGTGGGGATGGAGCTGGATGTACAACATCTGCGCGAACGCGCTGGCGCGGCGGTCATGGTAAGTCACGCGAGTATAGTCGTGCCGTTTTTGATGGGAACCGCATTGGCTCTTTTCCTTTATCCAACCCTGGCTCACGAAAATACTTCGTTCACGCCCTTTGCTCTGTTCATGGGAATTGCGATGAGCATCACTGCATTCCCCGTGCTCGCACGAATACTGAAAGATCGAAGGCTCGATCAGTCTCCTCTGGGCACAACTGCACTCGCCTGCGCGTCAATCGACGACGCAACGGCATGGTGCATACTTGCCTTTGTGATAGCGATCGCGAATGCAACCGGCTTTTCAAGTTCAATAATTACAATCACGCTCACACTGGTCTTTGTTGTAGTGATGCTCTTTGTCGTTAAGCCTCGACTCGAAACCGCTATTACCAGAAAAATCGAAGACCCGAGCTATTCGCGCTTTGTTATGGCAGGAGTTTTAGCGTTTGCTCTTGCATGTGCATGGTTCACCGAAACGATCGGTATTCACGCACTCTTTGGAGGTTTTCTCGCCGGGGTGGTAATGCCCTCAACTGCGAGCGTCCAGACGTTTTTGAGAGACAGGATCGAGGCCTTCACTTCAGCCGCCCTCCTCCCGTTGTTTTTTGTGTTCACTGGGCTACGCACTCAGATCACTCTCTTGAATGACGCGTGGAGTTGGTCAATCTGTCTCGCGATAATTCTGGTTGCAATTGTAGGCAAGCTTGTGGGCAGCATGTTGATGGCGCGTTGGACGCGAATGAGTTGGCGAGATTCTTTTGCCATCGGTGTCTTAATGAACACGCGCGGATTAATTGAATTAGTTGTACTAAATATTGGATACGATCTTGGAATCTTATCTGCTCGAATCTTCGTAATGATGGTTATTATGGCCCTGGCAACGACATTCATGACAGGGCCACTCCTATCGTTAGTAAAAATTGGCAAAGCTCGATAGGGTGCTGGGACCGCAGGCGTCCCCGCCCGCACAAGTTAAGAGATAACTTGAAATTCAAGTGCTTGCCTGTATACGCCGCAGGCGAGGACGCCTGCGCTCCCCGTAGTGCCATCCAACTTGTGTCAGGAGTAAAAGTATGACTCGGAAAATAACTCTCTGTTGCGCGTTTGTGTTGGCGGTTGGCTTTTTCGCGATCGTGTTAGCTAAACCCAACTTTAGCGGGGTGTGGGTAATGGATCGCGGAAGAAGTTTTGGCCTACCCGGCAACATGAACCAAACGATGACCGTGAAGCAAACGGAAACTCAACTTGAGGTTGAGACGAAACTCATTCAGCCCGGAAATGAACGCACTGTGAATGATGTCTACGTGCTGGACGGTAAGGAGTACGAGTTCTCTCCCCCGGCTCCGGCAAATGCTAAGCCCGATGCACCTAAGCCACAGGGCAAACGTACGTCGAATTGGCTACCGGGTGGAGATGGGATGATTGCGACCGAAGTGATTACTAATCAAACCGAAAAGGGTCCTACGACCACTCAAATCACAAAGAAGTGGACCTTCACGAGCGACGGTGAACTGATCATCAACTTCTTTATTGATGGTGCGGATTACGCGTACGAGACGAAGAGGATTTTCGCACGCAAGAAAGACTAGAACGAGCACACTCTGAGGTAGGGAAAGGGTGACCCTGTCCCGCCCGCTGCTCCAATTTCGCAGAGCCGGCGGAGCCAAGGTCACCCTTTCCTACCTCAAAAGATGTTCAAGTCGATGCTTTGGCCTATTGAGTTGTTAAACGGTATACCGCCATCTCTTTCGCGTTTCTAACGATCAGTTTACCGTCAGCGATTGCAGGGTTATTCCAGGTCTTCCCGTCTAATGCTGCAAATTTAGCAACCTCGGTGTATGCGGAAGGATCTGCTTTCACAAGAGCGAGCTCGCCGCTATCACTCATTACAATCAGGTGGCCGCTCGCCAGGAGGACCTGACCATAGCCGTATCTGCCGCCCTTCCATTTTCGATTTCCGCTACTAACCTCAATACAGCTCAGGATACCCTCATCTAAACCATAAACATGACCTTCATGAAGAACAGAGCTATTGAATTTGTTCTTCATGTTGATGTTGGTCCAAAGAGTCTTCGCTTGCAGACTGTTGCCTGAGCCAGAGATCTCGATCAGCGCCGCGCCCTTGCCGTAACCAGAGGAAATGAAAAGCCGGTTATTGTCCACAACGATGGGTTGCGACACATTGATCCCGTTATCAGTTTCCCATGGTTGGCTCCAGAGCAATGCGCCATTCTCAGGAGCCAAACCAAACACTCTCGTGGCACTAACAACCAGAACCTGTCGCTTCCCTGCCAGTGTCACTAACATCGGCGAGACATACGCCTGTCGATCGTTCTGAACTTTCCACGCAGGTGCACCAGTGGCTTTGTTATAGGCGACAACTGATTTTCCGCTGGTACCGCCCGGCAGAACTATCACCTTGTCGTCCACTACCAGCGGAGATGCGGCCATGGCCCATGGCAAGTTCTCAGCCCCGTTATCACTCAGGATGTTCTTTCCCCAACGGACTGTGCCATTTGAAGCATTAAGACAGCGCAACTCCCCCGTAGCTCCCAAAACATAGACCCATCCATCATCAAATGTCGGCGTTGTTCGTGGACCATCCCCGGTTTCGTCCTGGTATTCAGCATTCCATTGTTGCGTCCACACTTCTCGACCTGTACCAATATCGTAGGCCGCTGCAACTTCCTGCCGGCGACGTTGCTCCACTGTATAGATTCGCCCATCGGCAACGGCCACTGACGCGTATCCAACACCCACGGGCTCTTTCCACACCAATGGAAGCCCCTGGGCAGGCCAGTTAGTCAACACGGGCATTTCGTCATATTTGCCATCGCGATTTGGACCACGAAAGTTTGTCCAATAGTTGCGTCCTGCGTGAGCAGATACGGCGGTCGATGGATTTAGTGGAGTGCCTGGTGAAGCCTGGACCGAGGGGGTTGCTGCTGGGGTAGCCGCGACTTGTGCCTGGGCGTCTTTCTGTTGCTGTGCCCGGTGCTCTTCGACAGCTTTGTATTGCGCCTCATTCTCACTGCTCTTGCTACATCCGCTTGCGAGAAGTAAGACACCGAGAGTTCCAGCTAACCCAATTCTTAAGTTTTGCGAAAAGAAAGAAGTCGAATCAGGCTTTCCAGTCATAGCCCCTCCCAATTGTGAATTTTTGTTATTGGCCGGGGCCGCAGCCCGACTGTCAAGGAGGGCTTACAAGGACAACTCAACTGCCCTCCCTGGCAGTCGGGCTACTGCCCCGAGCGCCTAAAGAATAACCCCTGAGCATAGAGTTTGTTGAACTAGATAACGTCGTAGCCCAGGGGTTTATTAATAGTTTAGACGCGAAACACGCGGTCAATGTTCCATCAACTGCCGATACAGTAGAGGTTCTTTTCGCCTCTGATGAAGAGGTTTCCGTCCGCCACGGCGAGCGATGAATAAACTGGTTCGCCAATGGAGTTAGTACCGAGTACTTCATGTTTGGGCCCAGCCTTGATAACAAACGTATCTCCATCCTCGCTCGTCATCAGGATCTTTCCGTCGAACGCGATTGGCGATCCTGAAAAACTAGCTGGCACGGGAACCCTGCCGCCTTCATACTTCACTTCACCTGTTTTCGCATCGAGACAAGTTAGTACGCCACGATCCGAGGTCAGGTAAAGATAATCTCCATAAAGAATCGGTGATGGAACGTAGGCAGTGCCCTTGCTGTATTTCCAGGTGACTTTGTCGCCCAGGTCACCATTGCTGCCCAACTCAATCGCCATCGCAATCTTGACAGGTGAGCCCGCGGAAACAATCACCAGGTCACTCGTCGCCACAGGCGTCGGGACAGCATTGCTTTCAACGCCTTTGTGTCGCCACAACTCTTTTCCCGTTGCCGGATCATAGGCAATGATCGCTTCCGTTCCACTGGCGATAAGCTCAGCACGCTTCGATGTTCGAACCAACAATGGCGTAGACCAGCTGACCTGAACTTTGCGCGGCGTTTTCCAAACTTCTTTGCCAGTCTTTTTGTCGATGCCGACTATGAACGAAGCAGCACCGTTTTCCTCGTCGCACTGCACGATCACGAGATTCTCGTAAAGGACTGGTGACGTTCCGGTCCCCATGCCGACAGTGCCAAGTTTGCCCAGATCCGCCTTCCACATTAGCTTGCCGTTCATGTCGTAGGCATAGAGCCC
>DATIBX010000753.1:0-3480 GCA_035457105.1 Pyrinomonadaceae bacterium
TGACGTCGGTTTGCGAAGCAATAGTTCGGATATCCGGACACTCTTTAAGGTCGAAAGTCGGGATATCCGAACTTTGCCTTGCCCAATGGTTCGCCCCGTCGACGGTTTTTACCTCCCAATTTGATTAAGGACTGGCGAGATATTAAAGAGAATCGGACTTATCGAAATCGCTGGTCCAACCGAGATGGCACAGTAGGTGCACCGCAGGCAGTGCTGGAAATCCAGCGTGCCCCTTGCCCAATCCTCAGATAAGAAACGAAGTCATATTTTCACACAGGAGCACTATGGAAGAGGAAGAGAAGCAAGTGGAGACCAGCCCGACGCTGGAGCGCAAGCGAGCGAAGTACACCGTTGAGGATGTTAGGCAGCTTTGTGGCGGCATCTCCCGCTCTACAGTGATGCGTGAGATTCGACGTAAGCGGTTGGCCTGCTACCGCGCACGTCGAACACTGCGCTTCTCTGAAGAACACGTCACGAAGTATTTGGAAAGGGTGGAACAAGGAGTGAAATGAAAGTGTGCGTGCGTCACAGCGAAATCTCCGGCTGGCCATAATTCATAGCTCTCTCTCCAGCCTGTAAACTCACCTGCGTAGTATCTTATTGTTCCTTTCGAAAACGACCGCCAGCGGCCCGTCCAAATAACACGTAAAGGGTGCGTCCAATGTCCATCATCGCGACGCCGAACCTTAATCATGTTTAGAATGAGAGAATGAACTTCGATCCAGAAAACATTCCTCTCGTTCCGAATGATTGGTTCAAAACGCAGGTCAACTATGAAGGCCGGGGCCGCGCGGAGTTTCGCGATCCGTCTGGTGCGATTGAAGGCTCGACGCAAATCAAGACAAGTGAGAACGGAACGTTGAGTGTCGAGATGTATATCGAACGCATCGAGTCAGAATATCCGCTTCGGCTCGGACTCATGGAACTTTTCAGTGCCCAGAAGCCCATTGAGCGGAGTGGTGGAATCTCGATTGGAGGAGGCGGACAGCAGAATCGCTGTGTAAAACTGACTGTCACCACGCCGAAGGGCCAATTCAGTGCGACCGATGATATACATTACGGCCATATCATTAGTTTGCCTGATTGCACCAGCGGAAAGATAAACTTCACCTTGCTACGTTCACAATTTGATACTGCAGCGACAGGGCATTCGATGTACTGGGTTATACCGCTGACGAATTTCCTGTCTAAATTTGTTTCGTGGCACCCGACCCTGAACCGTCACCCCCTTCGTATATATCCCACCCCTGTTGTCCCTGACGGACTATCGGAAGAGGATGCGTTCATAGCCGCCCACAACGCAAACCTTAAGAACCGATTGATTACCTTTGAGTTCTTGGGTAACCCCGGATTTATTGAAGCACTGCCAGATTATTCTGCGCGCGAGGAGAGTCTGCGCCAAGGCCGCGAGCGATACGCGATTACTGCTCTCATGATCGGCGAGGTTGGTTCAAACTCTATCGAACAGGATAGTTTGAAACAATGGTTCCCTGATGATTTCCTGCGGTTGCTCAGCACTGCCACTGGCATTTCGGTTGGCGCTCCGTGGGTAGAATTCAGGAATGGTAGAGGAGAATTAGTTCGTCGAGTGCACGTGAAGTTGAATCAAGCTCCGTTCTCAATGGGCCATCGACCGCTTGAGGAAGGCATTCATTCTGGAACCGGGTATTTGCTCACTAAGTATCAATCGTCACCCCACCGAAGCAAGTCATATCTGAAAGTAGTACTCAAACACCTCTTCCACGCGGCGCGTTACGATCAGAGCATCGAAGATAAGTTCATCTATCTAGCGCGAGCGCTGGAGAATTTGTGCCAACAATACGACTTCAAAGGTCAGGATTTAATGAACAGCTTGGATCCTAATTGGCAACAGATGGTCAGGGGCATTCTTAACACGGCGGCAAGCCAAATTCGTTCTCAGGCTCAGGCGGCCACCCGTGTGGGCCAACTTGACCAGGGCCGGACGCTTGATAGCATTGCCGAAAGAACGGTTAGGACTCCCGGGGGAAAGGAGAATAGTTTTGGACTTGCGGTTACCCAGTTGCTTCAGCATTTCTCTTTGCCCGATTCTGAAATTGTTGACGCACACTACCTCAATAATCCTCGCTCAGATGGTATCCCTACATGGAGCGGTGTGCTATCTAAATATCGTGGTGCCCCCGTACATTCGGGTTTTTTCAACATCTCAGAAAACAAGTACGACGCTAATGACATCGTGACGATTGAGACTCATCTACATGATGTTCTTCTTAGAATTATCTTTAAGATCGTCGGCTATGAAGGCACCTACCAGCCGCCGGTGACAAAGGAACCGCGGGACGCGCCGACGGATTGGGTAGTTCCCAGTCTTCCTGCCCGTGAATTAGGGTATGAGTGACTATAGCTTTTCAGGCAAAGCCGTCGATCCCACAGAAATAGTAATAAGCAAAGTACCAGCTTTCAGATTCTTTCCTTGCTAAAGCGGTTCATTAATCGCGTTCAATCTTGGCGAGCTCGTGTCAAGAGTTGTGGAAATTGATTTAGCCATCCTCGCTGCTCTAGCTTACGTTCGTTAGTTTCAAGCGGCGATAGCCGTCACATCCGTTGACATCTTGGCTACCGGTTTTGCTTTTTGCTTTGCTTGGTCCAACACATCGCGCAGTTTCTCCGCGGCTGAGATTCTGGACCAGGTTTTCTGGTATCGCTGGAACAATTTGAAAACCAAATGCACGCCACTGCGAGCAGTGCGGAATCTCTTCGCGGCATCAGTGCGCAGGCGCATGGTCGAGAAAGTGCTTTCCACCGGATTAGTGGTGCGCAGATGCTTCCAGTGCTCCTGCGGATAATCAAAGTAGCGCAGGCAAGCATCGAGATCGGTGAGCAAGCAAGTGGCCGCTTTGGGATAGCTCGTTTGCCATTCACTGGCCAGTTCATGTGCCAAGTGCTCGGCGGCTGAGCGGGAGCCGGCAAGATAGACTGCGCGCAGCCGTGGCGCCGCTTCTTTGCGTTCTTTCTGCGGCAGTTTGTCGAGTACGTTACTCATCTTGTGGAACCAGCAGCGTTGACATTTCGTGTCCGGCCATATTTCTGCCAAAGCGGCCCAAAAACCCAAAGCGCCATCACCGACCGCAAGCACAGGCGCTTGCATGCCACGGTCGCGCAGATTGCGCAAAACTTCCAACCAGCTCTCTTTCGATTCGCGGTAACCTTCTTCCAGGGCAATTAAATGCTTGCGGCCATCGACGTCCGCGCCGATCACCGTCAGCACGGCGGCGTTCTCACGCGCCACTCCGGCTTTGATATGCACCCCGTCAACCCAGATATAGACAAAGCGCCGCTCCGCTAATGATTGCTGCCGCCACTCCTCATACTCGGCTTTGAACTGCGCATTCAGTCGTACGATCGTAGCCGGTGATAACGCGGCCGACTGGCCCAACAAACAACGCAACGCCGGCTCGAAATCACGCGTTGCCAGACCTTCTACGAATAGCTTGGGAAATA
>DATIBX010000754.1:0-3966 GCA_035457105.1 Pyrinomonadaceae bacterium
AAACCTCGCAAATCCGCGTTCGGCACAAAGGAGAAAGAGAATGAAACCATCAATGAAGAACAACCCGGTAGCACGAGGTATATCTCGGACCCTTTGTGTCGTCTCGCTATTATTGCTGGTTTATGGTGTGGTCCCGGCGCAATACGAGAAGCGCATTATTCGGAACATTGTTCTCGTTCACGGGGCCTGGGTAGATGGGTCTGGCTGGAAGGGGGCATACGAGATCCTTGTTGAGGATGGGTACAATGTCACCATTGTTCAGTTACCGCTGACTTCGTTTTCAGACGACGTTGCTGCTACAAGACGAATAATCGCGCAACAAGATGGACCATGCATCCTGGTTGGTCACAGTTACGGCGGCTCTGTAATTACCGAAGCTGGCACAGAGCCTTCCGTTGCTGGATTGGTTTATATCGCCGCCCACATGCCGGATTCCGGGGAGAGTGAAGCTGGCGACGGCAAGCGCTTTCCCAGCGACCTTAGTAAGTCGAAGGCTATAAAGAAGACACCAGACGGGTTCGATCTCGAAACTAAGGGAAGTTGCCGCTTTGATCAAGAAAGCAGCCGAAAGTGTTAAGAAGACGTCGAGCGAAGCAGCGGGTAGGGAGTGAACTCCGTTCTGTCAGGTGATGTGCGTGGATCGCTTGTTAGCTCCGAAAAGTACCCTCTACGCGCATCACACGAAAATAGCATGAAGAGGGATATATTCTGGATTACGCTGAGTTAAAAGTGGAGACTTTCAGATGAATACTTTTAGACCAGCTAGTGACATGTTGAGTATTGCGCAGCCCGTAGTTGCACCGCTTACTCGCGCCGCTATTTTTCTGGTTGCGACTTTAAACCCCGGTCCCGACAGTCGTTCTGCTGTTCGGTCGTTATGCGGAGACCTGGCCGGTCTACTCCGCTCCGTAGATGCTCGCGATCTGGAAGGTGGTCTTACATGCGTCATGGGATTCGGATCGGCAGCGTGGGACCAATTGTTTGGACCACCACGGCCGGCGCAGCTCCATCCTTTTCGTGAATTTCGTTCAGAAGAGCGTCACGCAGTATCGACGCCGGGCGACTTGTTGTTTCACATACGAGCGCAGCGGATGGACTTATGCTTTGAGCTTGAAACACACATCACTGCTCGTCTTGGCAGCGCCGTTATGCCAGTGGACGAGACCCAGGGATTCCGTTACTTCGACGATCGCGATCTCATTGGTTTTGTCGATGGAACCGAGAATCCGAGAGGCCAGGCCATGATTGACTCAGTATTCGTTGGCGAAGAAGACACTGCGTTCGCCGCCGGCAGCTACGTGGTCGTTCAAAAATACCTTCACGACATAGGCGGGTGGAATGAACTGTCCACTGAGCAGCAGGAACGAATCATCGGTCGCACCAAGTTGGCAGACATCGAGTTGGATGATTCAGTCAAACCAACCTCTGCACATAGTGCACTAACAACGATTGTCGAGAATGGTAAAGAGATCAAGATACTGCGCGACAACATGCCGTTCGGTCGGCCCGCACACGGTGAATTTGGCACGTACTTCATTGGTTATAGCCGCTCGCCGGGTACAATCGAACAGATGCTCGAGAACATGTTCATTGGCCGGCCACCAGGCAACTACGATCGCCTACTGGATTTCAGCAAGGCTGTTAGCGGAAGCCTATTCTTCGCGCCGTCCGCGGCTTTTCTGGAATCTCTCGGTGACGACTAGGCTTCGACAAATTTTAAAGCGATCTCAAAATCCCTGGAAAGAATCTTGGCGATTTTTTGGTGGCACACTTTGTCTGTTTGTAGAAACGCCATTCTGACCCTTCGCATCACGCACCGCTTTGATCACAAGCGATGCGTGATGACTATTCCACCGCACTTCAGGCGCGCTGGGTAGCGTGCCAGCTTGGGCTGCAACTTGAAAAAACAGCTCCAGTCCTATTTCAAACCGATATAACTTAATCATTGCAGATACCTTTTAATATCAAGAGCTAATCCCAACGCAAGCCATCCAATCCGTCGTGCAATAGCTTCTTCCACTCTCTAATCCAAAGATTAATCAATTATTCAAGAGTTTTCTTTCGGCCGCTTGCCCAACGTTACTGTTCTTTGCTTTGTGTCCCGAGTGTTCGCGGTAGCATCTCATTTTGGATCTGGCGGACAGCAATACACTGACAAAAACAGCAAGGGGAGGGAATAGGTGAAACGGTTCAATCCTTAAGGTTGACTTGTTAAGTTGTCTTAAGGAGAGATTTCAATGAGGGTAGGAACAAATCAGGCACAAAAGACACGTGTGACAATTGCGTTTGTTTTGCTCATTTTCTTCTTGAGCTTTGCAACGACGATCAGTTCAGGCGCAAGACGACGCTCAAGATCCGCAGTCTGTACCGCCGGATTCTGAAGCAATGCAGCAACTCGTTGCACCAATCGCTCTGTATCCGGATGCTCTCATCGCCCAGATACTTGCTGCTTCGACTTATCCGGACCAGATAGTTGAAGCGGATCGCTGCATTAAACCTGCCACTCCCGAAGTGTGTTATGTGCCTGACTATGATCCATGGTTAGCGTTTGGCGCTCCGATCAGAGTCTATCCAGGTTACTTATACCACCGCTGGGTGGGTGGACCATATGTCTCATTCGGGATGGGAATTGGTATTGGAGGATTCTGGGGCGGGTTTGATTGGGGTTGGAATTCATGGAGCTGCAACTGGAGAGGACATAGCGTTGTTTTCAATCACAATATATATGTCTCGCACAGTCAGACCTTCTTCAACGGTTTCAACCTACTCCACGCATTTTCCCCTGAAGGCCCTCGGACACCATCGGCTTTAGCCGCGTGGTCCCTCAACTTCCACCTAACCCACGCACCCTCGCAGTATTTGACGCGACACCACCGGCTTCAGCCGTGAGGCCCCTCAACTTCCAACTAATCGTATCCGACCCATTCCACCACCATGCGTCCTATGATAAATTCTCCGCACCATGAAACCTCACTTCACGGCGCTCGAAGCGGCCTATCAGCTTCATTACTACCTTTACCTTAAAACAAACAACCTTCGGCCTTCGTTTCAGCCCGACGCTACACAGGCGCTCATCACGGAAGTTCTTGCTGAAGTCTGTGGGCGTGAGCAGTATCATTTGCTCGACCCTCCGGTCATTAATCCGAATCATCTAAAACTGCTCCTCAGTCTTGAGCCAAATCACAACTTGTCTGACGTAATCAAGAAGTTAAAGGGAAACATCTCGCGTCGACTAGGCCCATTACCAAGCGGGAAGGTCTGGGCGCGAGGCTATTTCGCCAGGACCAGTGGGAAGGTTGACCTTGTTCGCGCCCGGAACTATGTGGAGCAACAGACTCAGCATCATGGTTATCGGGGCGAATGGACCAAGGCCTTGAAATTCCATAATCCGGAGTTTACTTCGCCTTACTTCAGCTTCGAACATTGTTTCACTCAACTTAACTATCATCTGGTTTTGTCAACCTACAATCGAGCTGCCATCTTTGACGAAGCGATTGCACCATCGCTGTTCAACTACATCGTAGCCATCGGAAGGAAGCACAAGTTTGCCGTCGAGCGAATTGGTTTGCTACCGGATCATTTGCACCTTTTGGTCGAAGCCGTGCCGTCAATTAGTGTGGAACAAATCATTCACGCAATCATGGGTAATACATTCTTCTGGATGGATAAGAACTATTCCGGCGTATTGAAAGAGACAGATGCTCTGAATGTTTGGAGCCCGTCGTTTTATGCAGGCAGTGTGGGCGAGTTCACGACAGCGCAGGTGAAGAAGTTCTTAAGTAACGGTTAGGTGGAAGTTGAAGGACCACGCGGCTGAAGCCGGTGGTGTCCGGAGTGTTTCGGGGAAGATGCGTGGGTTAGGTGGAAGTTGAGGGACCACGCGGCTGAAGCCGGTGGTGTCGCGCCCTATACTTGCGGGGTGCGTGGGTTAGGTGGAAGTTGAGGGACCACGCGGCTAAAGCCGGT
>DATIBX010000755.1:0-2853 GCA_035457105.1 Pyrinomonadaceae bacterium
ATGCGCCGCGTCGGCTGATTTCGAGCGTTTTGAGCATCTGCGGACTAAACACGTGAAGAGACAAGTTCTTACTCATGCACTCATCTACGGTCTTTGTGGCGGGTTGCTGATCGCGGCGCTTAAGGTCATTGAATATCGGTATGTCGTGGTAGAACACTCGATCGAGATTTACGGCGGCTTGACGGCGCTGGTCTTCGCCAGCGTGGGCATCTGGCTCGGGCTCAAGCTTACGCGAAAAGAGCAGGTCATCGTCGAACGCGAACTGATCGCCGAAAGAGGAGGTCCAGTCCCCGCCGGAACTCCGTTTGCTGTGAACGAAAAACGGCTGCAGGAGCTGGCGATCACCAAACGCGAATTGGAAATACTCGGGTTGATTTCGCAGGGTCTGAGTAACCGCGAGATTGCTGAAAGACTTTTCGTCAGTGAGAATACCGTCAAGACACATTCCAGCAGGTTGTTCGACAAACTCAGCGCCAAGCGAAGAACACAGGCAGTCCAGTTAGGCAAAGAGATGGGGCTCATTCCGTAGCAGAAATCGAGCTCCGGCGAGCACAAAGGATCCGTCGCGAGCTTCCCGGTCGTTCAGTCCATCCAAACTAAAGTATTATTTTTCGCCTGAACGCGCGAAATCATACGAAAGTATGACGACACAACTGATGTCCACAAGGTACTTTCCCGAGCGACGGCAAAAGATTTCTTGGAGACAGGAGAGCTACTAATGAAAAAGACAGTATTGACCTTCGGACTGATAGGGGGAGCCATCATGGCAGCGATGATGTTTGCCACGCTGCCCTTCGTGGAAAAGATCGGTTTTGACAAAGGCGAAATCGTTGGCTACACGACGATGATCCTCGCCTTTATGCTGGTGTTCTTTGGCATTCGCTCGTATCGCGAAAATGTGAGCGACGGCCGGATAACATTTGGCCGGGCGTTCGCGGTGGGGATTTCGATCACGCTGGTGGTGTGCGTTTGCTATGTCGTTGCCTGGGAGATCATCTACTTCAAATTCATGCCTGATTTCGTCGACAAATACGCGAGCTACATGATAGAGAAGGCCAGGGCTTCCGGCGCCAGCCAGCAGGCGATCGATGCACAGGTGCAACAAATGAACAGTTTTAAGGCGATGTATGATAACCCGTTCATCAACGCCGCGATAACTTTCGTTGAGCCGTTACCTATTGGCTTCATCGTTACTTTGATATCGGCGGCTATTCTAAGGAAGAAGAAGGCAATAGCCGCCGCCATGGATGAGGATAGGGCAGCCCAGCTGCAGGCTCAATGAATCAGCGGGTATTGAGTTGAATGTCCTTGGCGAACTAACCGGGAATACAACATAGGAGGAGATTATGGATCTGGGAAATTTTTCTGTCAGCCTGGCTGTCAAAGATATCGAGGCGTCAAGGCTCTTTTACGAAAAGCTGGGGTTTTCAGTGTTCGGAGGAAATCAGTCGCAAAACTGGCTAATCATGAAGAATGGCAACCACAATATTGGGTTGTTTAAAGGGATGTTCGAAAACAACATTCTCACCTTCAACCCGGGCTGGAATAGCGATGCTCAGCCACTGGGCGAATTCACGGACGTTCGAGAGTTGCAGCGCCAGCTCAAAGATCGTGGCGTAAACATGATCTCAGAAGCAGACGAAAGCTCCACCGGCCCAGCTAGCTTCATGATTGTTGATCCCGATGGAAATACGATACTGGTAGATCAACATGTTTAGGAGAGATGACGAAGTACGAATTACCACTAGTAGATTAGAGCTTATCGGGGATATAGTCCGGCAAGGTAAGGAGTATAAGGCTTCTTTGGTGAGTTGAGCGGGCGAGCCGCTGAAGCGCGGCGTTCGCCGCCTCTGAGCGAGTTTCGTCAGGTTCCACGAGTGTTACGTGCCGCGCTCGGTGACGCGGCGCGGATCCGGACCACATTGGTCGAGCCGTGTCCCTGGCCGAAGCCTTTGGTGCGCAGAACATCAAAACTGGTCGGATTCAAGAACCAGGCTGTGACCCGCGGCGACGTAGTCTTAATACGAATCGGATGCTGTCTTTAGAAACCGGCTAACCTTCGGCCCGCACCCATCCATACGCTCGGTTAGACGCCTGGCCGCCTTCTTCCTTGTATACCTTCTTGAACTTGGTGAGCGCGTCCTCCGGCAGGCCTTTGCGTTTGGCTTTAAGGTCAACTTTGTAGAGCTTCGCCGCATTCAAGCCGAAGATGTTCGCTTTGTCCTGCCTGGTCAGCTTCTTGTAGCCGAACTTCTCGGTCATTTCATCGGTGAACTGGAAGCGCTTGAACAAATCGATTGCCCACTGCGGCGAGCCCCACCACAAGCAATCGGTCCCCCAGATCACATGGTCGGATCCGTAGTGCTTGACGTTCTTGCCGATGAGATGTTGAGCCATCGCCGGATTCTCAACCGCGAGCAGTCCAAAAGACGATCCAATCTCGCAATAGACGTTGTTCATTTTCGGATTGCGTTTTTTTACGTCCATCAGCACGTTGTGCCAGAGGAAGTCCCCGGTGGTGGGATCGAACTGATTGTTGGCCACGTAATCCGGCTCGTTTGGCCCGTGCTTCAGAGCCGAGTGGTAAATCACAAAAGTGAGATCCGGGTTCTGCAACGCCGCCTTTTCGACGTCCTTCGGATTCGCGAGGTGACCCAGCGTACGCGATTGATAAGAGAATCCCTTATGCACGCTGAATAATCTGACACCCAGCTCGCGTGACTTCTCGTAAAACTTGGCGGACATATCGTCGTCGAGTTGAAATCCTCCGCCGCTTTGACCCGGGTCGGTGTGACAATACCACTTCCACGAATCCATCCCGTAGATCTTGACCTCTCGTTCCATTTGCTCCCA
>DATIBX010000756.1:0-30178 GCA_035457105.1 Pyrinomonadaceae bacterium
CGGCGGTGAATTCGTAACGACCCGTTGTTCCATTCACAGATCCGTTTGCGGGCTGCGTGGGATCACCGGAGGTGGCATTAGTGTCTGAGCCGGTGTTAACGCCCGTACCCGTTCTAGAGATTGTTCCAAGGCCGAAACCTACGTCAGCGGCACCAATTCTGTTGGTCGTGGAACCGGAGCTGGTTACAGTCGCACTCATGGATAACACATAAGCCGCATTGCTTCGCAGCTTCAACGGTACTAGTGCTGTTACAAAGTTGTTCGTGTTGCTCGGACCAAGCTCGCCCAGATTGATTGATACGGCGAGGGGCGAGTTGACAACTCCATCTGTGGTGACACCTCCACCGGAGTTTCCAGTAAGAGTAACGGCGCCGCCGGAATTGATCTCGACGAATTTTGATACCGTCGCGCTCATGCTCACAGTTCCGGTCGTGGACTGGCCTGAACAGGTGACGACAGTTATCAGCGGAAGGAGTGTGAACAGAAGTATCTTGATAAATGTTGAGCTTGCTTGGGGCATAGACGTGGCCTTTGAGGAAAGGTGAGAAGCAGGCGGTCCGGCCGTCAGACAACAAACTGGCGGCCGGTACCACTTAAAAATTCCTCGAACGGTCGAATATTTAAAGTGCTACGACGGTAAACTGAGCGGTAATTGTGATTGCCGCGGCAGGATCGAAGAACTGGGGTTTGATTGCGAAGATAGCGGGTACTGTTAAGCCAATGTTATTCGAGGCAGGGGTAGCTTTGTTGACGCGTGGTCCAGTTAGAACCTCACCCGACGAAGCATATGAGCCTAAAGTAGAGTTTGATCCCGCAAACACCCATCGTCCGTTTACGTCGGTGCTGCCACCAACGGTTGGGTCGCCAGGGGTATCGTTTGTGTCTGCGCCAGACGCAAGATTTGCAGGCCTTGCGGATGGAGTCAAACCAAAGCCTACGTCGGTATCTTTAAGACTAAAGCTTGTCGCACCCGCTCCGGCAACGCTGCCAACCATATTGAGCTGATAGGCTACGTTACTACGAAGTTTGAGCGGCACACTTAATTTCACAAAACTATTGGCGTTGCTTGGGCCAAGCTCGCCCATGTCAACGACCACTGCCAGGGGGGTGTTAGCGGTACCATCAGTGATGATACTGCCGCCAGAATTACCGGTGAGCGTAACTGCTCCGCCGGAGTTCAACTCCACGAAATTCGAAACCGTCGCGGTCATGGTGACTGAACCGGTAGTTTGTGCGTTGGTGACAACCGCGCTCATGACGAGCAAAGTTGTCGTTGCAAGGGCTGATAGAACGCCCTTAGTAGATTTAAACATTGTCGTTAGCTCCTCCTATGGTTTGTGGGGAATAGTAGACTCAGCGTGTGGAAGGACTGAGGAAAGAGATGAGTTAGCACGGCTTGATTCGTGAGATCCAAGCCAATTTTCCGATGCCCACTTTTGCCCTACAGCAGGGGCACCGTTGAGGCATAATAGTGAGGCAATACGCTGTTTGTCAACGACAAATTCTGTTTAACCGCTTAGGTTAATTCGGTCAAAAACTGACTGAATTATGCCTTTTAGAGCCGATTTGTACTTCACTGAGGTCGTGTCTGTGGTCGGTCCACCTGAGGATCCAGTTTCTCGCAGTCTCTTCGCATTATGGTTGGAACTCCAGTGGGGTCGACCCTAAGGCCAGGCCTTGACCTAACATTTTTTTGTCCCCTTTTCGATTATTCTAAGTTAGACTCCACATCTAACCGGGAGGTATGAAACCTCATTCGCTCTTCCGGCTCCAGTCCTTTGAACGCTTTCACCCAGAGAACCCCTTTTTGCCAAAGGTTTATTATCCCCTATGTCTGACGGTCAACCCATCGACTACTACGAGTTACTACAGGTGAGTTCCAATGCAGAGCCGGAAACGATCAGTCGTGTGTTCCGAATGCTCGCCCAACGTCTCCATCCAGACAATCAACACACCGGTAATGAGAGCCGCTTTCGTGAAATTCTCGAGGCTTATAACGTCTTGAGTGATCCAGAAAAACGGGCTCAGTACGACGTGTCGTACTTGCAACACCGTAAGGATCGTTGGCGACTTGTGACCAGCGGCACCCACACCGAGAATGACTTTGAGATGGAGCAACTAATTCGAACCACAGTCCTCGAGGCGCTTTACACCAAACGACGCCTGGACGCTGTGGATCCGGGAATCTTTTATAGCGAACTCGAAAGCCTGATTGGCAGGCCGAGGGAACATATTGAATTCACGATCTGGTTTTTAATGCAGAAGAGATTCATTGCGCTCGACGACAAGTCTCGGCTGACTCTGACCGTCGACGGCGCTGAGCACCTGGAACAAACCTATAGCACTAATCTCCAACAGAAACGCCTCCGAGCAAAGAATCCTGTTCCAGGTAACAATGGCAAGTCGGACGAGAGAAAAGATTAGGCTGCGGTTCTTGGCGGCTATTCTTTCAAGATGATTCCGGTGTTAACCCTTGCGCATAAACATCTCAATGATCTCCCCCGATTGTGTCATTTATAAGCACCTAAAAATAATCAATTAGGTGCAGAAGACATCAGCGTCTAGAGTAGTCGACGAGGGACTGCGAAGTCTCAAGGTAGACCAAATGGTGACAGTTAATACCCAACAGAACATTTCCAAAAGCAGCTCAACCATTGGGTTGATTGCAGCAAATACCAGTTTGATCGCCATCGGTATTCGAAAGAAAGCTACCTGATGGCCAACCATTCTCATTGCTCAAGGGCCATCAACGACGGTTGGTGGCCTTTTTCTTATAAGAATGGTGGCCAGAATCTAAACATTTTGAGAAATCACCGAAATGGATACTCGCATCGAAATCTACGACACCACACTTCGCGATGGCACCCAGGGCGAGGCCATCAACTTTTCCGTCGCTGATAAGTTAAGAATCGCCGAGGCCCTTGATGATCTGGGTATTGATTTCATCGAAGGTGGTTGGCCCGGTTCAAATCCCAGAGACGTCGCGTTTTTTGAAGAAGCACGTAAGCTCAAGTTGAAACACGCGCGCGTTACTGCATTTGGCGCTACGCGACGGCAACGGCTGAGGTGTGACGAAGATCCGAATATTCAGGCGCTGATTTCAGCCGGCACTCCGGTCGTAACTATCTTTGGTAAATCCTGGGAGTTACATGTCACCGATGCTCTGAGAATAACCCCGTCCGAAAACCTCGACATCATCCAGGATTCACTTCGCTATCTTACGGCGCGAGTTGGCACAGTAATTTACGATGCGGAACATTTCTTCGATGGTTTCCGCTCAAACCCCGAATACGCATTACAAACTTTGAGAGCGGCGGCCGCAGGCGGAGCAACACGCATTGTTTTGTGTGATACGAATGGTGGGAGTCTGCCGGACGAGATCAGCGATGCGACAAGAATAGTCGCTGAACAAATCCAGTTACCGATTGGCATTCACTGCCATAACGATGGAGAGCTGGCAGTGGCCAACACTCTCGCGGCGGTGGGCGCAGGTGCTACACATGTTCAAGGAACAATCAACGGTTATGGCGAACGCTGTGGTAATGCGAATCTGTGTTCCGTAATTCCTAATCTCGAACTGAAGCTCAGTCGCGACGCTATTGGACCAGAGCGCCTCAAACGACTACGCGAAACTGCGAACCTTGTCAGTGAAATGGCCAACTTGTCGCTGCAATCAAGTGCGGCGTACGTGGGCGACAGCGCGTTTGCACATAAGGGAGGCGTCCACGTTTCGGCGGTGGCCCGAAATCCAGTTACGTACGAACACATCGAGCCAGAATTGGTCGGCAACCGGCGCAGGGTGTTGGTTTCGGATTTGTCAGGCCGAGGAAATCTGATAGCGAAAGCGCAAGAACTCGGAATCAATCTCGATGGCGAACAGGATGTGTTGGAAGAGTTAAAGCGTCTGGAGCACGATGGCTTTGAGTTTGAGGCGGCAGAAGCGAGCTTTGAATTGCTTGTGCGAAAGTTGCGTAGTTCTCCCGAACAGTACTTTGAGCTGATTGGTTTTCGTGTGATCGATGAGCATCAAGGTAATAAGATGCCGTTGAGCGAGGCCAGCGTAAAGATCCGAGTTGGCGATCATGAAGAACATTCAGTTGCGAGCGGCAATGGTCCAGTGAATGCCCTGGACCGTGCTTTAAGGAAAGCTCTAACAGAATTCTATCCGTCACTGAAGGAAGTTCACTTAGTTGACTACAAAGTCCGCGTGTTGAGAAGTTCGTTGTCTGGGTCGGCGAGTTTGGTGCGCGTACTGATTACGTCAAGTGATGGCAGCAAGAAATGGGGAACTGTGGGGGTTTCAGCCAACATAGTGGAAGCTAGTTGGCGGGCATTGGTTGATTCGGTTGAGTTTAAATTGATGAAGGATGGCGTTCTCCAAATCGGTATGTCAACCCAGGAAGTTTCGTTAGAACTTTCGAGTGGGTTAGACCGGTGATCACCCTACTTCATTCGTAACTTCCAATAGTCCGGTTCGCGGCTGCAGTGCATTACTGCTACCACTAATATGAAATCATTCTCAATTGTATAAAGAATTGCGTACGGAAAAACGTGAGCGAGACAACGACGAACATCTTCATCGATCAATCGCCAGCGAGAAGGTGATTCCGAGACCTGTTTGATAGCCTCTTCGATTGATGAAATAAACTGTTCAGCAATCGTTGGTTCCCTGTTCGCATACCACAGCGCTGCTTGAAGATACTCGTCCAAAGCCTCGGGGTGAAATTCAATTCTCATCGCGAACCGAGTCGCGTACTATCCGTAATGCCTCTGTTGAGGAAACCGTTTCAATTTCACCGTTTCTAACTTCATCCCGCCGGCGTTTTGCCTCGTTCAACCAGAGATCCTGAATCCTACCAAGATCTGCGCCTTCAAGACTCTCCACCAAAATGTCCGCAAGTCGCGCTCGTGCTTCGCTCGGGAGTGTCATTGCCTGTTCCGCAAGCATTTCTACAGTGGTAGCCATATCATCACCTCGGCTTTGTTATTTACTGCAGCGCCAGCACCTACAATGTCCGGAAGTTGCGAATCTAAATCACGGAACCATTCGCGGCAATAATCCATCATCCATTCAGACTATGTCACGCGCTAATCTTGTTCGTAACAGCTCGTGCTGGGAGTTTCCAGTTGGGTCGGACGTAGTGACAGGTGTAGCCGTTAGGGTAGCGTTCCAGATAGTCCTGGTGCTCTGGTTCAGCTTCCCAGAAATCGCCCACCGGTGTGACTTCAGTGACAACTTTGCCGGGCCAGAGACCTGAGGCATTCACATCCTCAATCGTCTCCTCAGCAATTCGCTTCTGCTCGTCACTAGTATAAAAAATCGCTGAGCGATAGCTGGTCCCGCGATCGTTGCCCTGGCGGTTTACCGTTGTGGGATCGTGGATTTGGAAGAAGAACTCCAAAATATCTCGAAAACTGATTTTTTGTGGATCAAAGATGATCTCGATCGCTTCCGCATGCGTGCCATGGTTGCGATAAGTTGCGTTTGGAACATCTCCTCCCGAGTAGCCGACGCGAGTCGAAATGACGCCCTCTTTGCGGCGAATCAAGTCCTGCATACCCCAGAAACAGCCCCCCGCAAGCACTGCACGTTCAGTTGATGAATTCATATTAATTTCCTCTGGCAGTTAGTATAGCTCACTTGTAAAGCGACGCTGAACCCGCTCCAATAGTCCTCTCTGCGTTACTCCGCGAAATCTCTGGCGTTTCTCTGCGTCCTTTTCGGACTTCGTTCATCGGAGGTTACGAGGGGACGTAGCCGGCCGCAGAGGACCACGCAGAGTGACGTAAAAAAATGAGTGGTTCGTAGAGCCACCTCAACCCACATTTCCGAGGTTTTACCAAAGGATCGAGGCAACCATAGTCCTACGACGCAGAGTCTCTAAACTGAGATTTATGGCCCCTTAAAAAGAATCTATTAGTCACGTTTAGACCAGCAGCGCTAGAGTTCTATTGAGAGCTGCGCAAAAGCCCAGAAATCTCGTCCTCATCCTTGTCCCGAGAGTCTCAAAATAAGCCGATGGAGTTAAGACATGTCTTTCGATCAAAGTAAGTGGGTTTGGCGCAATGGAGAGATCATCCCGTGGAATGCAGCGACAACACATGTTTCTACGCATGCGCTCCATTACGGGAGCGCCGTGTTTGAAGGAATGAGATGCTACGAGACCGCGGATGGACCAGCAGTGTTTCGCATGAACGAACATCTCCAGCGCCTCAATCGCTCGGCGGCCGTTCACGGTATGAAAATTCCATTTGACTCGCAGGAGCTTTCCGACAGCATCTGTGAGTTGATCGACCTGCACGATTTCCAGAGCTGTTACATCCGACCAATTTGTTTTTACGGCAGTGGTTCGCTGAGTTTGCATCCGGCCAAGTGTCCCGTGGAAGTTAACATCCTTGTTTGGCCATGGGCCCCTTATCTTGGTGCCGAAGGTCTCAAGAATGGTGTGCGCATCACTGTTTCGCCCTGGAAAAAATTCCATTCGGAAATGATGCCAACTACAGCAAAAGCTTCGGGGCAATATATCAATTCGATACTGGCCGTTCGCGAGGCAGTGAGTCGAGGTTATGATGAAGCACTGCTGCTCAACATGGATGGCAGCGTGGCGGAGGGGTCCGGCGAAAATCTCTTTGTGGTTAAAGAGGGAGAGTTATTCACGAACGATGAACGTCATTCAATCCTCCTCGGGGTGACTCGCGATGCCGTGATTCGTTTAGCCGAAGACCTTGGATTTCGAATAAATGTTGGTCCGATTTCTGTTGAGATGTTGGAATCGGCTGATGAAGCCTTCTTTACAGGAACAGCGGCTGAGGTCACGCCGATACGAGAAGTAGATGGCGCTGTGATCAAAGATGGAAAGCGTGGCCAGGTAACAGAGTTGATTCAAAGAGTTTTCTTCGAAGCAACGGCTGGTCGTGATCGTCGTTATAAGGACTGGTTGACTTATGTCAGTCGCAAGTTAGTTGGGGTCGATTGAGATTACAAGTGTATTTGCAGCCAAATGACCTTTTTGCGCGTCTAAGACTTTGATAAATTGGGCACGAGCCTAACCAGAGAGGTCTTGAATGAAGGTTTTTGCGCTTGCCGGTCTGCTGGTCCTTACACTCTTTCTGCGTCTCGCTTTTCCATTG
Source organism: Pyrinomonadaceae bacterium (assembly GCA_035457105.1). Classification (GTDB taxonomy): domain Bacteria; phylum Acidobacteriota; class Blastocatellia; order Pyrinomonadales; family Pyrinomonadaceae; genus PSRF01. Next base: position 7,132 of record DATIBX010000756.1, read on the forward strand.
CAAGGTCCAACCCCTCCAGGTCAGCCGGAAACCGGGCCTGGCGGCAAAGTCACAACCAATAAGTCAGTTATCAAAAATAAATACGGCTCCGGTGGGAGCGAGTATTGGATTTATGAACCGGATTCTCCAAAGCCTGCTATGGCTCCCGTCGTCGTGTTTCTTCACGGCTGGGGCGGAATGAATCCCTTCTACTATGGCTCGTGGATCGATCATCTAGTAAAGCGGGGCAACATCGTGATCTATCCCCGTTATCAAGGCGGACTCCTCACACCGCGTGAAGAATTCATTCCAAATTCTCTCGAAGCGATCAAAAGTGCCCTAACCGAATTACAGACAAAGCCGGGTCACGTTCGTCCTGATCTAACAAAGGTTGCGTCTGTTGGTCATTCCCTCGGCGGAATTTTGGCGGCTAGTGTTGCGGCCCTTGCCGGCGATTCGGGATTACCAAAATTTAAAGCGGTCATGTCGGTCGAACCGGGAATCACTAAACGACCAGTCAGCGTTCCGTTAGCTGATTTGAGCAAGATTCCTGGGGAGACTTTGTTGTTGGCAGTCGCTGGAGATCGCGACACTTTGGTTGAAGATGAAGACGCCAAACGTATTTATTACGAGTCCACGCGCGTTCCCACAAACAACAAAGACTTCATCAAACTGGTCACTGACGATCACGGTTCACCACCTCTGATTGCCAGTCATCGAGCGCCTACTGCAGTGGACCGAAGTTACGACAATGGTGAGGCCGAGCGGATGGACCAGGCTTCGTCCGCCAATCGAAGACCCGGTGTAACGACTGATTCCCCTCAGATGGCGTCGACTAACGCTCTCGACTTTGGCTTGTGGAAACTGTTCGACGGGCTTACCGACGCGGCTTTCTACGGTAAGAACCGAGAATACGCACTTGGGAATACACCTCAGCAGCGGTTTATGGGGAAATGGAGCGATGGCGTACCCGTGAAAGAACTCGTCGTAACGGATAAACCTTAACGGTGGTGCGTCTTTAGTAGTTCGTCAACCGCCCCTGTAAATAATTTGGACATCACGTAGTAGCGACGACCAGTACCGTTATTACTAAGTAAGGGATTGTTACTGGCCAGTAAAACCAGAGCCTTTCGAAAGAACAACGCATCAAGATTAAACAAGTAAGTCTTAGCTTCAGTTACTGAACCACAGTTCGTAATATCGACTTCCTCAGCGAATACGATACGTCGTCCAGTATCAATTCCTTCGTCAATAAAGAAGACGGTAATTCCTACGGGATCGCCTTGTAGTAACGACCACTCCATGACGCTTCGACCGCGGTACTGCGGAAGTAGTCCTATGTGCGGATTTAGTATGCCGAGCCGAAAGGCTGCGATTGTTTGAGATCGATAAATGACGCCGGTTTTATGTAAGCCGATGTCGAAGTCGAGCTGGTTCAATTTAGATGTCGAACTTTTGTGGTCAAGCTGTTTGGTGAGAAATACTAACTTACCTTTGGCTAGCAGCTGCAAAGCGTCGATACTAAAGTTCCTCAATGAATCAAGAAAAGCACGCAACACATTCACTGCAACGCTCGAGACCGGCGATCGCGACGGCGAAGGACTCAAAACAATTGAAACGTCTATGTGCTCCAGATCTTGGATTTCGCGAAATATTCGATACGCACCAGAAAACGAGTGGGCGAGGATCGCTACGCGCATTTTTCGATTTGACATGAGCAAACCTCCAAAGCGCGTGCATAGAAGATCAGGAAAGTACCAAATAGCCAGGCGTATTCGCTTTTAGGAAGCCAGTCAGGTGGTGACAATTCGTAGATGTAATTGAGTGCGTCGATGTAACGCAGATCGTCGCAGAGTGACGACTTGATTGCTATCAAATTGAGCTTAAGGAGGAGGTCCGGCTCGTACAAGACTGCGATCGACTGTCGTTCGGCTTGCGCCCGATCAGCGACCATCAATCGTTCAAGCAAGTGCTCACAAATTAATGCTTCTGAGTTGGCAGCGATATTTAGCGGATGTCGGTATCTGGTTAGAAGAAGCCGCACGCGCTCATCGGGTTTACGTGCTGCAGCCCTTAACTCTCTCAGAAAATCGTTGCTATTCGGCTGTGGTGACTCAGTTGCTGAAATTCCTTTTTCTCCAGCAAGTGTAGCGAACGCGTCCAGACCGTTAAACTCGCAATCAAGCCAGACGTCTGGTTTCTCGAGTTTTCGAAATGTACTCGTCTTGAGTGATTCTGGGAGTGGTGGGAATACTTGAGAGTCAAACTCCATTAGTCCCGTTCTAACAATCATGAAGCGTTCGCATACATCGATAAAGCGACTCCGTAGTGCGTCTGCGATGACTTCGTATCTTGTGCCCAATTTCAGCTTCGGATCCTAACCGGGAAGAACCCTTCTCTCAGTTTTATGGCGAGCTCAGTCAGAGTCAAAAACTTTATATCAGTGTTCGGCCTTGTCAGTTCAAGGAAGCGCTCGATATCGGAAAAGTCTCTGATGTCTTTGGTGTGATTCTCGAGCACAACCGGAATATCCTGAAGGCCACTGCGCCGCGCTCGCTTGCGTATCGAGCTTAGCATTTCGAGAAGCAGTGGATAATCAAGCTGGGCCAAATCGGAAATCATGTGCTTTCCCTTTACGTATGGAACTATGACCTTGTCGAGCACTCGCTTGGCCTTACTCTCGCCCACCTGGGCCCATTCGTGACCATAGTTTTCGACGGTTCGGCTCCCGCTCCCGCTACTAACTGTTGCAGGACTAACTTTTTGTTTAACTTTCTGTACGTGATGAAGAAATAGCTGGCGACGCGAAGCATAAAAGCAGTTCGTCGGCAAACAAATTATCGGTTCTTTCTTGCTTGACACTTTGCGGGCGTCGGTCATTACGGGATAGTAGGGCAAAAAGTCTTCCTCGCATTGGGTGTAATCAAGCTTGATGTGACGTGTATCGTACCTAACGCCTGAGACGATACTCATATCAAAGACGATACCGAGCTGAACTAATAATTCCATCATGTGCGGCGACGGAGCTATACACCACGCACCTGAGCGAAATGAAACGCACTTATAGTCCGGTTTTACTTTACGCAGCAGGGTCTCGAGATACGTTTTGCATGAGGACAGCAATTCTAAAGCAGTTGCGCGAGGGTAATTCAAGATGGACCAGTCGCTGGTGAGATGCCATTGTCCATCGTAGCCGGCCTTGTACCATTGCGGATGGACGTGTAGTTGGATGTCGTGCCCATGGCTAAGAGTGTCGCATATCAGGTCGTCCCATTCGTCGGCGAGCTCTTTTAATTTCGGATACTCTTGTTGATATTGCCGAAAATTGAGTTGTTGCATAACTTCGGCATTGAAAGAACCCCGGATGCCGAGCCGATTGTAGATACTGACCAGTTTACGCATGGGCTCGAACTGCAACTCGCGAATATTGCCGGTTCCGTTGCCGCTCAATTCCCAGTCATCTACCAGGGCCAAGTGAATGGTTACTTTGTCCATGACGTCTGAGGTGGAACGCGTAATGTCTGAGTACTTTTGGATTTGAACTGGGAAATGCTAAACGATTCGGAGAGAATTGTCTTTGGGTATCTGGGTTTTAACTCATATTAAAGCGTGCGCGAGGGTGAGGCTCCTTGCACGTGAGGGCTAGTTAACGCGGGAGTGTAAACGCACGGGGTGGGGTAGGGGACACAGTCGCTAATTCTGTCGAGAGCGTTCAAAATCCGTTTAATTAATGACTACTGTTACTCATTCAAGAGATTTTCTGTTATCCAACTCCCCCAAGAGCTCGTCTATCCCTTAACGAACTGTTCAGCGTTTAGAAGTATCATCCATAGATGAAAAGCTGAGGGGAGGGGATTATGAAGCGAGAAGATCATGACGACTTGGTAAACCAGTTGGCAGCGACTCCGAATCGTCTGGGACAGTTAATTGACGAAACCTCCGAAAATCTCCGCTATAGACCAGCGGACGGTCGATTCTCAATTCTTGAAAACGTTTGCCATTTGCGGGACATAGAAATCGAAGGTTATACCGACCGTATCAAACGCATTCTTGAGGAAGACTCACCGGACCTGCAGGACATTGATGGCGGCCGACTAGCTTTTGAAAGGGAATACAATAAGCAAGACCTGATACCGGCATTGAAAACTTTTGTTGAGGCTCGAGAGAAAAATCTGGCGCGGCTCAGAAATGTCGACGTGAAGGAACTGGAGAAAACTGGAAATCTTCAAGGGGTTGGCCAAGTGACGCTTGCGCGGTTATTGGAAATGATGCTTGAGCACGATGAAGGTCATCTGACTGAATTGCAGATGTTGCAGCGCAGCTTTACTTAAATCGTACGATGGTTGCGCCAAGTCCGCCTGCGTCTGGCGGCGCATCTGTCCAATCGGCGACGAACCGCGTTTTGGCCAGCACCGAGCGGACCATCTCTCTCTGCACTCCTATTCCTTTTCCGTGGATAATTCGAACGACCGGAAAACCCTTTTCATGGGCTACTATCAAGTATTCCTGAACTATTCTTTTGACGTCACGAGGGTGAATAGTATGAAGGTCGAAGACATCTGTGATCTCGATATCAATAGGATCAGGAAAAGGATCTTCCGGATCGACTGCTGCTGAATCGTCGTGATCAATTTCGCCGGTCATTTTAGTCAAAAGAAGCTGGGCTCATTTTCCATTTCTTAAGCGGTAGCATACTCTGTGCAACCTTAGGGACTCTGTGTCTGTCGTGGAACTAAAAGCCTAAGACATCACCACAGAGACACCGAGGACACAAAGGTTTCACAGAGGAGATTAAGATTAGCGACATATTAGAGTCCGTCCCCGGTAGAAAAATGCAAAGCAAAAATGGCAAATGACAAATATCACGGGCTTGACTCCACTTTTTTGCACTTGTACACTCCCGCTCTTTCAAAGCCAAGCAATTTTATCCAACCAGCAGGAACCCTGTAGCATTCGGTTGCTCACTGAAAGGAAATAGATAGAGATGGGTGTGCGAAAAAAAATAACTGTAGTCGGGGCCGGAAATGTTGGCGCTACGGCTGCTCACTGGCTTGCCGCGAAAGAACTTGGCGACGTTGTTCTAGTAGACATCGTTGAAGGCGTTCCCCAGGGTAAAGCCCTGGATCTGGCGCAGGCGGCTCCAATTGAGGGTTTTGATGTCCGTTTGGTGGGCGCTAACACTTATGACGACTCCAGCAATTCTGACGTCGTTATCATCACCGCCGGCTTACCTCGAAAACCTGGTATGAGCCGTGACGATCTTTTGAAAACCAACGCCGAGATAGTTTCAAAAGTCGTTGATGAGATCGTTAAGCGTTCGCCAAACAGCATTCTGATCATTGTTTCAAATCCGCTTGATGCGATGTGCCAGGTGGCGTTGAAGCGTTCAGGTTTCCCGAAGCATCGGGTCATCGGTATGGCAGGCGTTCTGGATACGGCTCGCATGAGATGTTTTCTCGCTGAGGCGTTAGATGTTTCCGTCGAAAACGTCACAGCGTTTGTCATGGGGGGCCACGGTGACACGATGGTGCCCCTGCCGCGTTTTTCCACCTGCGCCGGCATTCCAATTACGGAACTACTGCCCAAAGATCAAATTGATGCGATCGTCAAACGCACAGCCGGTGGCGGTGCGGAGATTGTCGGCCTACTCAAAACCGGATCGGCGTATTACGCTCCATCTGCGGCGGCGGTGGAGATGACCGAAGCAATCCTCAAAGATAAGAAGAAGATTTTGCCGTGCGCGGTATATCTCGAGGGCGAGTACGGAATCAATGGACTGTACGTCGGAGTGCCCTGCAAACTCGGCGCGAAAGGTCTCGAGCAGATTATTGAGATCAATCTAACCGCTGAAGAGCGCATTGCCTTACAAAAGAGCGCCTCCGCAGTCCAGGAGCTTGTCGACGTACTCGGAGTTTAGGTTTTCCCATCTGTAAGAGGCGGCGCGATCGTAGATTGCGCCGCTTTTTAATTGATTTTTGATCCCCTTTGTGAATTCAATTTGATTGTGCACCAATTCGGAGCGCCGAAGGCGCAGCAGAAGGTAACCGGGGGTGAACCGCAGCGGAACCCCTGGATCATTTAGTTCAACGACTCGGAGCCCTGAAAGGGTGGCAGAAGGTTAACTATTAACGTGCATTCTGTCGCTCTTTCAGAGCTCCGCAAAACTGTCCGCTTCCCCAGGGTTCCGCTTCGCTTCACCCGCTTCCCCACGGGTTCTGCTTCGCTTCACCCCTAGCTACCCTCTTTCGCGTCTTCGACGCTCGCTTCTGAGCCTTGGGCGCTGCAGACCTGGTGTTGCACGGCCAAATTGAATTCGCGAATGACCAATGTTCGATGACCAATGATCAATGACCAATAAAGGTCACCTCCCTCAAAAAATAGGTGCGACAATCCAATCGGATTGTCGCACCTTTTGTCATGAGTCGGACCAACCTAGATTGATGGTCCGCCTTTACCTATGCTCCTCGGTACCTTCACTGTCGTTGTACGTACCACCGTATTGCCTGCTGGATCAGTGCAAGTTACGGTAATCGTATAAATTCGTCCGGTACCACCACCAGCACGTTCAGCCCTCAAGCGAACATGGTGTGCGTCGACAACTTCCCAATCGGGCGAAGTATCTCCGTCACCAAGTCCTTGACTTGGCTCATTGCTGGTTACTGTTAAGACACAGTCAACCGAGCAATTGTCGGTGGCTGTGTAGTTGACGGTTACTGATTCCATCTGGTGCTCAGCCGGCCAGAGAATCGGCTTATCAACTGAAGCAGCGCTAACAACCGGGAACTCTGTGTCATTTACAGTTATCGTAAATGAACACGAGTCGGTTGTACCATCAAGTCGAGTACCCGTGATGGTGACTGTGGTCGTGCCGACCGGGAACAGCGTTCCTGACTCTTGACTGGCAGTCACTGTGCCGCAGTTTCCAGTGTAGGTGGGCATTGGATAGTTCACGATCGCACCGCACTCTCCAGCATCATTTGAAACTGTGATGTTGGATGGACAGGTCAGGGCGCACGCGCCTGAGCAACACAGCCGAGTGGCAGCGAATACCTTGACTGAGTCTACTCTCATTCCGCCTCCGGTCGGGCTTGTGCCCGTGTCGAAGGCTATGCGCCAGCGTAGTTGAGCGTTCTGTCCGTATGCGGCTGCAGGTAGAGCAACTGTGGTGGTGATGAAACCACCGGAGCTTCCGGTCCATGCCGCACGGCCTGTCAGTAAACTGTCCGTAACAGCAATGGTTCCATTGTATCCGCCCTCAATAAAGCTTCCGCCGGAGGCTATGATTTCCTGGAAGGGACCACCGTTGATACTGATTTCCAGAATGCCACCGTCAAAGGTAGCTTCAGTGTTGAAGTTATTTCTGAATGAAAGTCTGACTCCAGGATTTGTTCCTTCGGCTGGAGCGTTAGGAATCGCAATCACAGGTGACGTCAAACTACTTTCTCCCGCTGTTGTCGAGCCCGCTCCGAACGCCGAGTTCGGTGGGGTTGAATTAGTTGTGTTCGTAACCCACAGTGGTGGATTCGCGCCTCCGCCAGATCTCGCGGTGGTCCATCCATCTGGAAGTGTTGGAGCGGTCACTTCATCGAACTCCTCAGTAAAGACAGGAGCTGACGTCTGAAGCACTCCGAGTGTGAACGGAACGGAGAAGTTACCTAGATCCGTTGCGCCATCCTGGAGATGGAAAGTCAGCGTGATCGTGTCTCCGCAGCTCGCATCATTTGAGAAGTGGAAATTGCGAGTAGCGATCGTCCCTGGATCAACTGCACCGTAAACTTCGGGTCCAGTCGGGAAGGTCACGCCGCCAGTTGGTAACAAGGTCACCACCAGATTCTGCGTTGGTCCTGGTCCAATATTCGAGACGCCGAAACTCACTGTTACGTCTTCACCAGGATCGACCGCACCGTTTGCTGGACCACATCCTTCGGCGACGATGGTTGCTCCGGCGTTTCTGACTACGGGTAACTGACGACCGGCAACGCCGATTTCCCAGATACCGCGTCCATGTGTTGCCACTCTCAGCACACGTTGAACGTCGGAAATTTTCACGTCAAAAACTGCCACACGAGGAAGTCCCGTTCCATACGGAGCCCAGTTGGCGCCGCCGTCGGTTGATTGATAGACGCCAATGTCCGTGCCAGCGAACAGCACGTTGGAGTCTTGTGGATCGATTGCGATCGAACTCACTGGTACTTGTGGAATTCCATTACTTGATGGAACCCAGGTAGGTGTTGCTGAGTTCAGGTCAGTCGTCTTAAAGATCTGTTGGCCCAGCGGCGGTGAAAAGCTAGTGAAACTGACGTACGCAGTGAACTTGTTATTGGGATCGATTACAGCGCGCCCAATTGAATTCCGCGTTGGGTCAGCGGGATTAGGAGCAGGGAAATTTGCTCCTGTTACGTCCGTAAGTGTCGCGGAACCAGTGGTAGTGGCAAATACTTTACCGTCGCGCATTCCGACGATTCTTACGTTGTCGTCTTGTGGCGAAATACCAATGGTTGTCAGTACGACGCCAGCGGCACCAAGGGGACCCTGACTAACCAGGGCCATCGTGTCGCCGCGGTTGGTTGAGCGATAGAGACGGTCCGTTCCAAAGTAGAGAGTATTCGGATTTCCTGGCCCCTGCGCCATCGGTGCATAAAACAAGACCGCGTCTGCACAACGGATACCGTTGTTGGAAGTCGTTCCGGAGCAGCCGCGGAAGGTCCAGCCGGACAATTGGCCATCGGCGTTTGCGGCAGTCGTCGCAGCCCGCTCGAAGCCAATTTGACTGTTGGTCTGATTGAAGAACGTGTGATACATCAGCACATTCGTCGTATCCAGGGCGTTGGTGTCGATGATTGCGTAACCACCGTCACCGTCGCGACAGTGACTCCAGGTCACGCCATCTGGACCAAGACAATTAGTTCCATTGTCTTGAGTGCCGCCCATCAGGAAGTAACGATCGAACGGATGTTGTGCGACCCCTTGGAACTGGGTAGCACTGAAGTCAGCATTGTTGAGACTGACCCAGGTTGTTCCGTTGTTAGTCGAACGCCAGATTCCACCATCACTTCCGGTGTAAACGACGTTTGGATTTGAGGGTGCAATTGCGAGCGCGTGCTCGTCTGCATGTAGCGTAGCGTCATTGCGAGCGAAGCTTGCGCCGCCATTAGTCGATCGCTTCATCACCTCTATCGAGCAGGTGGCGTTACCGCCGCGAGCCGCGCCGCCAAGGTGGATCGTCTGGTTATCCGGAGTGACGGCGATTGCCATGTCATAGAAACACTGGCCGCCGCAGAATCCGGCACTATTCGGTAATGGAGCTGACCAGGTCACACCGCCATCGATGGACCGACGGAGTAGTCCTGCCTGAGCTGCCGTACATGCTGGGCCACCTAACGCGACTGTCGACTGCTCGCCAGTAGCTGCGTAAATGGTGACTCCGGTGGCGTTGCGGTTTAGATAGAGTTCAGCCCGCCCGTTAGTTGAACCGTTCGGCAGAGTTAACGTTCGCGTGAATGTCGGAGCTACATCGAGGGCGTTCTCCGTTCGATACAGGCCTCCATCACCTGTTACTCCGAGAACTGATACCACAAGCAAGTTTGGATTTGCCGGATCCAGCACCACGTCAATCATGCTTCTATCATTCGGAGTAGGAACTCCAGTGACTTGAATTTGACTGAACGTTGGAGTGGTTGACTGTGCGTTCGTGGAGCGATACAAACCACGAAGCGGAAGTGTGGTTGGAGAAGTATTCGGATTACCACCCGTACCTGAGGTGGTACAAACAAACACGACGTTATTGTCTGTCGGGCTGACCATGATCCGTCCGATGGCGCGTCCAGTAAATACATCATTGGCAGCACCGTCGAGACGGAATGGTCCGGTCAACGTTGGTGTTGCAGAATTTGCATTGCGAATGATGTAGAGTCCGCGTCCGGCAAAACTGTCGGCGGAAAGATTTGGTTCTCCCGTGCCGACGTACACGATGTTACTGTCGGTTGGGTCGATTGTAATCGCTCCGATGGCGAGCGACTCGAGTTCGAACTGGAACAATGGTGTCCAATTAGTTCCGCCATTCATTGACTTGTAAAGGCCACCCTGAGCGGTTCCGACGTACACCGTGTTTTCGTCAGTGGGATGGACGGCAATCGCGATGGTTCTTCCACTTACGGGTACGCGAGTGCTGCTCGTCTGACCTAATGGAATCGGAGCTGGTCCGAGAAACTTCCAGTCGGAGACGCTAATTGGTGTTTGCACACCCTGCGCAACGCGTCGACGCATTGCGACTTCCTGTTTCTCAAGTTCTGCGAGAGCTTTTTCTCGAGCGTTTGCTGGTGCATCACCATCTCGACCGCGCAGCATGTCGATGTAATCGCCGCGAGCCCTGAGATAGGCTTCCTTATCAATTTTTCCCGCCATTCCTGGGGGAAGGTCTGGATCTTCCGCCTCTAGCGGTGTTTCATCCTGTTCTTCGCTTTCAACAATCGTGGGTCTTATTTCGCCTTTTGTTAATCCTTTTTCTTGAATCTTACGGGTAGTCGGTAACTGTCTCTTCCGGTCCGTTATTTTTTGACCCTTTTGCAGCGAGCGACTAGAACTACTCGGCGCAAAATTTGAAACGGCCAGGAGAGCAGCTACTACTAATCCCAGTACTATGGTTGATCGTCTATCGATCCACCGCCGGGTTCTCTTCATAGATCGCTCCTTGCGAGGGTAAGCTAGTATTCTGGTTTCGGTTTAAAAACCCTACAAACGCTGAGTTTTATTTTGGGTTAGCACGACCAACTGACCGTTGGTCACACTGCTAGTTCTTGCTTAGCAGTTTGAGCAACGGCGCCGCACAGTGATCGAGCCGTGGCCTTGATGGCCGGTGTAGCAAATACAGAAAATTTGGGAATTGCGTGCAGGCAAAGTAGGGTTTCTTCGTTCTTAAGTCAAGGAAAATGTGAGGGCAATCAATAGGTCCAATAGGACCATTAGGTCCAATAGGACCATTAGGGCCTATCCCTTCAACCAACCAAGCAATCCATGAATCACCGTCTCTCGATTCTCTTCATAAATCGCGCGCGTCAGCGGAATACCCATTGGACACGCCTTGATGCAATTCTGCGCGTTGCCACAATTCGTGATGCCATCCTCGCCCATGATTGCTTCGAGTCGTTCGTCGCGCGTCATTTTGCCGGACGGATGCATATTGAATAGTCGAACCTGACCAATCGCTTGTGGCCCGATGTAGTGATCGTCCTCGTATTGCGGACATGCCTCGAGACAACAACCGCAGGTCATGCAGCGAGAATATGCATATCGCTCCTGAACCTCTTCCTGAGACATTCGAGGACCGGGACCAAGGTCGTATGTGCCATCAAGTTCGACCCAGGCATGAACTCGACGAAGATGGTCGAACATCTGCGATCGATCCACGATTAAGTCTCGAACGTTGGGAAACTTCGACATTGGTTCAAGTTTTATTGGTTGTTCCAGGTTATCGACGAGAGCTGAGCACGATTGACGTGCCCGACCGTTGATGACCATGGTGCAGATCCCACATACCTGCTCGAGACAGTTCATGTGCCAGACTGGCGGAGTCGTCGCCTGACCTGATTTCGTCACCGGGTTTTTCTGAATCTCCATCAAGCAAGAGATGATATTCAGGTTTGGGCGATAGGGAATCTCAAACTCTTCCCAGTATTGCTTTGCATCGGGATTAGCACGTCGGCGAATATGAATTTCGACGGTTTTTCCTGTGACACGCTGCTCGTTTTGCGAAGACTGCATCAACTCTCCTCGTCTCAAAATTCTGGTTTATGCCTTGGCGGTCTCTTTTTTACTCTTGCTGTAATCGCGCGTGCGAGGTGTGATCAGAGAGATATCAACTGGATCGTAGGAAAACACCGGACCCTCGCCCGAGTACTCAGCAATTGTAGTCTTTAGGAAGTTTTCGTCGTCACGATCTGGAAAATCGGGTTTGTAATGAGCGCCCCGAGATTCATTGCGATTCAAGGCACCGAGTGTGATCACTCGAGCGAGCTCGAGCATATTGTCGAGATGCCGGGCATGGGGGAGCGCCATCGTGGCCCAAAGGTTTGAATCGTTGATCGATATTCGTTTGTATCGATCCATCAACTCGAGCAGCTTGTCGTCTGTCGCTTTCAATCTGTCGTTATAGCGGACAACAGTAACGTTGTCAGTCATCCATTTACCCATCTCGTTGTGCAGGATGTATTGATTTTCGTTGCCGCCCTGTTTGATCAGGTTGTCGTTAATCTCTTTTTGATGTTGTAGCTCCTGATCATAAATACGCGAGCCATCAGCACCGTTACGCTCGACATTCTTTGCATACTCGATCGCCGCTGGCGCGGCAATAAATCCACCATACACACAGCTAACAAGTGAGTTTGCTCCCAGACGATTTGCACCATGGATTGAGTAGTCACACTCGCCGGCAGCCAGTAATCCCGGAATGTTTGTGCGTTGATGGAAATCGACCCACAGTCCGCCCATTGAATAATGGACACCTGGGAAAATGCGCATCGGAACGTGACGCGGATCATCACCGACGAACATTTCATAAATCTCGAGAATTGCTCCAAGCTTTCGATCAAGGGTTTCGGCTGGAATGTGGGTCAGGTCGAGATAAACCTGATTATCGCCTCCGATGCCGCGACCTTCGATGCAGACTTGAAAGATCTCGCGAGTTGCGATGTCTCTGGGAACGAGATTTCCGTAAGCCGGGTATTTCTCTTCGAGGAAGTAGGTCCGTTCATTTTCAGGTATCTGCGAAGGCGGTCGCGTGTCACCTGGCTTGCGAGGAACCCAAACGCGTCCTCCCTCACCACGTGCCGATTCGGACATCAATCGCAGTTTGTCTTCACCGGGAATGGAAGTGGGATGGACCTGAATAAACTCGCCGTTAGCGTATTTCGCCCCTTGTTGATAGCAAGCGGAAACCGCACTGCCAGTACAGACCATCGAGTTTGTAGACTTACCAAAAATCAATCCGGGACCGCCCGTCGCAATTATTACGGCGTCGGCTGGAAACGCTTTTAATTCGAGCGTTTGCAGGTCCATCGCAATTAATCCACGACAAACCTGATGGTCATCAAGGACCAGCGAAAGCATTTCCCAGTGCTCAAACTTCCTGACTTTACCTGCTACTTCATAGCGTCGAACCTGCTCGTCGAGAGCGTAGAGCAATTGTTGACCTGTTGAAGCGCCGGCAAAAGCAGTGCGGTGATGTTTAGTTCCTCCAAACCGTCGAAAGTCCAACAGGCCTTCGCTGGTGCGCGAGAAAGGGACGCCCATTCGATCAAAGAGATAGATGATCGAGGGCGCCATCTCGCACATCGCCTTGGCTGGTGGTTGATTGGCGAGGAAGTCACCGCCGTAAACAGTATCGTCAAAGTGTTCCCAGGTAGAATCGCCTTCGCCTTTGGTATTGACAGCGCCGTTGATTCCGCCTTGAGCGCAGACTGAGTGTGAACGCTTCACTGGAACTACTGAAAAAAGATCGACTGCATGTCCACCTTCTGCGATTTTCATGGCAGCCGCTAAACCCGCGAGCCCACCACCTACGATCGCGATTTTCAAACCGTTACTTGCCATTACTTAATTAGGCCTCCTAACAATCCACCTGGACGAATGAATGCAACTGCCGCGTTTATGCCGACCAACAGCAAAACAACGCCAAAACCGATACATGCATAACCGGCTAATCTTTGAGCGCGTTCGCCGATAGTGATTCCCCAGTCGACAAGGAACAGCCAGATCCCATTGGCGAGATGCCACACCGTCGCCGTAATACCGATCATGTAAATGATAAAGATCGGGATCATGCTGAATTCGCGCGAGACAATTCTGAAAGATTCGGCCGGATGATCCGCCACTGAAATGGTGTTCAAACCGGGAATCATTCCAAATCTGAAGTTCAAAACATGAAATGTGATGAAGAAAAAGAGAATGACACCCGTGATTCGCTGAATTAGGTAGAACCAGTTTCGCGGATAGGGATAATTCAGGTTATTTGGTCTAGCTTCAACCGTAATCACCAATCCATAGACTGCGTGATAGATGAGCGGTATAAAGATGCCGCCAATCTCGATGAAGAGGATGTACGGAATAGATTGTAGATCCTTGACGGCGTCATTAAAGTGTTCAGCCCCATCGAGCGCCTTTGAATTGGTGTAAAAGTGTTCTAAGAGAAAGAGACCGAGTGGGACAATACCGGAAAGCTGGTGTAGCTTGCGCAGGATAAAGGTCCTGCTCAAACGGATAGCCAAGAATTCACTCCTTTGCCGTTAAGCTTGAACATCGAGGCCAATTGACCAAGATTAGGCAGGTTGTAAATGAGTCTACACAGAGCAATTGGATTATAGGAATAAGTGAGCGAAAAGCAAAACAGCGCTGTGGTTTGTTTCGGGCAGTTGGTCCTTGAACCTTGGGCTTTGTACTTTGAGCTTCGTACTGTGAGCTTTTTCTTTCGTTGTTGTGGCCTCTCTCAGTCGAGCCGTTGTTCGAGGTGGCAAGACGGCCTCGGGTTTACGCCTCCGGCGTAACAAACTTCAAAGCACAAAGCGCAAAGCACAAAGTAAACTAACAAGCACCAAGCCGCGGGTCCCGCATCAATGACGAATCTTAATCAGCTATCACTAACCGAACTTGCGACACTCATTCGAGGCAAGCAGGTCTCGTCCGTTGAGGTCGCGGAATCATTCATCGCGCAAATCGAGTCTCGAAATCCGACCCTAAATGCGATGGTGACGTTGAACCACCGTCTGTTGGACCAGGCCAGAGCCGCCGATGCTCAACTAGCCAACGGAGAAGCACTCGGGGTGCTTCACGGGGTTCCGATCTCAGTAAAAGACACGATCGAGACCGCCGGTTTACGAACCACGAGTGGCTCGCTGATTCGTGCAGATTACGTTCCTGAAACTGATGCTCCAGCCGTTGAATTATTGAAAAATGCCGGCGCTCTAATTCTCGGAAAAACGAATGCAGCGGAAATGGCCATGGACTACAACGCGGACAATCCCGTTTTTGGTCGAACATACCATCCGCTCGATAGTCGTTTGACTCCAGGAGGTTCAAGTGGTGGTGAAGCAGTAGCGATTGCTACCCACATGTCACCCGCCGGCATTGGGAGCGATCTGGCTGGATCAATTCGCATTCCGGCCCACTTCTGCGGCATTTCCGGTTTAAAACCAGGAACCAACGTCATCCCCCGTGAAGGTCAGTATCCGCCCAGCATTGGTCCATATTCGTTAGGGGCTGCGATTGGACCATTGGCTCGTCACGTGGCCGACCTGGAACTCATGTTTCGAGCTCTTGTGCCAACGACTTCCAGAGACAGCAGCAGCACACCTTCAGAGATTCGAATTGCCTGTTATGCGTTTGATGGTGCGATTCCGGTTACCGACGCCACAGAGAAGGCATTGAATAGAGCTGCGCAGATACTTTCGGACAGAGGTCTCGATTGCCGGCACGAGTTACCGCCAAATCTTGAGCGTGCTAATGAGTTATGGCTGAAACTGTTCTCGCGTACGTCGGTGGTCCAGCTCAGAAAGGTTTATGCGGGACGTGAAGAGGATGGGGGCACTTTTGTGAGTTGGCGATTGAAGAACGCGGACAATCCACCTCCACCGACACTTGATGAATACATTTCGAATTGGATGGAGCGTGATCTAGCTCGCGAGGAACTCCTTAGATGGATGGATAAAACGCCAGTGATCCTTGCTCCCGTCGGCGCCACTCCCGCGTTCCTCCATGACACTTTGAGACTGAGAGTTAGGGACGTCGATATCGGGACCTTTCGAGCATTTGGTTATGCGCAGGCATTCAACGTCTTTGACTTACCAGTTGTAACTGTGCCAGTTGGTAAATCCGAAGAGGGGCTGCCAATCGGAGTTCAGGTTGTCGGACGGCCCAATGAAGAACTTACAGCCTTAAGGGTCGCTGCCATGCTCGAACACGAACTCTCTCAATAGAAATTATCCGGTACCTCCTGATTTTCAGCCCTCTGTGCATCCTTAGTGTCCCTTGTGTCTCGGTGGTTAGTGTTCTTTCCTTCCAGCTGATGAGTTTGAAGTCAGTGCTAACCACTGAGACACCAGGAACACGGAGGTGCCACAGAGAAGAGAATAAAAACGAAGGTTCAGGGTCGAAAAATTTGGACGGCGCTCCGCCATTTCGCTATAGTTTCAGGCAATTAAGACATGATCTGATCCACTCGAAAGGGAGTCGATATGGAAGCCATTGCAACCCTGTTGTTTGTCATGTTCGTCATCTTTGCAATCATCGTCATGCTAGTGATCGGTGTGAAGTATGTACGAATTGTGCCGCACGCGACGGTACTGGTGATTGAACGGTTGGGTAAGTTTCATAAACTTGCTGACAGCGGGCTTCATCTTCTGACTCCGTTCTTCGACAAACCGCGCGGTGTATTCTGGACCAATACCCGTCCGGGTTTGACGATGATTGATCTCCGTGAACAGTACATTGATTTGCCTCCGCAACCCGTTATTACTCGCGACAACGTAACCATCCACGTCGATTCGGTCGTGTACTGGCAGATCACCGATCCAGTTAAGGCAATTTACGAGATGAACGATCTGGTTGGTGGCCTGGTGCAATTGACGATTACCGGCATGCGTGCGGTCATGGGTGATATGGATTTGGACCACACGCTTTCGCAACGCGACCAGATCAATTCCAAGCTCCGCATCATTCTTGACGAAGCCACCGACAAGTGGGGCGTAAAAGTCACGCGCGTTGACGTGAAGAACATCAACCCGCCTGAAGATGTGCGAATTACGATGGAGAAGCAGATGACGGCTGAGCGAAATCGTCGCGCGCTGGTGTTGCAGGCGGAAGGTGATCGTCAGGCTGCGATCACTCGGGCCGAAGGTGAAAAACAGGCGGCCGTAACGCGGGCTGAAGGAGAAAAACAATCATCAATCCTGGCGGCAGAGGGTGCGGCGCAAGCTCGTTTGCGAAATGCAGAAGCTGAAGCTGAAGCCATTGCGCGAGTTGCGGATGCGATGCAAGCCCATGGCAACCCGGCCCAATACCTGATCACAACCCGGTATATTGAAAGTCTTCGTGATATGACCAAGACTAATAATTCGAAGGTCATATTTATGCCAGTTGAGACGTCGGCGTTACTATCAAGCGTAGGTGCAATAAAAGAGGTCTTTTCACAGACTGGCGAGCAGAGTGGCGAGAAAGAGAATCCACCACCTCCGCGCCCGCGCGAACTACCTCGATAAAGTGCGTTGGCGATAACTCCTACAGCACTGGTTCATAGACGCCGTACTGTACTGTTGGCTTATCTTTTTCGCTTTGCGTCAAAAGTCGATTTAGGTGGTAACGAGTTTTGTGTTTAGTTCGTGTGGGTTCGTGGGTCGTTCCTTTTGTCCAGGAAAAACAAGGAGGATCCACGAAGTCACACGAATCAGCACGAACCAAAATACTTGCGAATTGAAGCTAGATGTGACCGTTGAGGCAAATCCTACTTTTTATGCAACGCCTAAGAGGATGGGGTGCTTTGAAATGGCGGTATATTTAGCCCCGCGGCTGCTGAGCTCGCTCCGAAAGACAATCAATTCGTTAACTGTAACAGTCTGCGCGGGAAAATCAGCTGCAAGGTATGCCTCGACCAGGGCGCGTGTGTTGTTTCCCCCTCGCAGCCTTGCAAGGGTCAGGTGAGGTTTGAAGACGCGCTCCTCATTCGGGAAACCTCGCTTCTCACACTCAAGCTCTAAGCGCTGCTGCAACTCCGACAACATCCCAGAGGAATCGTTAACGCCGATCCAAAGTACCTTCGCGTGACTCGGACTCGGAAACACTCCGCACGAACTGATTTGGAGCGTGAAAGACCTCAACTGATTCGTAGCTGCAGCGGCTGCCTCTGAAATCGTTGGGACGCGAGCGACTGCAACATCGCCCAGAAACTTGATGGTGAGATGGATATTGTCAAGGTTGGTCCAACTTGCTCTCACCTCTGGATTTGTTCGAATCAGCCAGTTTACGTGCTCGCGGATCCTCTGACGGACTTCGTCTGGGATGTCCAACGCACAGAAGATTCGCCACGTCGCTGGCGCTTTCACATGCTTGGGATCAGGGTTTCGGCTCAAGTGTGAGTACTTCCTTAGTTGCCTTTAAGACGGCGTTCTGAGTGAAAGGAAATGCCTTTGGTGTAACGTTGCGCCAATCCTGAAGCTGATCAGTCCAATGTTGACTTGACGGATCTCCAGATTCACCCAGTGAAATTCCTTGTTGAGTTTCATCCCAATTGCTTGGGTCAGCAATGAGCCTCATGGAAACGGCCCCACCTACATTTACCGTCGCGCCCAGAAGGCCTCCGGTTCCATTTTGCGGGAATGGCGGAACGGTGAACTTTGGTCCAATTAAAGGCGCCGCACCCAGTGGATGAGGAAATCTTACCTTCGCTATCGCGCCCCACGTCCAGGTCGACTCGTCTTCGCCAAGCTGTCGCGTCAGCTTTTTCACAGCATCGTCGTAACAAGCTCGCAACAAGTCAGGATAGTTGGGAAATTCTTTGGGCAGCCAATCCTTAGGCTGATCTTTAAGAACGCGATCAATTGTGGTGTCAAAGTTACTCCACTGATAGTTTTTAATGAGCTCTGGTCCAAGAGCCGCGGTGAGGATGCGCGAACGAAATGCAAGGCGCATCTCGGAAGCCATAGCCGCAACCCGAGAATCGGCGGTCATCATTCCATCCCAGGTATTGAACGCCGTCAATTGCGAGCGCAGCTTTTCGTCAGCATTAGTTAGCGATGGAGTCAGA
Organism: Pyrinomonadaceae bacterium; assembly: GCA_035457105.1. Classification (GTDB taxonomy): domain Bacteria; phylum Acidobacteriota; class Blastocatellia; order Pyrinomonadales; family Pyrinomonadaceae; genus PSRF01. The sequence continues at coordinate 25,898 of DATIBX010000756.1, forward strand.
ATCCTGGCAGCCTGTTGCGTGAAGTAGACGCCCGCGATTGAGTAGACGTCGCCCTGAATGCGACGAAAGTCATCTGCTGTCAGCTTTGGTTTTTGTAGAAGCAGATCTTTGATTCTCCGAGCTCGGTATGGCGCGGGCCATGATTCAGTTAAAAAATAAGGGTAGCTGGTGCCGACGATTCTTTGATTCGCAGTAACGATAACCCCGTCTGACGGATCAAAAAGATGCGGCAACTTTGCGAGTGGTACATAACTGGTCCACTCACCGGCATCGGTTGAACCATCGTAAGGCAGGCTGCCGTTTCCGGACTTGCGGATCGGAACTACTCCGGCAGCGTGATATCCGATGTGTCCATCCACGTCTGCATATACGATGTTTTGGGTAGGAGCGGTAAACGACTCGAGTGCCTTTTGGAATTCATTCCAGTTGCGAGCCCGATTCATAGCAAACGACTGATCAGCCCTGTTCTTGCTTGGATTAAGCGCGCTCCATTGTAGCGAGTAGCGTTTCCCCCCGCTCTCAAACACGATCGGACCATGACGAGTTTCGGTCACTACGATCTCGGTGTTCTCGCCATTCTTAACCTTTATTATCTCGTGTCTGATCGTGGCGTTTTGCCAACCAGAAGGCGTGAGATATCGATTCGGATCGTTCGAGTCAAACTTTTCAAGGTAAACATCCTGAACGTCAGGGCCAACATTAGTAAACCCCCAGGCAATTCGATCGTTATGTCCGATCACAACGCCGGGAAGGCCTGGTGCGGTTACTCCGGCAACTCTGACACCGGGTGCACTTAAGTGGATTAGGTACCAGATTGATGGTGCGGACGGAGCGAGATGCGGATCGTTTGCCAGAAGCGGCTTTCCCGATTGAGTGTGTTTGCCACTCACAACCCAATTGTTACTGGCTGCCAGGCTTTCAGCGTATAACCCGATTTGCGACAGTGCGGCAACGTTTGTTGCTTGTGACTGGGCCAACGCTCTGAGACCGTCAGCGGAAATTGGTTCCATATTGGCGCTGGCTGTTTTCTTTTCTGGAGACGAGTCGTTGCCGACTAACAAGACATCGAGTTCAGATTTTACGGGCAGCAGTTGAGCTCGTTTACCGTCAGGCAATACCGAAAGTGCCTCACGCATCAGATCTAACCGCCAAGTATTCGAGAGTGCTTCATAAAATAGTTTGACAGCGACGAGTGAATCAGCCGGGCGCCATGGTTGGGGTTGGTATTTGAGAATCTGAAATTCCGACGGCAATGTCTTTGGACCAAGCGAGTTGATGTATGCATTGACGCCCGCCGCATAAGCTTCGAGCAGCTTCTGTGACTGCGGGGAAGCCCGGGCAAACTCTGCCTCAGCGACTTTTGCGAAGCCGAGGGTACGATGTTGTTTGTCTTGCTCGAGAACAAGGTTGTTAGGACCAGCTCCCAAAATTTCAGCCAATTCGCCGCGTGCGGTGCGACGAAACAGATCGAGTTGCCACAATCTATCAAAGGCGATGGCGTAGCCCTGGCCGAAGTACAAGTCCTCGTCATTTTTCGCCTCGACGTAGGGAATTCCTCGATCATCACGTCGAATGATCACCTGTTCACGCAAGCCTGCCAGTTGTACTGATTTGGAAGCTTTTTCCTGAGCAACTGTCAAAACAGAGGAGCTCAGAAAAAGAGTCAGTAGGACGAGTAAGTGCAAGTGCTTCATATTTGCTATCAACTCTGTACTTTTTGAGATGGGTGGACTCGTGATACGGATTTCAAATAACAGATATCAGATCTCAAGACAAGATTAATCGGTAAACAGAAAGATGACTGAGAAAGAAATGGTGTGCTAGTTTGAACCTTCTCTGTGCATAGTGTTCTCTGTGTCTCAGTGGTTAGATTTGATGGCCAGGAGTCCACCACAAAGGCCCAGAGAACACGGAGATTGCACAGAGAAACCCTGAAACTCAAAAGAGAAGTTTATTGACCATCATTGATACAGCCGTTACAATCGCCGCCGATGCGTGCCCTCCGACATCCTCTTTATTTGTTGACGTTAGCGTTTGCTGTTGTGCTGACGATGGTTATATCGGTTCAGGCTCAACAACGCCCACTTCTCACTGAAGACGTCGACATCATTCCTCCAGGAACGATTCGGATTGAGGCCGGAATCGATTTTATGCAAGGCGCGAAATATACCGTCTCGGGCCTGACCGGAGATCTCACGCGCGTCGGTGTTATTGGAGTTAGTGTCGGAATGGGGCCGAACGTCGAATTTCAAGTTGAGGGCGTCGCGCAAAATTTTCTGAGTATTAATTCCAGAGGAATCTCAGCAACACCCTTGAATATTGGCCTGGGTGAGAATTCTACGAACGACACCGGCGACTTTACTCTCTCAGCGAAATTTAAGCTTAGAAATGAAACGAAACGCGGACCATCGCTCGGTTTCCGCTTTGGCGTTCAACTTCCTAACTCAAACCAGTCCAAGGGTATTGGTATCAATCAGACCAATGCGTATGGCTCGATCCTGGTTGGCAAGAAGTTTGGCCGGGATGGCCGCTTTAATACGTTCGGCAATCTTGGAATCGCAATCCTGACGGCACCGACACAACTCTTTACACAGAACGACGTTTTGACCTACGGACTTGCAGGGATCTTTAGGATCAACAAAAAATTTAGTGTGGCAGGCGAAGTCAACGGCCGCGCAAATACAAGACCTGGCGACGGTCCACTCGGTACGGAATCGCAAGCTGAAGCACGACTCGGTATGCAGATCCGGGCAGCGGGTTTACGCTTTGATTTTGCAGGAATCAAGGGTCTCACCAACTTTAGTCCGAACTCTGGTTTCACCGTTGGCGTAACCTACGACACTCCGCCAGTCTTTGCTCCGGTTAGGTAATGGATTTGGGGCGGGAGGCCCTGGCTATTTGATAATTATGAATTGAGAATTAAGAATTGTTATGTGGTCGATTTGCGCATTCGGACACACACCACGAAATCCAATAGAAATTCTTAAATCTCAATTCATAACTATCAATTTATCTGGCTTTGAACAGCGACACCATAATCTAATTGACCCACCATTAAAAACGCATTGGCACGACAAACGCGATTCCCAACCCTCGATCTCTGACCCCTATTATTAGTTCACCCCCGACCTGTGCTTTGATACGCCATTTATTACGTATTAAATTGCTCTCAAAACCTGGCCCTGATTTCCAAGTCCTGAACCCCGATAACCTATGTTTGATTGGCTCTTAACAATAGCGCGTTGGCTAGAAAGATACATCATTGGATTGCCTCTCTACCTCGCCGCGCCAGCGATGATCATTATTGGGGCACTCGACTCGTCATTGCTCTCGTTACCGGAGATTAACGACTACCTCGTCATAGGACGTTGTATTAAGAATCACAGCGCCGTTTTCTACTTTCCTTTGTTTGCCGCCGCGGGATCGGTTCTTGGTTGTTACCTGCTTTACAGTATTATGCGTCGCGGTGGTCAAGCGGTTTTGCGGAAGAGGTTCAGCCTCGAGAATATTAGACGTGCCGAACGCGCTTACGAACGATTTGGTTTTTTGGCGATAGCGGTTCCTGCGGTTCTTCCGCCGCCGTTACCGTTTAAGATCTTTGTCGCGACTGCGGGTACGCTCGAGTATCCCAGATGGAAGTTCCTGCTAACAATAATGTTAGCTCGATCTTTGCGTTACTACGTGGAAGGAATTTTAGCCGTCATTTATGGACGGAGAGTACTGCTTTTTATAAGAGACAACGGTCTGGTCATTGTGAGTATCGTAACCAGCCTTATTTTTATAGGTTTACTAGTTTATTTTTATTTCACCAGGAAACGAGTGACCGTAACCGGTGCGGAAGGTACAAACGAGTCTCTCGATCCACCTGATGCTGGAAAGGGTTTTTAGTTGAAATCATTTATCCATCCCCTGACAAAAGGACTTACACGTCTTTCTGAGTACCTGGTTACCTTTGGGGCCTTCGGCCTTTTTGTTGTGGCCGTTCTCGATTCCACTTTCGTCCCATTACCAAGCAGTGTCGACGCATTGATGCTGTTGTTGTCGACCGCGAATCCTCGTTGGATGCTTGTGTATGCGCTGATGGCAACCGCGGGTTCTGCTGTTGGATGCTGGATCTTGTATGTCATTTCTCGTCGTGCCGGCGCCCGAGCCCTCAAGCGTTTTTCGGAAGTGAAACAACAACGAGTAAAAGATCTAATCGATCGTTATGACATGATGGCTGTGCTGGTCGCTACGCTCCTGCCCCCACCATTTCCTTTCAAGCTGTTTGTGATATCGGCA
>DATIBX010000757.1:0-4443 GCA_035457105.1 Pyrinomonadaceae bacterium
GGGGAAGGTAAGAAACTGACCGGCGGCAAAACTGCTTTTACCCTGCTCGTAGGCGGAGTGCCCGCTTATTTGAAGCTACAAATCGGGATCGTGGATGCCAGAAACGGTGACGTTCTCTTGTACAGCGATCCCCTGCTCGTCGGCGATCCAACCACGGCGGTCGATCGACTGCGCAAGGCCCTCGAGAAAGGCTTCAAGAAACTCCCCGCCGCCCAGGCAAAGCCTTGATTTCTTTTATTCAATGACTACTGAAAACTCGCTCGGGTTGTTACCGGGCGTCATCTGAACGTGAAGCTCAGGTCGAGGCGAAATCTTCTCCTCTGACAAGGGCTACTGCGCGGGAATTTTTCACTACGCCCAACTGTTGCGTCCGACTCGCCCATTCCCTGCCATAACTCGTATGCCTTAATGCCAGTTGTCTCAGCAGTTCACGAACCCCCCACGGATGAGCACGACGAAAGCTTAACTGCGATTTCCCCACCTTGGAATCGTACATATAGCGGACAACTCCCTCGTATTTTTGACAGGTAGTGGAACTCTCAAGCGCCTCGATACTTATCGTTGATACTTTTCTTTGCGTCAACCGATGGGATCAGGCCCACAACTTTCTCCACCATCGTTTCCCGGGAATTCTGGACGGACGGAGAACCGGTTAGTGGCCGGCCACGGTCGGCCGGAAGGAAATGTCTCTTCTGGCCGCCGCGTTTGCGTCAGTTGTTGACCTGTCCGAAAACCATTGATCCGACTTTCTACCCTAGTATTTTTTCCAGTTTTTGACCTTCAAATCCCAGTCGATACTTGGTTGTCAACCAGGACGGAATCGGAACCGATTGAGGAGGGCAACATGCTTAGCGGAAGTTATTCGAGTGAGCAACATGCGAGTGTGCATATTTATAAACAAACTAAGACTGGTCGTCATTACAGGAAAGTCGCGCTCGTGCTGACGTTACTGATCGCCCTCGCGCCTGTCCCTCTGAGGGCGCAACAGCCAAAACCTCGAGTTGAAAAAGACCTCCTGGGAGAAAAGGAAATTCCCGGCGATGCTTACTACGGCGTTCAGACTGCCCGCGCGAAAGAGAACTTTCAGATCTCAGGAATCCCGATCAATCACTATCCCGGATTTATTGAAGCGTGGGCCATAGTCAAGCTTGCGGCAGCACGGGCGAATAATGATGTTGGAGCCATGAAGAGAGATCGACTCGAGGCGATCGAAAAGGCCACCCAGGCCTTGCGCGAGGGTAAGTACCTCGATCAATTTCAAGTTGATTGGTATCAAGGTGGCGCGGGAACTTCGACCAACATGAACGCTAACGAGGTACTCGCCAACATCGGACTCGAGTTAACCGGTCATAAGAAAGGGGAGTATCAATACCTGGAGCCCCACGACGATTTGAACATGTCGCAGTCCACTAACGATTCTTATCCGACTGCTCTCAAGGTGGCGATGATATTGCGGAACGACAAGCTTGTTGCAGAGCTGCAAAAACTTGTCGCGTCTTTTCGGGCAAAGGGTGACGCGTACCTTGAGGTCGTGAAGATGGGCCGGACTGAAATGCAGGATGCTGTCCCCATGACGGTCGGACAAGAGCTGCATGCGTTCGCTGCATCCCTTGAAGATGAGATCACTGGACTCAAAGACGCGGAGAAGTCTCTCTACAGCGTGAACATGGGCGCCACCGCCATCGGTACGGGAATCAATGTGCCTGCGGGATATGCGGAAAAGTGTGCGTTTCATCTTGCACGTCTCACTGGCAAACCTATCGTCCCCGCTTCCGACATGCTTGCTGCGACATGGGACCAGAGAGGATTCGTCGTCTACTCCGGGGCGTTAAAAAGTCTTGCAATCAAACTCTCAAAGATTTCTGGCGATCTGATCCTACTGGCTTCGGGACCTCGAGCTGGGCTGTCAGAGATCGACTTACCGGCGTTACAACCTGGTTCGTCGATCATGCCCGGCAAAGTTAACCCGGTAGTTCCGGAGGTTATGAATCTCGTCACGTTTCGGGTGATAGGAAACGACTACGTAACGACCCTTGCCGCACATTCGGGACAACTTCAGCTCAACGCTTACGAGCCGATTGAAGGCCTATGCATCATGGAGTCGCAACATCTGCTCTTCAACACGTCGCAACTATTTCGCACAAAATGTGTAGATGGAATAACAGTCAATGAAAAGGTGCTCTCTCGATACATGGAGACCACAGTAGGAATTGTGACAGCGCTGAATCCGGTAGTGGGTTATGAGAAAGCCACGGAGTTGGCACAAGAAGCGTACAGGAGCGGAAAGGGGATTCTTGAAGTGATCAGAGACAAGAAAGTTCTGACCGAAGCTCAAATCAAAGATCTCCTCGATCCAGTGAAGCTCACAAATCTAGACAAACGGAAGTATCAACAAACACCAAGATAAACAACCAATAGATGAAAACAACGATCGCTCCGGCGGATGACGCCGGCCTGGCATAAGGAGAGATCATGAAACGCGTACAAAAGTTGCAGTATTTGATAATCGTCCTGACTTTCGTGGTCGCTTGCCCGTTCGCGAGTGCGCAACAGAAACCCAATATTGTGATCCTCGCAACTGGCGGAACGATCGCCGGGGCAGGGACAACCGGAACTCAATCAGCATATCAGTCTGGCGCGGTTGGAATCGACACCATGGTGAATGCTGTCCCGGGCATCGAGAAGCTCGCAAACATCAAGGGCGAACAGATCTCGAATGTGGGTTCGCAAGACATGTCGTTTGAAATCATGTTGAAGCTTGCTAAGCGCATCAACGAATTACTTCCGACAACTGGTGTAGATGGCATCGTGATCACGCATGGGACCGATACGATGGAGGAAACGGCGTACTTCCTAAATCTGACTGTAAAGAGCGATAAACCGGTCGTGATGGTGGGTTCGATGAGGCCGTCTACGGCGGTAAGTGCAGATGGTCCTTTGAACCTGTACAACGCAGTTGCAGTAGCTGGCGATCCAAAAGCGAAAGGACTAGGAGTGTTGGTTGTGATGAACGATCACATTCACGCTGCGCACTCTCTTACCAAAACGAGCACGACTGCAATTCAAACTTTCATGTCCCCACTACGTGGACTGGTTGGGATTACGGCTTACGGTAAGAATGATTGGTACAACGCTCCTCCGTGGAAACACACAACCCAGTCCGATTTTGACATAGCGCAGGTCACCAAACTACCACGTGTCGATATTGTTTTCGCTTGTGCAGACATGTCTCCAGACTTGATCGACGCGAGTGTCAACGCCGGAGCGAAAGGGATTGTCATTGCGGGTGTTGGCAACGGCAACATGAACAAAGCATCAGTCGACGCAGCAGCGAGAGCTGTAAAGAAGGGTGTCGTAGTAGTTCGCAGCAGCCGCGTCGCTACGGGCACCGTTGATCGCAACGTTGAGGTGAACGACGACCAACTCGGGTTCATCGCTTCCGATGAGTTGAATCCGCAGAAGTCACGAATCCTGCTCTCATTGGCTCTGCTGACCAATCCTCAACCCACTAGGATACAAGAACTTTTTAGAACTTACTGAACGACTAACCCCATGAGCAATGAGAATCAGAGTGAAGTCTCTATTGTTATGGTTGGCAATTGTCTCTTTCATCTTTGCGGAAGGCGAGGTGAGTGCTCAGCAAAGCGGCGGTCAGAGTCCCACCCCTTCCGCATCAAAGCCTCAATCATCACCGACACCTGCCGGTCAAGACCTTCCGCCAGACTCTCCTAAGACACTCGAAGACACGATCGACGCGAGTGAAGACGACGAACCGCCGAGTCGAAAGTTCATACGCTGGAATGATTATCAAGGTCCTAATTTCACACTTCAGTTTGGGGCCGGGATTCTTTATGACTATGGCGCATTTGCCCAGGATCAAGATAGTAAAAGACAGATCACAATGTACCCCGGTCACAAGGTTCGCGATTTTCGTTTGCTCTTTCGAGGAAAACTATTTCCCAGAATGAAGCGTTCAATCACCTGGAGCGCAGGTGTCATGTATGACGCGCCGAACAGTGTGTGGCGGATGAGGCAAACAGGAATCATGATCGCGACGCCTGAGCTCTGGGGATCGTTCTTCGTTGGTCGCTCTAAAGAAGGCTTCTCTCTAAACAAGATTATGGTCGGTTACGACGGCTTGACCATGGAGCGTTCAACTCTCAACGATGCAACGATCCCGATTCTCGCCGACGGAATTAAGTGGTTGGGCTACATACCGAAACGGAAAATCCTCTGGAACCTCGGCTACTACAACGACGTGTTATCGAAAGGTCAGTCGTTTTCAACGTATTCAAGCCAAGTATCAGGAAGATTCGTTGTGCTTCCTGTACTTTCAGAGAAGGAAAATAAAGTACTTCATCTCGGCGTCATGGTGCGTGTAGGTAAACCGCTCGACAACAAGATTCGATTCCGATCTCGGCCCGAGTCGAATGTTGCTCCTTA
>DATIBX010000758.1:0-22330 GCA_035457105.1 Pyrinomonadaceae bacterium
CAACCGCTTTCAGTACACGTAACACACTCCGATTGATATGCGCACCGAGTGCTACGAGACCCAATACGATTATTGAATACGAACTGACAGTTGAAATTAATATCAGTAGATGAACTCGATTCGAGAGGTCGGCCAACAAGACGAAGCTAATTATGAAGAGTGTTTCGATAGCCGCCGCTGCGAAGAACGCCAATTTGAAGTTACGCTCGCTGCGTTCAATGCGCACCAAGGCAGACGCGCGCACTTCATCTAGATTCACTTTTTCTGACATCTATTCTCCTTTGCGGCTAGAACTTTTTCATATAGACGACGACGATCACAGTAACAATCAGTTCGACGACGCCAAAAATTATGATAGCTAACTTCATTTGACGCTTGGAGTATGTCGTATTGTCCAGGTCTTCTTTCATCATTACCTCCGATTATCCATCTGTTTTCTCAAGGCATTCAAACCATATGACAGCCGCGATTTTACAGTGCCAACGGGAACACTAAGCACAGCCGCCGTTTCTGCCAGTGACAACTCATTCAAGTAGTACAGCGTTATCACAGCGCGACTTGCCGGCGACAGCTGGGCCACCATAGTCGGAATGCTTTCGATGAGCTCTCGAGAGAACTCCGAAGGCGGAGCTTCGATCGCCACCGAATTCTCCGCTTCCGAAATTTCCTTAAGTGGTAATTTCTGACGCTTCAAATATCTGAAAGCTTCACGAGTTGCGATCTGATACGACCAGGCCTTGAAAGCACGTGGCTCACGCAGCCATTTCAGTTTGCGATATATGCGTATGAAGACTTCCTGCAATATGTCTTCGGCTAATTGCTGCTCGTTAACCAGACTAACGATGTAGCGAAACAGCGAATTCTGTATCCCCTGAAATAGCTCATCTAACGCCTCTCGGCTGCCGGATTGAGCCTGCAAAACCCTCAAGGCCTCGCGGTCCAGCTCATCGTAGTCAGCCATACATTCGTAAGACCCTGAAGAGGTTTAAAAGGTTCGGAGGACTCAAAAATTTTTGTCTTTGAAGCGAAAATCAGAGACGTCCCGTCGTTTGGACGACTCTTGCGTCGACGCTTCAGCGGAAGTCACCACTGGAATTACTTCAAACTGGACGAGGTCATTCCAGCAGGCAATCCATTTGTCGAAGAGTTCTGCATTCTCAGTTTCCATGAGCTGAAAACACCTACCAGAGTTAAGGTCGACCCAGCTGTCCAGATAATTCAGACCGTCGGGCAACATGCGGCCCCGCTCCTGAAATCGGTCATAAACCGGGGCCGAACCTCCTGCCCTAAACTGCTCAATCACCATGTATTTCATTGGTTGAACTCCCAAAATCGATGTCTGTCTATAGATGGTTAGAAACCTAACACGGTGCATTTAAGAAAATCTTGACTTCCGCGGTTGGCCCCTTTAAGTTTGATTCCGGCTTGCTCTTTCCTCAACTGCCCTAATCCTCAACATCACGAAACATTTTGGAGCCTTATGCCAGGGCCTTGTCTTAGCCGCGTTTTAGTTCCCAGACGATTAACGATTGCAATCCTAACGAGTTTGTTGTTGGTCCTGTGGTTCCCGATGAACGCACCGCATGCGGCTACGGCGCCGATTCTGTTAACAAAGGCAAATTCGACTCGCGCGATTGCGGTAGAGTCGACCAACCTGCTTGTCGAACCCTTCGCCGCCACCGCTCCTGTTCCATTTGGAGTAGATAATCGGACTCGGATCACTCTCTTTTCGGCTAATCTCAGTTTGGCAAGTGGTGAGCCCCCGTCTGTGGTCACTGCCGACGCAGAAGATAGCAATCATCTTCACTACTCGCTTCCCGTTGAGTATGTGGGTGCAGTTTCGGGTTTTCCGTGGATGACTTCGATAACGATGAGGTTGAACGACAATCTTGGAGATGTTGGCGATGTCCTCATCGGAATTTCCTATGCTGGTCTCACCAGTAACCGAGTCCGCGTGGGTATCGGCCATGTTGGTGGTGGTCCACCAGATGATACGCCTCCGCCCCAACCAGTTCCAGATCTAGGACCAGGCGCAAGTTTACACGGCAAGCAAGTGTTTCCCTTTGATAACCCGTGGAACGAAGACGTTTCGCTTAGTCCCGTGGATCCTAATTCAGATAACCTGATCGCAGGGATGGGTCTCACAGTGGGACTACATCCTGATTTTGGTACAGTTTGGGATGGCGCACCCAATGGCATTCCTTATGTCGTTGTCTCTGGAACCCAGGCTCCTGTTCCGATCAATTTCACAGCTTACGGATCGCAAAGTGATCCTGGACCATATCCGGTGCCTGCTAACGCTCCAATTGAAGGCGGATCAAATTCAACCGGTGATCGTCATGTACTGGTGATCGATAGGGACAACTGGAAGCTGTATGAAATGTATCGAGCCTTTCCGCAAAACACTGGGAGCAGCTGGAATGCGGATTCTGGAGCTTTGTTTGACCTGAATTCAAATGCCTTAAGGCCAGCAGGTTGGACCTCGGCAGATGCAGCTGGTTTACCGATCTTTCCAGGACTCGTGCGCTATGACGAAGTCTTTGAACAACAAGAAATAAAGCACGCCATCAGGTTTACCGCCTCGATCACCAGACAAGCTTATGTTGCGCCGGCCCGTCACTGGGCCAGCAATAACACGAGTGTCGATCGTCCTCCGATGGGAATGCGTGTTCGTCTGAAGGCTTCATTTGATATCACCGGATATTCACCATCGATGCAAGTCATTCTCAAAGCACTAAAGAAGTATGGAATGATCCTGGCGGACAATGGTTCGAACTGGTACCTCAGTGGCGCTCCGGATCCACGCTGGGATGATGACGATTTGAACAACCTGAAGAATGTAAAAGGTTCTAACTTTGAAGTGGTGAAGATGGGCACGATAGTTACTCAGTAGGGGTTGAACTTGGGTCCGACTATTTGAGAATTTCTAAGTAGCGAGTCCGTAGGTCTTGGGCCTTTCTTCGTTAGCCTGTAGTTTCGGTGTTCAGTTGTTCATACCGCAATCGTAAAAGGGAGCTTGGTGCAATTACTAACACTTCTCAAATATCCAATATCAAATCTTACTTATTTGATATTGGATATTTAAGAATTTCTAAGTAGTCGAAAGCTCAAGCTCAAAGCCCAGGCCCGACCACCCCCACAATCCAATCGCACTCCCCCTCCCGTATATCTCTCCAGTCTTACAAACAATCTAGTTAGACAAGGATGGTAACTATCGTGAAGAGATTTCTAGTCATGGTATTGCTTGCAGTGGCCTCGTTCACGCTCGCAAACCAACGTGCAAACGCTCAAATGAACTCGATGGATAATCCGATGGTAGGTGGAGCAGCAATGTTGAAATCGAAAGACATTGTTGACAATGCCGTGAACTCTGCCGACCACACAACTCTTGTTGCTGCAGTTAAAGCCGCAGACCTCGTGGGAACGCTAAAGAGTAAAGGCCCCTTTACAGTCTTTGCGCCGACAAATGCGGCCTTCGACAAACTGCCGGCAGGAACAATCGAAACGCTTTTGAAGCCTGAGAACAAAGGCATGCTAACAAACATCCTGACTTACCACGTGCTCGCCGGGAGATTTGACGAAAATACAATTCAGAAAAAGATAAATGCGGGCCACGGAAAGGCCTCGTTTAAAGCGGTCAATGGGGGAATCTTAACAGCGTGGATGGACGGCCATACGCTCGTACTGACCGATGAAAAAGGTGGACAATCACGAGTCACGATCGCGAATGTTTTCCAGTCGAACGGTGTGATTCATGTAGTTGATAGTGTGCTGCTCCCGAAATAAATCAAGGTCGAGCTTCAAATTAGATCAAACTCTCTGCGCTCGAGACTCTTGAAGAGAGCAAAGCGCAGAGAGTTTATTTTTCGAAAACTCGAAACGACAAAGAGTATTTTCTGTGGCATCATTATCTCAATGATTTCATGTAGGAAAATGCACGCGGCGGATGTTTCGGATGCCTTCCAAATGTTAAGTGCATTTTTGGGAGAGGATGAACATTATCTCGCGAGCAGTCAGGCTTATGGCGATCGGGGGGTGAAAGGCCTTAACGACGCTCTGGATCTGTTTATGGAGCATCCTGATTTAGGTTTTGTTTGGATGGCTTATGACGAAGCAGGTGTCGCGGGGATCTGTGTTGTGTGTTATGCGATCTCGACATCCATGGGAGCTGTTGTTGCTAAACTTGATGATGTCTCGGTCCAACCAAACCGTCGCGGACAAGGTGTCGGTACGGCGATGCTCGACCAGTTGAAGACGCAACTTCGAAAAGAGTCAGTTGCGCGCATCGATGTTGCAGTGCACCAGGACAATCCTGAGGCGCGTCACTTTTATGAGAAGTTTGGGTTTGTCGCGCTCAACGAAGAACGTCTTGCCTGTGTCATTTGATCAATTGCAGGCAAGTGAGCCGGCACCCAACGTCACTGCGCCATGTTTGCGATCTCTTCGAAATACTTAGCGAAAGCAACCATCCCGCCCGAGGCCTGTTGCCAGTCAAAATTTTCGTTCGGCGCATGATAACCATGCTCAGGTAACGACAGTCCCAAAAACATTATTGGGCAGCGCAGTACTTTTTCAATGCTGGTCATAGCGCCAATCGTTCCGCCGTCACGCACGAAAACTGCCTCACGTCCAAACGAAAATTTAATTGCGCGCTTAAGAGCTTCTGGGTACGGTCCATCAACTTGTGTCCGGAATGCGGGAGCAGCTGACTCGAATTGAATAGTCACGTCTGGGTTCCGTTCTTTTACTGCCGCTATAATTAGCCTCTTTAATTTGGCTGGATCTTGGCCAGGAACGAGACGGCACGAGGCTTTCACCTCAGCTCTTGGCGGGACAATCGATTTGAGACCCGTTCCCTGGTATCCGCCGACCACACCGTGGATTTCAAGTGTTGGCATTCCCCAAATCCGCTTCATGACTTCCACTGGATCATCCGATCGCATTTTCTTGAGGTGATGCGCTTTCTTAAACGCCTTCACCGTGAATCCGCTCTTGGCCCAATCGTTGAGCTCTTTTCTGGTCGGGGGAATTATGTCGTCGTAAAAGCCTTTAATCTTCACCTTACCCGTATGCACGTCGTAGATGTCGCAGACTACCTGCATTAACTCAGCAATCGGATTACGCGACGCACCTCCAGTTTCGCCGGAATGCGTATCGACAGTGCCAGTTTCAAGTCTGAGCATAAATCCCATCAAGCCGCGCAACCCAGCCGAACTCGCAGGTCGATTGCGTGACACCCAGACCGTGTCGGAAACCACCACCGAATCCGTTCGCAGCTGAGGAGCCGCCTTCGTAATAATCTTTTCGAAGTTGGGTGAGCCGATCTCTTCCTCAAACTCCCAGAGAAAACGAATGTTCACCGGAATGTCGGCTTCCATTGCCGCGCGCGCGCCGTACAAAGCGGAGAGTGCCGGGCCTTTATCATCTGTCGTGCCTCGACCGAAGTAGGTGTCCCCGTCTTTGGTGAACACAAAGGGCTCCGTAACCCATGGTTCAGTTTCTTTAGACGCCGGTTGCACGTCCATGTGGTTGTAGACGGTCACCGCTGGTCGTCCACTATTGGTCCCGAAAACTCCATGAATCACCGGGTTGCCCTTGTCTGCCTGATAGACCTCAACGGAGCCGCCGAAGCTCCTGATGGTATCAGCGGTTAACTCGACCCCTCGTTTTATGTCATTTGCGTGTAATGGATCGACAGAAATGGTCGGAATCTCGACAAATTTGCGAAGTAGGTCTTCGAATTCCTCACGGTGATCATTGGCAAACCTGGTTAAGACGTCCTTCTTTACGCTTGCGGACATTAAGACTCCTCCGGCGACTTGTCGTGCGAGAACCCGGTCATAATATACGACTTAGCCAGCAAAACAATAATCGTTATAACTTTTTACAGTGTCCGTAATTCTAGCCTTCTCTGTGTAACTAACCGATTCAAGTTCTTATCTTTCTCGGAAGATTTTCCCTTAGACACGACTTTGCCGCCTCTGAGAAAGAACTGTCTTGGGTTGTTACCCGTGGCCATTTCCAGGGACTAGTCCGCTTTAGCCTTTGCCTCAAAAGAAGCTTCGAGTCAGGCGGTTGGTTAGTGTGACTTCGTGGATCGTCCTTAGTTTTTCTGGACAAAAGGAACCATCCACGAACTCAGACGAACTAAACACGAAACTCCTTACCACCGAAATCGATTTTTGAGGCAAAGCTATCACTCTTTTGGTTTGTCATTTAGGGGCGACCAAATTACCTCGAGCCGCATCTACAAAAGAGCGCGAATGGGTCAATTTCGAGATAACTGCCCAGAATCGGCCTATTCACGAATAATTTCAGATAGTTTAATTGTTAAGCCAAATTTTAGCGCTGGTGCTTTTCCAGTACCTGCCACCCGATTTTCGGTGGAATAAACTTAAGAACAGGCTCAAGCCTACATTCAAAAGCTCCCTCGCTTCGTGTTATGCTGGCTTCCCGTTTTTGCCCGAAGTTCCGGCTACCAAGCGGGCAGAACAGAACAGATAGGTTTTAGGAGGTTTGCGTGAGAAAAAGATCTTTTGCCCCGGGCATTCTTTTCCTTGTCTTAGCGTTATTAGTTCCCGCCATTATCTTCGCCCAGCAAAATCGGTCAGCACGACGAGCAACTGCTCCTGATCGCAGTGCCAGCACCACAACTACTACCGGCAGGCCTGTTTCAGGTCCACTCATTAAGAGTGATGTTGCAGAAGCGCTTTCAGTGATCCAGGCAAACTATATAGACGGCAAGAAATTGGATTACAACGGCATCTTTAAGTCGTCGATTAGCGGTATGCTGAGCGTACTCGATCCGCATTCAACTTATTTTGATCCGGTTGAATATGCCTCCTTCAGAACTGAACAACGCTCTGAGTATTTTGGTATTGGGGCGACCATCGAAGACCTTCGCGAAGGCTCGGATGTAAACACATTTATCCGTGCCACCTTCGAGGAATCTCCGGCTGAAAGAGCTGGTCTCCGTTATGGAGATAAGATCGTTGAGGTCGACGGCCAGTCAATGAAGGGTAAGACCTATCCCGAAGTGCGGAAGTTTTTGCTTGGTACAAGGGGCACTACAGTCAAGGTAACAGTGGAGCATCCTGGAAATCATCAACGTGAAACAGTCAACATCGTACGCGATGCGGTTTCGCTGCCGTCAATAGCCCAAGCCTACATGCTGCGTCCTGGGGTCGGTTATGTGGCAATGACCGGTGGTTTCAACATCACCACGGCCGAAGAGTTTGATCAAGCGTTGAAGGCGTTGCACGCTCGTGGCATGAACATGTTGGTTTTGGATCTGCGTGGCAATCGCGGCGGTCTCTTGATCCAGGCTGTTCGGGTCGCCAATACGTTTTTGCAACGGGGACAGATGATCGTCTCTCAGAAGGGTCGATTCCGTGATAGTTCTCAATCGTACGCATCGGTGAATGATAGTCCGGACCCCGTTCCAGTGGTTGTGCTTGTAAACGGTGAGACTGCATCGGCAGCAGAGATCGTAGCCGGCGCGCTACAGGATCATGATCGAGCCTTCATCGTAGGTGAAACAACTTTTGGCAAAGGCCTGGTCCAATTCCCCTTCCAATTGGATTACGACTCCGCTTTATTGTTGACCATTGCCAAGTACTACACACCGTCGGGTCGACTGATTCAGCGCGACTACTCAAACGGTGGTTTTTACAGCTATTACTTTCCCGGCGGTTTAGCTGCTGATAAGAGTGGACAAGCAGCCCAAAGTGGTCCTGAAAGCCATACCGATACCGGGCGAGCTGTTTATGGCGGGGGTGGAATTTCGCCGGATGAACTTGTAAAACCGGGGCGAATAACGGCGGCCGAAGCCCACTTGCGTGATGTAGTGTTTGCCTTTTCATTGGAACTGACAAACGGCAGGGTCCCAGGATTTGCGAACTACAAGATTCAACGAGCGATCGACTTCGAGCATGATCTTGCGCCGGAAGATTATCCAGTGACTGATGCGCTGTTTTCTGAGTTGAAGAAGTTTGCCGCCAGCAAGCCAGCCTACAAAGCGACGGCGGACCAGTTGGACCGGGCGCGAACTTTTTCAGAGAGACAGCTCCGCTATAACGTTTTGTCAGCTGCCTACGGATATCGAACCGCTACGCAGGTTTTTAACGATGCCGACCCGCAGATCGCTCGCGGCGTTGACGCGATGCCTCGTGCACGAGAATTAGCACTGGCTGCGAGCCGCGTTCGCGCAAGAGGTTAAAACAGTTTCGGGTGGGTCTCGATTACCGAGACTCACCCGAACACCGCAATCACGCCTCAGGATCTATTCTACTGACAGAACAATCTTTCCAAAGTTCTGATTCGACTCCATCATCCGGTGCGCTTCGCGTATCTCTTCCAGACGAAAGACCACTTCCACCACTGGTTTGACAATACCTGCGGCCAGTAGCGGAACCACATGCTTGGAAAAGAGTCGAGTAGCCGTCGCCTTCTCTTCGTTCGAGCGTCCTCGCAAGACTGTTCCGCGAATACTCAAACGTTTCGACATAACCAAACCAAAATCGATGTTCGCTCGGGATCCTGAAGTTGTTCCTACCAGCATCAGGCGGCCAGTTTGGGCAAGAGCCAATAAGTTAGCCTCAAAATAGCCCGCACCAACAAGGTCAAGAATCACATCCACTCCGCGATTGTTGGACCAACGCTTGACGACATCCACGAAGCCTTTTGGGTCATCGCCGACAACTACTGACTCGTCTAGCCCGTACTGTTTCGCTCGTTCTAATTTGTCTGCGGACCGAGAAGTTCCAAATGAGCGGCTTCCAGTCGCACGGACAAGTTGAATAGCGGCAGTCCCTACGCCAGAGCCGGCGGCATGAATAAGCACCGTCTCAGCAGGCTGCAGATCTGCTTGGGTAAACAGTGCGTCATGAGCGGTGATAAAGACTTCTGGAACGGCAGCAGCATCGTTCCAACTCAAATTCTCCGGCACTTGTGCAAGGTGACTCGCCGGCACAGTCACAAATTCAGCTTGTGCTCCTCCGGCACAGATCCCGAAAACTCGGTCGCCTGTTTGCCAGGAATAAACCTCTGGACCGATCTGCGAAACTTCTCCTGAGAACTCCATACCGGGAATATCTCTGGGAGCACCTGGGGGCGGCGGATATTTGCCTTGTCGTTGCAGTACGTCAGCACGATTTAAGGCGGCGGCTCGGACGCGGACGAGCACTCGATCTGCTGTTGGTTTTGGTGGATCGTCGACCTGTCTAATCTCTAGTACATCCGTCTCGCCTGGTCTTGTAATGATTGCTGCTTTCATAGTTTTGTTTTAGGAAACTCCAGGTTCTATGTTTTACTCCAATTGCGATCAAGATTACCAAGCCCGAGACGCTGATTCATGCATCGTCCTTTAATAATTATTAATAATTCAGCCGCGAGAGCTCGGCAAGTTTGGCCCGTGATCCAGACAGAACTGGAGAAGGCCAAAATCGAATACGACACTCACCTAACTGCAGCCATCGGTGATGCAACCATTCAAACAAGACGCGCTCTTCACGATGGGACAAAACTGATCGTCGTAGTCGGAGGCGATGGAAGTTTGAGTGAAGTTGCAGAAGGTTATTTTGAGTTTTCGGAGAATCCCGAACAGCTACCGAAAGCAATCAACAAAGATGCCGCTCTTGCTGTACTCCCGGCCGGCACTGGTGACGACTTCGCCCGCGGCTTGGTTGGGCAGCGTGCGGCGCTCAACACCTGGCTCAAGGCCTTCATCTCAAAGCTAACTGAACCTGAACGCCCGGTAACGCGCTTGATCGATGTTCTTTACGGACGCAGTAACGGTTTGCAAACACCCTTCATTTGTCTCAATGCTGCGACGATGGGAATCGGGGGTGAAACTGCGTCGCGAGTCGCCTCACAGGGAAATTTCATGCGGCGTTTTTCGGGTGAGTTCCGGTTTCTCTTCGCGGCTCTCGGAGCCTTGGCCGTTTGGCGTGAACGACGAGTTAAAGTCTCGATTGATGGGAAACTGGTTTCAGATGGACCAATGAATTTGGTTGCGGTTGCAAACGCGCTTTATGCGGGCGGCGGCATGATGCTGTCGCCGAACGCGAGCCTGGATGATGGTAAGCTCGATGTGGTAACTGCTTCGGGACTTTCACGTGCAAATGTGATTGCCGAATTGTCGCGAGTACATAAGGGTGGGCACGTTAACAACCCGAAGGTCAATATCACACAGGGCGAAATAGTGTTGATCGAAACACTCATGATGCAAGATGCGATGCTGATCGAAGCGGACGGGAATGTTCGAGGTGTAACACCGGTGAGATTCGAGGTGATGCCTTCGGCGCTCCAGTTTATGATCTAACGGTCGTGTACAGGTGCGAAAATTCGTCGAACGGTAGCGACTGTGTAAAACCAGGAAACCACCGGCTTGAGCCTTGGTGATTTAGTTTTCGCCTAGCCCGAACATGCAAAGAGCGGTTGATGACGGTGGTATCAATTAAACATCGATGTTCCGTAGCGTTGGCGAAAACTGAATAACCACGGCTGAAGCCGGTGGTTTCTTGACACAAGCGATTACCCCTTATCGAACTCACTTTCCATAACAGCAACCTTCGCTAGTCGCCTTCTATGTCGTTCTTCACCGGTAAAACTCGCTCCAACGAAAGCGCGAAGTATCTCAAGCGCCAGTTCAACTCCGGTGACACGGGCGCCCAAACAGAGGACATTACAGTCGTCGTGTTCGCGACACTGATGACCCGAATAAGTATCGCCACAAAGTGCTGCACGGACACCGCGAACCTTGTTCGCGGCTACCGCCGCTCCCACTCCACTGCCGCAAACGAGTACCCCAATGTCAGCGTCGCCAGACTGAACAGCTTCTGCTACCTGTTTGGCGTAATCCGGATAGTCGTCAGGTTTAGAACCATCATGCGTTCCAAAATCAATGACCTCGTGATTGTGAAGTCTCAAATCATCTATCACGCGTTCGTTCAGCGGAAAGCCGCCGTGATCCGCGCCTACTGCGATCTTCATAAACTTCCTTACTGTCTGAGACCCATCAGAGAAGCGCGCGAGCGTGCTTCAAAACATTATCTATGTTGTATCCCAGTTCCCTCAAAGCAATCTCACCGGGTGCCGATGCTCCGAATCGATTGAGTGCGATTACATCTCCGGCCAGACCAACATAGCGGTCCCAACATTGCCGCACGCCCGCTTCAATTGCCAAACGGGCCGTGACGGTAGAGGGTAAAACTTCGCCGCGATATTCGACCGCTTGTTCTTCAAATAACTCAAGGCAAGGCATTGAAACTACTCGAGTTGGAATACCCTCTTTTTGCAGCGTTTCCCTGGCTTCGAGCGCCAGACCAACTTCTGAGCCTGTCGCTAATAACAATAACTTTGGAGTTGCCTTTTGACCGTCGGTCGTTTCCGCGTCGGCCAAAATATAGCCGCCCTTTCGCAATCCGCTGGCCGGCGCAAACTTTTTGCGATCGATGATGGCTACTTTTTGTCGCGTCAGGGCCAGGGCCGTAGGACGATTGCATCGCAGAATCGCCAGCCGCCAGGCTTCACTTACCTCAGCTGGATCAGCAGGTCGCACGACGAAAAGATGCGGGATGGTGCGGAGAGCAGCCAGGTGTTCGATCGGCTGATGCGTTGGACCATCCTCACCGAGGCCGATTGAGTCGTGAGTAAAAACGTAAATGACTTGAACTTCCGACAGGGCTGCAAGCCGGATTGCCGGTCGCATATAATCTGAAAATGTCAAAAAGGTCCCGCCGAAAGGGATTAGACCACCATTAAGCGATATGCCTGTTAAAGCTGCACCCATCGCGTGTTCACGAACGCCGAAATGGAGAATGCGTCCGCCGTATTCGGTTGCCTCGAAACTACCGCCACCCTTGATGTCAGTATTGTTTGAGACGCCCAGGTCGGCTGAGCCCCCGATTAGCATTGGCATAACGGGAGCCAGTGCATTGATGACTTCTCCGCTGGCCACACGAGTGGCCATTGGTTTTGCATCATCAAATGATGGCAGCTGCTTCTCCCAATCCTCGGGCAGATCACCATCAATTGTCATTTGAAGAAATTTTCCATCATCAGCGAACTTAGTCTTGTATTCCTCAACTTGAGCTCGCCAATCACCTTCTTGCTGGGCGCCGCGCTCGACTGCCTTGCGGAAATGGGCCAGCGCTTCATCAGGAATGAAGAACTGTTTGTCTTCCGGCCACCCAAGATGTCGTTTGGTTTCTCGTACCGCTTCTTCACCAGGGGGATCGCTGTGAGCTTTGCGAGTTCCTTCACTGGGCATGCCAAAACCGATAATCGTCTTCACAGAAATCAGAGAGGGCTGATCCTCGATGGCTCGAGCTTCGGAGATAGCGGCCTCAATATCTTCGAGATTATTGCCATCATCCACGGTGCGCGTGTGCCAGCCGTAAGCCTGAAACCTCTTCGGCACATCCTCGCTGAAAGCGAGATTAGTAAACCCTTCGATCGTTACGTGGTTGTCGTCGTAGAGATAAATCAACTTGCCTAATTTTAGGTGGCCGGCGAGGGACGCAGCTTCCGAGGCCACGCCTTCCATCAGGTCGCCATCAGATACGATCGCGTAAACGTGGTGATCGATTATCGGGAAGCCCGGCTTGTTGAATTTAGCAGCCAGATGCGCCGCTCCCATCGCCATCCCTACGCCGTTTGCGAAACCCTGACCCAATGGACCAGTCGTAATTTCGACGCCCGGCGTTAAGCCGTACTCTGGATGACCGGGTGTTTTAGACCCCCACTGGCGGAAGTTTTTCAATTCATCAAGAGAAAGATCGTAGCCCGTCAAATGTAGAAGGGAATAAAGCAACATCGAGCCGTGACCAGCTGAGAGCAGGAAGCGATCGCGATTCTCCCATTTTGGATTCCTCGGGTTGTATTGCAGAAATCTAGTCCACAAAACGTAGGCCATCGGAGCGGCGCCCAGCGGTAGACCAGGATGTCCCGACTGTGCTTTTTGCACCGCATCAAGCGTCAGCGTTCGAATTGTATTAATGCAAAGTTGATCGAGTTTTGGATCAGTGTTTTCTTTTTGCAGAGGCGCGCTCATTTGATGTTTCCTAAGGAGAATTTTCTATCTTCAACCGTGGTTCTACTCTAAGTCCGATAAGTCACGAAATCTGTCTTCAAGTATTCGTAATTTGCGTCTCAACTCGTGTCGTCCATCAGACGACGGTAAATTTCCTCCTGACGTGTCAATCCCGCAGCGTAAAGCTCATGCCGGGACATGTCAGGCTCAAAAATCTGTTCAGGGACGGCGCTCAAGTCTTCGATAGCGCCTATTTTGCCCACCACTTCAAGCGCAAGCAAGGCTGCTCCCCGCGCAGACGCCTCGGGAGAACCTCCAATTACCAAACTACGACCAAGAACGTCGGCAATTATCTGTGCCCAAACAGGAGAAGCGCGTAGAGCATTACCCGTCGCGACAATTGTGGCATCAGGTGCGACTTGTTCAAGCGCTTTTGAAATGAGCGCAAACCTATAAGCGATAGCTTCCAAGGCTGCTCGAACTATGTCGACGGTTGTCGTCCGCTGAGTCAATCCCAAAATGGCGCCACGCGCGTCAGGAAGCCAACCGGTGCTTCGCTCACCGGACCAGAATGGAAGAATCGTCAGGCCATGACTGTCCGCTTCGAGTTTGGATAACTGATCTTCAATTGAGGACAGATCATCGATTAGTAAAGAACGAACAAGCCAACTATATAACCCACCGCCATCAGATAACGCGCCGCCTGTAACTATCCTTCGCTGATCTACGCGATAACTCCAGAGACTCATAGACAGCGATTGAGGTGGATCATCCGCATAAATTGTTCGCATTGCTCCTGAAGTTCCAATCATCAAAGCAACTCGATCATTTGTGGTGCAGCCTCCCCCGATGTTATTTGCAGCTCCATCGCCAATAATCACAGTTAGTACACACTCGGAAAGTGCGGGCCAACGATTGTTCAATTCTGATTTAAATCTATTGCCGGGCTCGATGACGATTGATGGGAGAGTTTTGGGTGCAATCTTGAGTGCCTCAATCGACTCCCAATCCCAGTCGTTAGTCCGCTGGTTAAATAATCCTGTAGCGGACGCCATCGAGATGGAAGCGGCAGGAGTTCCGAATAGCTTCAGGCAAAGGAATTCAGCAAAGCCGAGCCACAGCTTTGTTTGCGCGACCAGCTCGGGAAACTCGTTCCTGAGCCAGAGTAGCTTTGCAGGCCAATAGCTGGGATGGAAGCGACAACCAGTTCGCGCATGCCATTCTTTCTCGTCAAACTCTCCGCGCAATTGTCGAGCAAACCTGGCGCCACGAGTATCGGCCCAGGTAAGCAATGGTGTCGTTGCATTTCCATCAGCGTCAGCGCCGAGAAGGCTATGCCAAAAGGCTGAGATTGCTAAGTAATGCGGACGGCAATCGGGAGCTTTCAGCATAAGCTCGTCGATCGTGGTAACCACATCTGCCACAATCGCGTCAGCATCCAGCTCGGCAAAATCACCGACAGAGCTTTCTCGTTGACTCTTTGTTTGTGCCTGTTCGAGTTGGTTACCGGATTCATCAAACAGTACCGCCCGTACGCCTGAGGTTCCGACATCAAGGCTCAAAACTACCGCGGGAGACTTCTGGTTCATACTTGAGACAAGATTTGAAGCCGGTTGAAAAACGCTGCTAACTTCATCGATTGGGCTGATGCTCATAAACGAACGCTGATAGAGCTTCTATTTTGGAAAGCGAC
Organism: Pyrinomonadaceae bacterium; assembly: GCA_035457105.1. GTDB lineage: Bacteria > Acidobacteriota > Blastocatellia > Pyrinomonadales > Pyrinomonadaceae > PSRF01. Next base: position 14,727 of record DATIBX010000758.1, read on the forward strand.
AAACAGATTACGAAGTTTTCGAGTGGTTGGCCAAGCCAACAGATCAATTGATAGGGTCTTAACTCGCCTTGCTCTGTAGAACAGACGAATACCTCTTGTTTTAAGAGCAAGAAACGAGGTGGCCCAGTAAATCGAGGACACCACCACAGAGACACAAAGTCCACAGAGGTTTCACAGAGAATTCAAATATCGGTTTAACTAGAACCTTCGTTGCGAGTCTGCTCTTGTGTCATCAACAAATCCATCTTTGCTAGAATGCGACCCATGGATGCCGAAACAATGAACTGTCCAATGTGCGGTGCAGCGACCTCGACTGATGCCCCTCAGTGTCAGTATTGTGGAGCACGACTTGCCACCATTGCTTGCCCATCATGTTTTGCGTTGATGTTCCTGGGTTCGCGACACTGCCCAAAATGCGGTGCTGAAGCTCAACGACGCGAGAGTGTCGACTCCACCGGAAAACGTTGTCCCCGGTGCAAAGTTGAAATGAGAGCAGTCTCGTTGGAGGACTCTGAGATACTTGAATGTGAAAAATGTCTGGGCCTGTGGGTCGATCCGCGAACATTTGAACGTATCTGTGCCGATCGCGAGCATCAGTCGGCTGTCCTGGGCCACCCTTCAATGCAACCGCCCGATCTGTCGACGAAAGTAACTTACATTCCCTGTCCGGTTTGTGCGCAGTTGATGAATCGAGTCAACTTTGCTCGCTGTTCCGGAGTCATAGTCGATCTCTGTAAACAGCACGGCGTTTGGTTCGATCGCGACGAGCTCAGTAGCATCGTTGAATTTATTCGTTCAGGCGGGTTGGAACTATCTCGCACAAAAGAGAAGCGCGAGCTTGAGGAGGAGCGGAGAAGATTACAACAAGGTCGCACTGTATCCGATATAAGCGAGCTTTCGGTCCAACCTGATCACACCACCGAGACAAAGTTCCTGGGTATTGCGTCGGCGCGAGATCTTATGAAGATACTGTTCGATTAGAGGCCTCCGTTTCCAATGGCCCAACCTTTGAGATTGAAACTCTTTCATTGGCTCATAGCGGCCGCCATTCTTCATCTTTGCCTCACAATTACAGTCTTCATGATTGGTCATTTCCGGTTGCTGCCTTCGATATTCGACGAACATGGAATTGGACTACCGTTCGCGATGGACTCAGTTGCGTATCGAAATTGGGCCTCAGAGATGGTGACCGTATGGCAGTCACAAGGCTTGTCAGCATGGTTTCACACTCAAGCGTCGCTTCACGTCAGACTGTATTCCATCTCGTTTGCAGCACTGGGATGGCTCCTTGGCCACAACATCCTCGCGGCAGAGGTTCTCAATCTTTTTTACTATCTCGGAATCCTGGCGGCTGTTTACTTACTGGGCAAGGAGGTCTTCAATGCGCGTGCGGCTTTCCTGGCTGCCGTCCTGGTTGGTGTCTGGCCGTCCTTTCTACTTCATACAACCCAGTTGGTACGTGATCCGATTTCGACTCTTTGTTTGCTGATGATTTTGTACTTGATGACTCTGCTTCTAAATCGTGAGTTTGGGCGAGGAGTTGCGGTCTTATTTGTCATCGCATTGGCGACTCTGATGACATTCTTCTGGCTGCTCCGTGGAAACATGTGGAACATAGTGGTGGTAGCGACATTGCTTACCGGCGTCTTTCTTACAATCAAAATGTTCGTGATCAGAAGGTTCCTGGCCCATCAAGTTGTAATGATCGTCGTCATATGTGTGATTGTTGTGGTTATACCGTCGACGGTGAAGAGCACATCGATGCCGAATGTGCGACCCCCCGTCACGCCGTTCGCAATTAGTCGTGAAGAGTACATGGCGCGACGAAGCAGTTTGATATCACGGCTCATTCTGCAACTCGAAGTGCGTCGCAATGGGTTTAAGGTTTATGAGGGTCAGGCTTCGAACATTGATAGCGATGTTGCACTGAGAAGCGTTGGCGACGTTGCCAGGTATCTGCCGCGGGCAGCGGAAATAGGAATTTTTGCCCCGTTTCCCAATTTTTGGCTCAACGGGCCCCCTTTTATGATCAGTAGGGTCATTAGCGGAGTTGAAACGCTATTGATGTATGCGCTCTACGTTTTTGCCGTTATTGCGATTTGGAAGGAACGGCGTCGTTTGAGTATGTGGCTAATACTTCTGGTGGCTGTTACCGGGATGATCAGTCTTGGTTTGGCGGTGATAAATCTTGGAGCGCTTTTTCGACTGCGCTACTTTTTTTGGATTCTGATGATCGTAATTGCAGCTCGCGGCTTCCTTGGAGTGCGCCGGCCCGGCGGCGCTTTGGAAAAACGTTCCTCGTAAAATCTTAACTTACCGCACCGTCTTCCGGACCAGCGTCACAAATTCTTTAATATCGTCTTCAGTGGTATCGAACGACGTCATAAAACGAACTTCCGACGTCTCTTCATTCCAAACGTAGAAGAAATATTCCTTCTGCAGCGGCGGGACAAATTTTCGCGGTATCAGAGCAAACACTCCATTCGCCTCGACTGGCTGCGTCAATTTTATATTGGGAACGGTCTCCAGTTCGTCCGCAAGGATTCGTGCCATTCGATTCGAATGCTCGGCGCTGCGTCTCCACAAATCGGTAGATAACAATCGTTCAAATTGAGCTGAGATATATCGCATCTTTGATGGCAGATGCATCCCTTGCTTCCGGATGTACTTAAAGTCGGTGCCCAGCTTTTTATTGAGGAAGACCACAGCCTCGCCGTACATCATTCCGTTCTTGGCGCCGCCAAAGGAAAGAACATCAACGCCGCACTCAGCCGTCATAGCTTTGAACGACACCTTTAAACTAACTGCGGCGTTGGCGATGCGAGCGCCGTCGAGGTGCAGAAACATGTTGTTGCGATGCGCAAAGTCGGCGAGTGTCTTGAGTTCCTTCAGCGTGTATACCGTGCCCATCTCAGTTGATTGGGAGATCGAAATCACGCGAGGTTGCACGTGATGTTCAAAACCGACTCCGTCTAGAAAGCGCTCGACATAACTGGATCTAATCTTTCCATCGGGAGTTGGCACTGTCAGGAGCTTACTCCCGCTAAACTTTTCCGGTGCGCCACATTCATCGACGTTTATGTGCGCCGTCTGGGCGCAAATTATCGCCTCGTAAGATTTTGTTATTGCCTGCAAGCCGAGCACGTTCGCGCCCGTCCCGCCGAAGACGAAGTGGACCGCAACATCTTTTCCAAAATGCTGCTGGAATTGCTTTACCGCTTTCGCCGTAAATGGATCGTCGCCATAAGCAATGACATGACCTTCGTTGGCTTCTTTTATGGCTTCAATCAACTCTGGATGAACGCCGGCATTGTTATCACTCGCGAAGCTTCTGCGTGTTTGTTTCTTTGCCATGAATTAAATCTTTCCCATCTTCACGTCCCGCGCAATTTCCCGAGCGGCGTTCGCGCCACACAGACCTGTTATTCCACCTCCAGGGTGCGTACCGGCACCACACAAATAAAGTCGTGATATCGGCGTACGGTATTGAGCGAAACCGATCAGCGGGCGAAACGTAAAGAACTGGTCCAACGCTTGTTCGCCGTGGTGAATATGGCCACCAGTCAAGCCGTAGTTCGACTCGAGGTCGAGAGGAGTAATGACTTGTACAGAGCTAATTACGTCGCGAATTCCCGGAGCGTATTCCGACAAAGTATCAACCACCGAATCGGCGAGATCGCGTTCGCATGTGGCCCAATCACCGGCTTTCAACATGTATGGCGCAAACTGGGCCACAATCGACATTACGTGCTTTCCTGGTGGTGCCAGGGTTGTGTCGCTGAGTGACGGAATAGTGATGTCCAGGAACGGATGCTGTGAAAACTCTCCATACTTAGCAGCATCGAATGCACGCTCGAGATAATCGATTTCTGGTCCAATATGAATTCGACCGGCTAACCTGGTTGGACCATCTTCCTTCGGAATTCCCTTGAATCTCGGCAAATCTGAGAGTGCGAGGTTGATCTTGGCTATTGTTCCGACGGCGCGAAGATTTCTGACCTTGGACAAAAAGTTTGGGTCCAGATCGACCGGATCTACTAAACGGAGAAAAGTAGCTTTGGGATCAGCATTTGATACTGCGGCGCGGGCCTCGAATGTCTCGTCGTTCTTCAAAATGACACGCACGCGATCGGTAGCATTAAAATCGATCCGACTAACTTCCGAGGAAGTTCGGACTTCAACTCCTAAACTTTCCGCTGCTTTAGCTAAAGCCCGGGTTAGACTTCCGAGTCCCCCTTTAACGTGGTCGGCTGGAGCTATCGGACTCCCACCGAGTGCCGCCTGCCAAAGCAGACCCAAACTAGTTCCAGCGGACCATGGGCCGGCGAATGATCCGGAAATTCCCCGGGCGGCGACCATGGCTCGTAGTAACTCGGTCTCGAACCACTCAGCCACCAAATCGGCGACAGCCATCGGGCCCCAACGGAGGATCCGGTATTCATCTTTTTTGCCAAGACCGCGGAAAGCGAGCCCAAATTTTCCCAACTGCCAAACTTCGCTTGCGCTTGGCTGATCAATCGAGGGAGGTGTCAGCGAAAGCAAAGGTGCGATCACGGCACCTATCCGCGTAAAACACTCTACAAACTCACCGTATTTATTAGCGTCGCGCGTCGAAAATTTATTGATTTCTTGTACGGTGCGTTCGACATCGTTATAGATCGCAAGCGACTCGCCGTTGAGCGCCAGACCCACAACCCGGACTTCAGGGGTAATTAACTCTAGTCCAAAACGTGAAAGCTCGAGATCGGAAATAATATTTTTTGAGAATGGACCAGGAGTATGGTCTAGTGTGGAGATTCGAAAGCCCGCTTCAAGCTCTTCGGTCACGGCGCCTCCACCTACAGATGGTTGGCGCTCAAGAACAAGAACCTTGAGACCGGCTTTTGCGAGATAACACGCAGCCACCAGCCCATTGTGTCCACCACCAATAATTACAATATCGTGCATCCTTGGAGCGCGCCGGCCCGGCGGCGCTTTTCAAACCTCTCTCGATAACTAACTCTCTTATTGCAATTCGAGAATCACTTACCGGCCCTTCCAATCCTTTAACATCTTCAACGCTGCGTTTCGTCCCGGTGCACCCATGATTCCGCCTCCTGGATGAGTAGCAGAGCCGCACATGTAAAGATTCTTAATCGGGGTCCGGTACTGTGCCCAGCCAGGCACCGGTCTCAAAAAGAAAAGCTGTTCGAGCGTCAACTCGCCTTGAAATATATTCCCTTCCGAGAGACCAAAGTCACGTTCCAGATCCAATGGGGTTAAGACCTGACGGTCGATGATTAAGTCGCGAATGTTCGGGGCGTGTTCAGCTATTGTGTCTATCACGGTGTCGCCAAACTCGTCGCGCTTGTCATCCCAATTTCCTTCTTTCAAATTGTAGGGAGCGTATTGCACAAAACATGACATTACATGCTTGCCGGGAGGTGCTACTGACGGATCCGTCAAACTGGGAATGACCATATCAATGTAAGGCCGCCTCGAAAATCTACCGTACTTGGCCTCGTCGTAAGCGTGCTCCATGTATTCGACTCCAGGTGAGATCGAGATCGCGCCGCGCAAATGTGCACCTGGTCCAGGCATTGCTTTAAAGTCCGGCAGTCCAGCGAGCGCTAAATTTACTTTGCCAGATGAGCCACGATACTTGTAACGATCAAGATCAAGGCAGAAGTCGTCGGGCAAGTTTTCGTTGCCAATCATCCTGGTGAAGGTCAAGCGAGGATCGACGCTGGACGACACTACGTCTGCCTGGATTTCATCACCATTCTCGAGCACCACACCAATCGCTCGTCCATTTCTCACCTTGATCTTGGCGATGGGAGCTTCGGTAACAATTTCCACACCTGCTTCGCGAGCCGCACTGCCAATCGCATTTGAAATTGCTCCAGTCCCGCCTCGAGCAAAACCCCACGACCGGAAGGCGCCATCTATTTCCCCCATGTAATGATGAAGCAACACGTAAGCGGTGCCGGGAGAGCGAACGCCAAGGAATGTACCGATAATTCCCGACGCAGACATCGTTGCTTTCAGCACATCGGTTTCGAACCATTGGTCCAAAAAGTCGACTGCGCTCATCGTCATCAATTGGATCGTGTTGTACTTGTCATCAGCGGGTAACTTTTGAAAGCGACGTCCCATGAACGCGAGATTTTTCCAATCAGCGGGCTTTAACGACGTTGGATCCGGAGGCATCATGCTCATGATCGGTTTGACGAAATGGGCCATCTCGATCATGGCCTTTCCGTACTCGTCATAAGCCTCCGCATCGAGCCTTGAGTGTCGCGCTATTTCGCGGCGCGTTCGGGCATGATCGTTAACGCGCCAGAGATGATCACCGTTTGGCATCGGTGTGAAGGTGCCGTCGAGCGGTAGTATCTCGAGGCCATGACGGGGAAGGTCGAGCTCGCGAATGATCTCTGGACGGAGTAAAGAGACTACGTAAGAGCAAACTGAGAACTGAAAACCAGGAAAGACTTCTTCAGTGACTGCTGCCCCGCCGAGAACGTGCCGGCGTTCAAGCACCAGAACCTTTTTCCCTGCGCGCGCGAGGTACGCAGCATTTACCAGTCCGTTGTGACCGCCGCCGATAACGACAGCGTCGTATTTATTGTTCATGCTTGTGTCGGCAATGCAGCTTGCTGAAGATTCGTTAGGATACTTATAATCGCTCGCCCTGACAAACGCATCACTGGCAGGTAGTCGTTCAAAGCTCCGCGAAAGCTACCAAGACCGAACCGATAATTGCGACGTTTAGCGAACCCGAAGTTCTTTCACCAACTGATTATGCCTATCGGAACTGCATTTCATGAGCGAACGTTCGCTCTCTGCGAAAGTTTAAATTACCGCGAGTGGTCTGGATATTACGCAGTTAGTTCATACGAGCCGCATCACGAACATGAATATAACGCGATCAGGAATGCTACTGCGCTAATCGATATTTCGCCCTTATTTAAGTATCGAATTACCGGACCCGACGCAACACGTCTCGTTGATCGCATCATTACGCGCGATATGAAGAAGGTGTCGGTGGGCCAGGTCGTCTATACGCCATGGTGCGACGAGCGCGGCAAAGTTATCGACGATGGAACTGTATCCCGTCTCGCAGAGAACACTTACAGATGGACGGCAGCCGATCCAAGCTTACGTTGGTTCACTCAAAACGCTGCGGGAATGCAGGTTGAGTTAGAGGATATCTCAGAGCGTACTTCTGCGCTCGCGTTACAGGGGCCCACATCCGGAAGACTGCTGAAGAGCCTGGTCCAGGACGCCGACATCGAAAATCTCAAATACTTTCGCGTCACCACCGGAAAGATTGCAGGCGTCGATGTAGAAATCTCTCGAACCGGTTACACCGGCGATTTGGGATACGAAATATGGATTGCGTCCGAAAAGGCTTTGAAAGTTTGGGATGCGTTGATGGACCATGGCGTCCCTTTTGATATTCACGCGGCGGGAATGCTGGCCTTGGATGTGGCCAGGGTTGAAGCAGGCTTACTCCTGATCGATGTTGATTTTAATAGCAGCAAAAAGGCGCTCGTCGAAGAGCAGAAATATACTCCTTACGAGATGGGGTTGGGTCGGTTGGTGGATCTCAATAAGGGTCGTTT
>DATIBX010000759.1:0-3738 GCA_035457105.1 Pyrinomonadaceae bacterium
TGAGGCAAGCCCGTACCCTGAACGCGCCTTGCCGAGTGCCAGGCGACTGGGAAATATCGCGCCCGGCGCCGGACATCTGGTCCACATGCCTTCGCATGTCTACTTACGAGTGGGCCGCTACCACGATGCAACTCTCGCGAACGAGGAAGCCGTAAAGGCCGATCAGTCCTACATCACGCAGTGTCGCGCTCAGGGTTTTTACCCAATAGCTTATTACCCACACAACCAGCACTTTCTCTGGTACACGTCGATAATGGAAGGTCGTAGCGATCTCTCGCTGCGAACTGCTCGAGAAATCGATCAGATGAACGAACACCAGAATCTTGCCGAGGGGAAACGGTTTAGTCCGCTTTTGGTGCTGACGTTGGCACGCTTCGGAAGATGGGACGAGGTGCTGAATGAACCTCTGCCGCCAACGGGTCAACTCTTTGCGAAAGCCATGTTTCACTATGCGCGCGGAATGTCATACGCGGCGAAGCTTAATTTCGCTGCCGCGCAAACAGAGCTGAGTGCTTTGGAGGCAATCGCCGGCGATCCGCGAACCAAACCCCTGGACCAACCGCAGTTGCCTGGCGCGAAGCTAATTGTGCTTAGTCAAAACATTCTGGCGGGAGAATTGGCAGGCCGCCGCTCACAAACTGAAATGAATCAACACTTCGGCGCCGCGATTCAGCTTGAAGACACGCTGCCTTACATGGAGCCACCATTCTGGCATCACCCGGTGAGGCAGATTTACGGCGCAGCACTGCTGGAAGCCGGGCGCCCGATAGAGGCGGAAAAGATTTATCGGGAAGATCTAAAGCGTCATCCGGCTAACGGCTGGTCGTTGTATGGATTACTCTCCAGTTTGCGTGCCCAGGGTAAGACGGAGGAAGCGAAAGCCGTAGAGAAACGTTTTCGCGACGCATGGCGACTGGCGGACATCACTCTGACAGCATCGAGATTTTGATCTCGCCCGAAATTGGATGGAAAGGTAGATGGAAACTATGCAGCAAATCCTCATGAGATTAAGGAGCTTTCTGGAGACGCCTCTTTTCAAACTGGGCGAGGCGCAGGTCACTCTTCTTTTGGTTCTCTACTTCCTTTTGCTGCTGACTTTGCTGATTTACCTATCCGGAAAGGGCAAGAAGATTGTCAATAGAGTGCTGGCCGGACGGGGCGTGGATTTAGGAATTCGTGAAGCGACCAGCTCGATCGTTCGCTATGCTTTGCTCTTTCTTGGTTTGCTGGTGATTCTGCAAACGATCGGCATCGATTTAACGGCCCTCAGTATTTTGACCGGCGCCGTTGGTCTCGGCATTGGCTTCGGACTGCAAAACATCGCCAGCAATTTCATCAGCGGCATCATTATCCTGTTTGAACGACCGGTGCGGATCGGCGACCGCATAGCGGTAGGAGACGTGGAGGGCGACGTTATCAGAATCGGCGGCAGGAGCACGACTGTCTTAACTAATGACAACATCGACATCATCATTCCCAATTCGAAACTGATCACGGAAAACGTCGTGAATTGGACGCATAGCGAGCGCCGAGTGCGGTTTCGAATTCCGGTTAGCGTTGCGTTCAATACGGATATTCGTAAGGTTGAACAGGCACTCCTTGAGGCCGCCAAGACCGTGTACGAGGTTTTGGAAACCCCTGCACCTGGTGTCAGGTTCATAAGTTTCGGTGACAATGGACTCGATTTCGAACTGCGTGCTTGGACCACAACCCTGGTACAGCGCAGAGGCAAGTTCACCAGTGAGCTTAACTTCGCCATCTACGATAAGTTCAAAGAGTATGAGATCGAGGTGCCATACCCCCAGCGCGATATCCGTATTAGAAGCAATCCATTTGAGATGAATCACCAAGAAAATAACACACGCATTGAACCGTCGTGAGTGTGCTGATCGAATGTCTGTGATTGCAATGAGAAAACCTTTCATCTCCTTTCTAGCGTTGCTTCTTACTATGGCTTTGCTGGTCATGAATCTTAGTGCACAACAACAAACACTGCAGGCAAGATCCGACGGGCAGCAGCTTCGCGCGATCGAGGCTTACATTGATCGCAGTTGGCATACGCTGACTCGTTCGAATCTTGACGTTGCGCAAGCAGCGGTCGATCCCAAATTTGCACTCGGTCCGCAGCAGCGCCCTGTGATCTACGTTCCCGCCAAAGAGGACCTCAGTAGGATCGAATCGTCCCTTCGCGCACAAATGTCAGCGCAGGATTTTGCGACGATCGAAGTGCGGCAGTTGCCTGCAAACCGGGCTGAGCTCAAGCAACCGGGCTTGCTTTATTTGCCTCATCCTTACGTCGTGCCCGGAGGTCGTTTCAACGAAATGTATGGCTGGGACAGTTATTTCATTCAAGTTGGGCTACTGCGGGCAGGCAAGATTAAGCTGGCCCGCGATATGGCTGACAACTTTGTCTATGAGCTTGAGAACTACGGCAAGATTCTGAATGCCAATCGCACTTACTATCTGACGCGATCACAGCCGCCTTTTCTAACGCCGATGATTTTGGGAGTTTATCGCGCGACTCACGACAAAGCCTGGTTGGAACGAACGATACCTGCCATCGAAACTTACTATAAGTATTGGACCACAGGACCACACCTGGTCGCGCAAACAGGTCTCTCGCGCTATTACGACTCAGGCGCCGGACCGGCACCCGAGGTAGTCGCCGACGAACGCGACGAGCACGACAAAACTCACTACGATCGCGTCAGAGAGTATTACCGCACTCATCACGTAGCAGATTACGACTCGAGTAAGTACTACAATCGTAACGACGATGAGTTGACGGATTTGTTTTTTAAAGCGGACCGTTCCATGCGTGAGTCGGGCTTCGATCCTTCAAATCGGTTTGGTCAGTTCAATGCTGAGATACTCAACTACAATCCAGTTTGCCTGAACTCGCTGCTATATCTCATGGAGATTCAGACCGCCGAGATTGAAAGGATTCTGGGCCATCAATCCGCGGCGGCCATCTGGACCAAGCGCGCTCGCATACGACGTGATCGAGTAAATCAGCTCTTGTGGGACGAAAAAGACGGTCTCTATTACGACTACAACTTTAAGACAAACGGCGTTCGCCGCTATCCCTTTGTAACGACTTTCTATCCACTTTGGACCGGCATCGCGAGCACGACACAAGCCGCGCGCATCGTCAGGAATCTGAGTCTGTTCGAACGTCCCGGAGGGCTACAAACCAGCACCATCCGAAGTGGCAGCCAGTGGGACGCGCCCTTTGGCTGGGCTCCCATGCAAATGATCGCGGTAGCGGGTCTGCGACGGTACGGGTATCACGCTTTCGCCAACCGCATTTCCGTAAAGTTTCTTTCGCTTATCATGAAGGAGTTTAACGAACATAACGTGATAGTTGAGAAGTACGACGTTGAGCGACGCGAATCTCAGATCCGCGATGGTCTGAAGTTTGGCTACACTTCCAATGAGATCGGTTTCGGCTGGACAAACGCCGTCTTCCTCGAACTCTATGCTGGCTTGCCACGGCAAGATCGCAGCGACCTCCTGACATCCTTTCGATGAGTGCTTTCTCCTACCCGACCTCAGTGTTAACCCTGATGTCAAAAGCCGGGTGTTGCCGAATAATTGTAATTGAGGTGATCGAAGTTCCATTTCTGCCCGAAGGTCCATTTCTGCCCGCTGCCAGGCGACAGTCAGGATTTCATTTCTGATTCTACACAGAGGAAGGAGTTTCTGAATTATGCAAAAGGCACTCGCGTTTATTTACGG
>DATIBX010000760.1:0-12618 GCA_035457105.1 Pyrinomonadaceae bacterium
CTTCATGGGCCTACCAGGGCAGTCCAGGAGCTGGTGGCTTCATTAGTGGTGGTGGCCCGGCAAGCTTGGGCAACGTCTCTAATGGCCTGATGACCACGTCCTTGGGCAGCGCTTTGAATGTCTTTCTGATGGGGGGCAACACGCTGGCTACCATTCGGGCAATGCAAACCGCTGGTGCGCTTAGAGCTCTCGCAGAGCCCAACCTCATCGCGATGGACGGTCAGGTTGCCAGCTTCCTCGCTGGCGGCGAATTTCCAATTCCTGTAGTTCAGGGCGGTGGTGCCGGTGGCGGCACTTCGGTAACCATTCAATTCAAGGAGTATGGTGTTCGCCTTAACTTCAAACCAACCATCATTGACGAAGACCACATTAGACTCGAACTGGAGCCTGAAGTCTCAACCATTGATTTCGCGAATGGTGTCAGATTCGAAGGCTTTGTGATCCCAGCCCTCCGCACGCGACGAGCGCGCACAGGTGTTGAGCTTCGTGACGGCCAGAGTTTCGCGTTGGCAGGTTTACTCGACAATAGCGAAAACCGCTCGCTATCCAAGATACCGGTCTTGGGCGACATCCCACTTCTTGGTAATCTCTTCAAGTCCACTCAGTACCAAAAGCAAGAGACAGAATTAGTGTTCATCGTTACGGCGGATTTGGTGAAGCCAGTTAACCGCGATGACCTCCCAACTTTGCGTGGTATAGATGGGCTGAAGAATGGCTCTCCGCTCGGAATGGAGCCGAAAGGCAATGGAATTTCGGGAGCAAGTGGCTTCTCAACTGGCCCCGAAACAACGACTCCGACTCCAGCCGAGGCACCAAAGAAAACCACCGCACCTGTGCAAGGTGAGGGTGTTGCTGTAAAAACTGACGAAAAGAAATCGGTCCCGACAGCTGCGGCCAAACTCAATCCCTAACCGTTTCTCACGGAAATGTAGGGTGGGTTTGGAAAAAAGAAGGTGGTCATCAATCTAATCTTTGATGACCACCTCATTGACAAAAGCGAAAACCGATTTTGTGATTCGTGTTAAAGGAGTTTCTAATGCGACCAAAACACCAATCCAGAAGTTTAGATAGAAAATCCGAGCGCGGGAATGTGTTGGCCTATACCGTTCTTTCTGCGCTTTTCCTCTTCCTGGCAGTTGGCCTCGGCGTTGACCTTAGCCACTTCTATCTCGCGAAGACCGAGTTGCAAAACAGTGCTGACGCCGCCGCACTCGCGGGCGCATCTGCGCTAACGCTACCCGACGACCAAAAAATCACTACCGCCGTAAATCGTGCAATCAACACGATGAATCTTAACAAGTACAACTTCGACAATCGCACGTATGCCGCGGTAATGGACACGACGGCCCAACGAGCTCTGGTCTCGTTCGCGATTAACCTTGATGGCCCATATATCAGCGAAGCGGACGCCGTCGCCGATCCTCGCGACATCCGTTTCGTGCGTGTGTTCACTCCATCTGTTCCGGTGAGCGTGTTTTTCGCTTCCCCTTTGCTGGGAAGTTCGCGCAATCTTGATGCGAAAGCAGTTGCTGGATTGTCGATACCAGGAAATGTTCGATTCTGCCCCGCACCTCTCTCGGCAGTTCAGTGTGACCCAGCTGACGCGGCCTGCGCATTTGCAACAGAATTCCAGGGAACTTGCCCGACTGCGGGGATTCAGAGTTATCCCGACCCCGATCACCCGGGACAAACTATAACTTGCGATCCTACAAAACAGTTTTGTCGAGGATGCAAGTACACGATCAGGTATTCCGGAGGCAATGGTCCATCCCCGGGTAACTATGACGGTCTGGATTGCGGAGGTCTGCTTCGAGACAATCTGGCTGCATACAACGACTGCAGATGCGGGAATTTGACCGAAGGCGATAATGTTTCAATCGATACAAAAACCGGCGTAAATGCTGGCCCAGTAGCTGGCGGCCTGAACGTCCGCTTCGACATTTACGGAAATGGCCTCAAACAGCGCGATTGGGAGAGCATGCCCCCTGACACAAACATCTATCAGGGCACTTCCACCACCTCGCAGGGTGTCACAACGTGGACCGGGTTGAGCTACGCTGATTACCAGGCGGGAACGCCTACAGCTCCACCGACGTCAGGTGCAACGGGCGTTGCCAACCGTCGCGTCCTGGTTATCCCAATCATCAATAACACTGAATTTACCAATGGGAAGACAACCGTGAAGATCGCTTCACTCGGAGCCTTCTTTATGCAGAGTCAGGCAGACAACAACAATGGGACAGTTCGTGTTGAATATGTTGGACCTAATGTAAACGGCATTGTCGGCGGAGACCCAACTGGTGGCGTGGCGACCAATGTAGTAACGCCGGTCCTGTACAAGTAAACGAGGGCACTACCATGCGCTGGATGAGAAATCTTTTAAGGTCAGATGACGGTGGGGCACTGGCGGAGTTGGCCATTCTTGTGCCCTTCCTGGTGGTGATGCTGGCAGCGGTGTCTGAGCTTGGTCGATATTTTCAAGCTTATAACACCGTTGCGAAAGCCACGCGCACGGCCTCGCGGTATCTCTCAAATCACCAGGTTAATAACCAGGAAAGTGCTCGGGCTGTAAACCTGGTGGTTTGCGGAAAACTAACATGTGGCGTCTCAGACAAACCGCTCGCAAAGAATTTCACATCGGGCAACGTCTGCCTCGAAACTATCGGATCCCCAAAGGTGACCAGCGTCATAGTCCGGGTCGTTAGGACCGCTGGTGATTGCGGTTCAGTCAACCCGGCGATTGGTGGTACAGCGAATGCCGCTCCATATGTTTATCAGCCCACCTTTAACATTGGTGCGCTATTGCAGGTTCCATCTTTCACCCTGGCCTTACCAATCGCTCCACGGACGCAAATGTATTACATGCTTGATTAGTCGTTTATAGAAAGAACCATGACGATGAAGAAGCTTAAAGGACAAAGCGGAACAACTATGGCGGAGTTTGCCATTGTCGCTGGTGTCTTTTTCATGATCGTATTCGGAATCATAGAGTTTGGTCGTTTGTTATACACGCATAACGCCTTGACTGATGCTGCTCGTCGCGGAGCACGCTACGCGGCCTTGCACCATGAGGCTGACATCGCGTGCGTCAAAAACGTCGTGGTTTACGGCGAAACTCATGTCGACATGACCTCATTGACCACGTGTCCTGCTGTCGCCGGAGCTACACCTCTTATCAGTCGATTAGCTACCACAAATGTCGTGGTTACTTATGAAGGTGCGGATGCGGACAACAATCCAGCTACGCCACCAACGGATTACGGAATGAATCTGGGAACGGTGACCGTCTCGATTACGGGTTATTCATACAATCTCAACATTCCATTCTTTCACCAGACTCTGACGATGCCTACGTACACGACAACATTGACGGCAGAAGCCGCTGGAGAGAAACCAGACGATATTACGCCTTAATTTTTCAAAGGACTCAGGGAAGGTAGTAATCATTAAATGAAGCGAAATCTAACATTCATTGTGCTTGCAAAGGATCCTGGCGATTCGAAAGAGATCGGTCGTGCTCTTTCAGCGCATCCTGGAACAAGCCTACTAACCATCAGTGATGATGCGGAACAGGTCTTTACTGAAACGCGAAGATTGCGGCCGTCTGCCGTGGTAATCAATTTGGCCCACCTGGGAGAGCCCGCCTTGAAACTGGTCCAGCGGATCGTTGTCGAATGTCCAACTACTGCTGTTATCTGCGCCTCTCGAGAGTCGTCACCAGATCTGATCCTTCGCAGTATGCGTGCAGGCGCCCGCGATTTCATCAGACTTCCAATAAATGAAGACGAGCTGACTACCGTCATCGATCGAACTGCTGAATTCGCGACTGAGCACTCCGATGACGAGCCGAAAAAGCGCGGGCAAGCGATTGCTGTCTTCTCTAGCAAGGGTGGCTGTGGTACCTCATTAGTAGCCACTAATCTCGCCATGACGCAGAAGAATCCGACGGTCCTGGTTGATCTTAACCTTCAATCAGGCGACCTGGAATTACTGCTGGGGCTCAAACCAAAATTTTCTCTTGCCGATGTTGTGGATAATCGAGAGCGACTCGACGACGCATTGTTGGCCAGTTACATAACTCCCTACTCCAAGACTCTATCTTTGCTCGCCGCCCCAACAAAGGCTGAGAGCGCTGAAGACATTGAGCCTAAACATATCTATGAAGTTATCGAACTGTTGCGGCAGAGATACGACAACGTCGTCATTGACACTCCGCATAGCTTTGATTCGGTGACGATTTCTGCACTCGACCATGCTGATCAAATTCTGGTCGTGCTAACCCTTGAAATTCATGCGATTCGCAGTACCCGACGGGCCTTAGAAATCTTCGATCGTCTCGGCTACCCACGCAAGAAGGTGCGGCTCGTAGTTAATCGCTGGAGCAAACACATCGATTTGGACCAAAAGCAAGTTGAAGACTTTCTCGGAGAGCGCGTAATCGCATTTATCCAGAGCGACTACCGGGCCGCCGTGAACTCAATCAACCTTGGTCAGCCCCTCATCGAATCGGCGCCCAACTCGATAGTGACAACAGACCTCTATAGCCTGGCGAGCAAGGTGTTTGATGGAAATTCTGACTTCGCTGCACCTTCACCGGGCGGCAGGCGAGCGTTCAATTCATTCTTCCGAAAGAGCGTGACAAATGGCCAGGACATTAGCCTGACCGCCGCTTTAGAACGAGCCAATTTGGGAGAGGCACAATAATAAGTCGATCTAAACAGCAAACAAGTTAGGTACATAAAGTTATGGCACTAAGAGAACGACTAGTTAGAGACAGTGGCGCTGCCGCAGCTTTGGCGGATGACGCTATTAGCAATCAACAAGGATTTCAAGATATGAAGTCCCGTCTCCACCGGATGCTTATTAACCGGATGGACCTGACGAAATTGGGACAACTTGAGGCCGATCAAGTTCACGAGGAAGTCGCGAGGCTGGCCTCGAGCTTGCTGGCCCAGGAGGATACTCCCCTTTCATCAGTGGAAAGGGAGCGTCTAATCCATGAGGTCAGACATGAATTATTTGGACTTGGTCCCCTTGAGCAGCTGCTCGCTGACACTTCGATCTCTGACATCCTGGTCAACTCTCCCTACAACATCTACATCGAGCGTGGCGGCAAGTTGGAACGAACAAACATCGAGTTCAAAGACAACGAGCACTTGATGAGGGTGATAGAGCGTATTGTCTCATCCGTTGGCAGGCGCATCGATGAATCGTCCCCAATGGTTGATGCTCGTCTGAAAGACGGCTCGCGCGTCAATGCGATCATTCCCCCGCTTTCACTCGATGGTCCCGTTCTCTCAATCCGGCGGTTCGGCGCCGAGCCGTTACGAATGAATCGCTTGCTTGAAAAACAGGCTTTGACCCCTGACATGGCCTCCATGTTTGAAATGTGTGTCAACGCGAAGTTGAACGTTCTGATTTCTGGTGGTACAGGCGCAGGTAAAACGACCCTGTTAAATGCTCTATCAGCATATATCCCGGCGGATGAACGCATCGTCACAATTGAAGATTCGGCAGAACTCCAGATGCAACAACCACACGTTGTTCGCCTGGAAACCCGCCCACCCAACATTGAGGGTAAGGGTGAGGTTAGTCAGCGCGACCTCGTTAAGAACGCATTGCGCATGCGACCGGACCGCATTGTGATCGGCGAGGTTCGTGGCGGTGAAGCCATCGATATGTTGCAGGCCATGAATACTGGTCACGATGGGTCACTGACAACCGTCCACGCCAACACACCACGTGACGCGCTGGCAAGGCTGGAAACGATGATCCAGATGACTGGTATGCGTCTTTCTGACAGGGCGATGAGACAGCAGATTGCCTCCGCTATCAATCTGGTAATTCAGGTTGCGCGTCTCACAGACGGCACTCGCAGAATCACTTCCATTTCGGAAATCACCGGTATGGAAGGCGAAACCATCACGATGCAGGAAGTTTTCATTTTCGATCGGAAGGGCGTCGACAAAGATGGGAAGGTTCTCGGCCGATTCCGTCCAACCGGCGTGCGGCCACGGTTTGCTGAACGACTCAAAGTCTACGGTATGCAACTACCCCGATCGTTCTTCGAGGAGATCTAAGTAATGTTACTGATTCCATTTTTCGTATTTCTGGCTTCGTTGTTCATGGTATATGCACTGTACCTGATCACGTCGCGAACTACTGACGCAAAGCGGCAATTGTTAAGAGAGCGCCTGGCCGATGCGATTCGCTCTTCCGCTCATTCTACAGATGCCGATGTCCAGCTTGCTCGCGAAGAGTTGATGAGCGAGATCCCGTGGCTTAATCGCGTGCTGCTCAAGATGCAGATGACGACTAAGCTCAAGCAGATGATCGATCAGGCCGATTCAAATATCACAGTGATGAGGCTAATCCTGTTCTCATTATCTGCAGGTGTGCTCGCGTTTCTGGCGGTTTCAATGGTCAGTGTGTCGCTGCCGTTAATGATCCTTTTCGGCTTAATTGCGACCTCAGTTCCGTTTATTCACATCAACATGAAGCGAAAGAAACGGCTGAAGAAGTTCTTGCAATTACTGCCGGATGCACTGGATCTGATGAGCCGCGGCTTATCGGCCGGCCATGCTTTTACAGAAGCGTTGCAAATGGTTGCGAGTGAAATGCCGGAACCAATTTCCATGGAGTTCCGCAAGACTTACGAAGAACAAAACCTGGGCCTTTCCCTCAAACTAGCCTTAGAGAATCTTGTGCAAAGAGTTCCCTTGCTGGACCTCCGAATGTGCGTTACCGCAGTCATGATTCAACGAGAGACTGGCGGTAACCTTTCCGAGCTTCTCGAGAAGGTGGCCCACACGATTCGTGAGAGATTCCGCATCATGGAAGATTTAAAAACCATGACCCTGAGCTCACGGTGGTCAGCATGGCTGCTCTGTGCGCTACCAATCTTCCTCGCTGTTTACGTGACCTTCATGAACCCCGGCTATATGGATGTAATGTGGCGAGATTCACGTGGGCATAAGCTGTTGGCGGTTGCAGGGCTCATGCAGATCCTGGGCATGCTGATGGTACAGAAGATCATGAAGATTAGAATTTAGGCGACCATCGCTTGAGGAATGATTTCTTAAATAGGTGACACCATGCTAACCCTGATAGTGCTTTCAACATTTGTTTCTATCGCCTTAATTGTAATGGCGATCTACTGGATGCTATTTCGGCCCGTTAGCGCCACGGCGCAACGGCTCCACGATTTGGATGATCCACGGAATGTCGGCCTGGCCCAGAGTATCGAGGCCAACACGATGGAGTCATTGGCAGCGCGTTTGGCTGAACCAATCAATCGTCTGGTGCCGCCATCAGCCGCCGATGCAAAAAAACTACACAAAGAGCTGATGCAAGCGGGTTATCGTTCACCCTCCGCTCCTGCAGTCTACCGCGTGGCGCAGTTAGGATTGATGCTGGGATTTCCGGCAGTGATCCTGGTGGCATGGTCCATGACAGCGCAACCGCTCACTGATGCATTGATGTATTCCCTCTTTGCCCTCGGCGTCGGCTTCCTGGTTCCTCGCTTTATCCTGAATCGACTCATCGCCAGTCGTAAGCTTCGGATAACCTGGGGACTCGCCGACGCGCTCGACCTCATGGTTATCACAATGGAGGCGGGCTTGGGCTTAAACGCCGCTATGCTTCGCGTTTGCGAGGAACTACAGTCTGTCCATCCTGACATAAGCAAAGAGTTTGAACTTGCAAACTTAGAGATTCGAGTCGGACGTGAGCGAAGTGAAGCATTGCGAAATCTGGCAGACCGAACCGGCGTTGAGGATCTGAATAGTTTGGTCGGCATGTTGATCCAGGCAGACCGCTTCGGTACCTCGATTGCACGGGCCGTCAGAGTCTACGCTGACAGTCTTCGTACCAAGCGCCGTCAACGAGCCGAACAAGCTGCACAAAAGGCTGCATTCAAATTGCTGCTTCCACTTGGCGCACTTCTCTTTCCGACGATGTTTATCATCATTCTTGGACCAGCACTGCTCAACATTTCCGATATGTTGGGTGGCGGACTCGGTTTTTAGGAGGACCCCATGCTTAAGCGTTCCCTGATCGTTGCCGCAATCGCTCTTTCGCTAATGGTTGCTGCTAAGCCAATCCCAACGGTCTATGCCGTGCTCATGAGCGAAGCGGAGCTTGCTGTGCTCGACGCGAGCACGACTCGTGAAGACTCTGCGAAACAGTCGAAAGATGGAAATGCTTTCGTGCGTGCCCTGAAGGCGCCTTTCAAAGCAATCGGTCGAATGTTTGGCGCAGGCAAAAAGGACGACGGCAAGCTGCACAGACTCTCAGAAAAGGATGTGAAGAAATTTGAGAGTGCCGGCGTGCTGAAAGTTCAGGATGCGACGCTGGTCCCATCGGCCGAGTCAGCAAATACCAGGACAAACCCGGCTCCGGATCTCGGTGCTGCGCCTCCGACAAAAGAACAAGCCGACAAGATTGCTTCTCGCCAAAATGTCGCGACGGCAAGATCTTTGATGAACCAGGGCAAGGTAAATGAGGCGCTTACATCACTCAATTCTGCCATCTCGCTGGATTCGAAAAATGGTGAAGCACACAACTTGATGGCTATTGCGTACGAAGCAAAAGGGATGCGCGAGCGTGCCTTCAAAGAATTCGAGTTAGCACTCAAATACAGCAACGCCCAACCTGAGTTTCTTAGCAATCTCGGGTATCTGTACTTCAAGAATGGCGAATACGACAAAGCGGCTAAGTATCTAAGACGCGCCGTGAAAGCAGCGCCAGAACAACAGCGCTACTGGAACAACCTCGGTTTAGTTGAAGCGCAACGAAATAACTTTGATGAAGCCTATAACGCTTTTGCGCATGCGGTGGGCGAATACCAAGGTCACCTGAATATTGCTAACCGGCTGCAGGCTAACGGCAATGACGGCGGCGCCATCAAACACCTTGAACTGGCGCGGGCCATCAAACCGAACTCCAAAGAAATCCTGGTCCGCTTGATTTCTCTATACAAACGAACTGGGCAGGCAGAACTGGCAGAAGAGACTCGTAAGGCTTTCGTGTCTGCTTCGACGTTCGCAGCCGCCCCCGAAAAATAAACGGCCCGCCGTAGATTGGAAGCGAAGAAGGATAAAAAAATGGGACACTTGAGCATTTTGAGTCGCTCTGAAATCGAAAGTCTTGGTCCACCGATGTTGGAAGAGCTCGGCGACACGGGGGTTCATCAGGCGTTTTTGTGCGACCTGGCCCTCAAGCATGTCGCAATGTTACCGGAACCTGATACTACATCGGTTTCTGAGCGTCTACATCTGCCCCGGGTCCTCACCGAAGAAATCCTCTATCACTTGTATCGGGAGAAACTGATAGAGATGAGACTGCAGAGTGCAGTGGGCTCGACGCGATACGCAATGTTGGACCACGGATGGGAAAGAGTAACCCGATTGCAAACACAAAACGGGTACCTTGGACCAGCTCCGGTATCGCTCGAGGACTACTCGTTCATGATGAGGCTGCAAGCCGTACCATCCCGGCCCGCCTCACTCGAGACGGTGAAGCATGCTTTCCGAGAACTTGTTCTCCCGGAAACACTCCTACAAACATTAGGCTGCGTTATTAACTCTCGCTCGTCGCTCTTTTTGACCGGGCTGCCGGGCACTGGCAAAACAGCCGTATCCGAGAGGATGAATTCCGCTCTCTCAGGATCGATCTGGATTCCGTACGCCGTTGAGATCGACGGTCAGATTATTAGAGTCTTTGATGCTCATTGTCACCGGCCTCTCGCTGATAAGGGTTCAATGCTTGAGCACGACCGCCGGTGGATAGAGATTGAGCGACCGCTGATCATGGTGGGCGGCGAACTCACCCTTGAAAATACTGACTTGACCTGGTCGCCGGCAGCCAAATTCTACGAGGCTCCCTTCCAGGTTAAATCGAATGGCGGCACTCTCGTCATCGACGACTTTGGACGTCAGCGGGTCATGCCTCAGGAACTTCTCAACCGCTGGATTCTTCCGCTCGAACGACGTGTCGATTTCCTGACCCTTCATAGCGGTAAAAAAATTGAGGTTCCGTTCGAACAATTGGTAGTATTCTCAACCAATCTCGATGAAAAGGATCTGGTTGACGAAGCATTCTTAAGACGCATGGGATATCGAGCTCGAATCGAACCACCAACCGCGGCAGCGTTCAGTTTGATTTTCAAACGCACTGCTCAGGCTCGCGGCATCGCGATTGATGACAACTGCTTGACCCATGTGCTGAATAAATACGAGGCTGAACAACGAATAATGAAAGGCTGCGAGCCTCGCGATCTTTTGAATAAGGTCAACGACATCTGTTTGTTCGAGGGTCGCGCGCTGAAGTTAACTCCTGAGCTGATTGACTTGGCCTGGGGAAATTACTTCGGCACCGCTCATGGCTTTGCGCCAGAGCTGGAGAGACTAGAGGCGCAGTCAACTGCAGCTGCGTAGATTTTAGCGATGTGCGGTAACGTCGGGTGAGCAGGATATTTGAGAATTGTGATTTGATATTTGAGAATTTCTAATTGTTTTACAGCTCGTGCTTTGTTTCCAGCATGACTTAGTAATTCTTAAATATATCAATTCATGATTCTCAAATGATCCGGATTATCTGAGAATTGTGATTTGATGTTTGAGAATTTCTAATACTCGACCCAGTTAGTAATTCTTAATTATCAATTCATAATTCTCAAATAATTGGGAAGTTAGGCAGCGAAGTGCGGATTGAAGTCAAATTTAACATTCTAAGAATCACCCTGTTGGTCCTACTGTCGCTGACTGTCTCAAGCAATGTTTGCGCGGTGCCCGTTGCTACTCAAACTTCCCCACCCTCACCACGATCAGTCGTCGCTCGTACCGGAGACACAATTAAGAAAATAGCTCATCGCTATGGTGTCCCCGCTACTGAGCTGGCCAAACTCAACAACCTCTCCGAAAATGAACGTCTGCCAAAAGGCACCCGGATTACTCTCCCTTCCGATGCTCCCGAAGCTCCGGTTGAATCCGGCGAAGTAATCGGCAAGACCATTACTCTGGCAGATGGCTACACTTTTCAGGCCGACGAAGTGTGGCAGCAGAATGGCGAAACCTGGTATCGCAAAGGAAATATCACTCGCAGCCTCGATCGAGAGATAAAGTCGGTTAAGCCAATTGTCAAAGCGGCTGCTGAAAAATTGCCCAAAGAGAAGGTCGCCAAAGCGCCTGAAACCAAAGTGCCTCCCACTTTCTGGATCAATCTCGTCGACGGTGCGCGATTCCGCGTCGATGAGGTCCAGGAAACCGCTGATGGAGCTTGGTATACCCGGCAAAAGATCTCCATTTTTGTCGAAAAAGACAGGATCGCAAAGATTGAGCGCGAAGAGCCCAGCGTCGGAAATATTGCGGCGGTGGTAAGCAATCGCGACTGGACTTCAGGCAACCCCGGACTCGACCAGCTTATCCGACAAAACGGCGTCCGATATGGAATTGACCCCTATTTGGTCTTTTTAGTTATTGAACAGGAATCGCACTTCCGAGTGCGGGCCGTCAGCCCCAAAGGGGCCTTAGGATTGATGCAATTAATGCCCGGAACAGCCCGACGCCTGGGCGTGACCCGGCCATTTGACGCCGCAGACAACATTCGAGGTGGTACCCGGTATTTGAAGGAACTGATGGATATGTTTGGTGGACAAGTCAATCTCGTCCTGGCGAGCTATAATGCCGGAGAAGGTGCTGTTCTAAAATACGGTAGAAATGTTCCCCCTTACCGAGAAACAAGGGATTACGTTAAAACGATCGGAAAGCGGTACGGGTTAGCTGGTCGAAAGCCTGATGGCGAAAGCGAACCCACGCCCCAGAGGTAGGAGGTGGTCATGAAACTCTTTGCATCCGCGAGTGCTCTCATTCTGGTCCTAATACTTGGTCAGACAAGAAGTACTGAGGCCCAACAGCCTCAACATCAAACTCCCCTCAATAACCAGTCCGTAGTCAAACTTGCCAAGGCGGGCTTCAAAGATAAGACGATTATTTCCATCATCTCGGCTCGTTTGCCGAATTTTGATCTTTCGCCCGAACGCATGATCGAGCTGAAACGCAATGGCGTCAGCGAGAATGTAATCATGGCTATGCTCGCGCGCCAGGAAGGCGCGGATGTATCGGATGTAGCGGATGACTCGTGGGGCGACGATGCGTTTTTTGCAAATGACCCCGCGTTTAAAATGGATAAGAACGATCCGACTGGATCGAGCGTTGGAGCCGGCTCAGGACAGCCGGACGCAAGTACTAACATCTTCGGTTCAAGCGCCGGCAGCAAAGGCCGGGTCAAACAGAGAGGCTTGAACGGTTCCAACGAAAACGATACGCAGACCGTTGGTTCAGCGACGGTCCGAATTCTTCGCCCTCCTGTCGAACCTGGTGGCGACGGGTCAACCAAGCTAGAGAAGACCAAGAGTTTGACCAATGATTCAATTGTCGAGTTGGTTGAGGCCGGGTTTTCTGAAGGCACCATCATTCGACGAATAGAGCAGTCGCCGGTCAATTTCGATCTCGCACAGCCAAAAATGGACGATCTCAAAAAGCGGCGCGTGAGCGAGAAAATTCTCACTGCAATGAAGACGGCGATGGGTGACGAGTCGAGCAAGTGAGCGCTTGCCCT
>DATIBX010000761.1:0-12986 GCA_035457105.1 Pyrinomonadaceae bacterium
ATGTTCAACGAGTTTTGCAGCGGGGCATTGGTAACGCAACCGGTCAGGCTCGTTTAATTCCTATCATAGCCGATACCAGGCACCCCAACCCGAATGTAGCTATTCTGGCCCAAGCCATGGCACCCAACACTCTCCGCACTGACAAGACGTCAGACGAAGAGCCAAAATTCACGAAAACTTTCTAGACAACCAAACATTTATTCTGAGCCAGGGTCAGAGTGTGTCTGCGCTTTAGAGTGTCGGCTCTCTGGGGTCTATAATCCTCGCCTTTGCGCTCATTAGAACTCCTGCGGCCTTTATACAGAAAGGAATGGAATGATACGAGTACAAAATCTGTCAAAGAAGTTTGGTGATCTTACTGCTGTAGATAACATCTCCTTTGAGGTGAACAAAGGCGAGATTTTTGCTTTCCTTGGTCCAAACGGAGCGGGAAAGACAACCACCATAAAGATGCTGACTACGCTGCTCCAGCCAACGAGCGGCGTGGTTGAGTTGGATGGCCTGGATCCCACAGTTGCACGAGATGAAGTCAGAAAGCGATTCGGTGTCGTGTTCCAGGATCCGAGTCTCGACCAGGACCTGACCGCCTGGGAAAACATGGAGATCCACGGCGTCCTGTACGGAGTTGCTCGAAAAGAACGGCATGAGCGTACGGCGGTCCTACTAAAACTTTTTGAGTTATGGGATCGAAAGGATGCGCTGGTAAAGACGTTCTCAGGCGGTATGCGACGCCGGCTCGAAATTGCGAGAGGACTGTTACATACCCCGAGGGTGCTCTTTCTCGACGAGCCAACTCTGGGGCTGGATCCGCAGAGTCGCAACCAGATGTGGACCCATGTGAAAAGTCTTAACGAAACCGATCAGGTTACCGTCTTCCTGACGACGCATTACATGGACGAGGCTGATCGGGTGGCCCAACGCATCGCTATAATCGATCACGGGCGAATCGTCGCAATCGGTTCATCACGAGAACTCAAGGAGCAAACAGAAACCGAATCACTTGAAGATGCTTTTCTCAAACTAACCGGTACAACTATACGAGACGAAACCGCGAGTTCGGCAGATGCAATGCGCCAGGTAGCTCGCATGTGGAGACGCTGAAATGACAGTCATCTATATTTTGTGGTTACGCGAGGTAAAAAAATATCTCCGATCGCGAACCCAGATCATTGCCTCGATGGGATCGCCGATTATGTATCTCGGCATCCTCGGCTTTGGTCTGGGTCCCGTTTTTCAACGAGCTGGTCAAGGCAGTTATTTGCAGTTTATGGCACCGGGCGTGATTGGTATGACCGTACTTTTTACTTCGATTTTCTCCGGAATTGCACTACTTTGGGATCGGCAGTTTGGCTTTTTAAAGGAGACACTGGTAGCTCCCGTATCTCGTCTTTCGATCATGCTGGGGCGGACACTCGGAGGCGCGACCGTTGCCATTATTCAGGGGCTGCTCATCTTTATTGTTTGCTTGATCGCCGGCTTTCGACCCACAAGTGCCGCGGCGATTCCGATTGCCATTCTCTTCATGATGCTGATAGCCATCGTCTTTGCCGCCCTTGGAACCGTTATCGGATCAAGCCTGAAAGACATGCAAGGGTTCCAACTGGTCATGAATTTTCTGGTGATGCCGATATTCTTTCTTTCTGGTGCGCTGTATCCCTTAACTAATCTTCCCAAGGTCCTGGCCTTACTTACGCGACTGGATCCACTTACTTATGGAGTCGACGGGGTGCGCAGCGTCTTAATCGGTGTCACTCACTTCGGACCCACAGTGGATCTTGCGGTCTTGATTGGAGTTGCGATATTGCTTTTAACTCTTGGCGCCTGGCGCTTCTCAAAGATAGAGATTTAAGTAAGTTGACCTGAGATTGATTCAAAACTCGCACAAAGCATGAAAACTAAATTCTTCGTTATTGCAGTTGTCGCCGGAATCTTATGTACTAACTTCCAGTTGTCTTATTCGGCTCAGCAATCTGACAAAGCTCAAAAACAGGCGGAAGCTGAGAAATTAAGTTCGGAGGTTATTTCGCTCTATCAGAACGGCAAATTTGACGCGGCGCTGCCTCTGGCTACCCGTGTTCTACAACTAAGCGAAGAGGCTTTTGGTCCCAATGATGTAGCCGTTGCCAGTGCGGCAACGAACCTCGCTGAGATTTATGCGAGCAAAGGAAGCCTAAAAGAAGCTGAACCATTGCTTCTTAAGGCGATAGCCATTAATGAGGTTGCGAGAAAACCAGACGACCCGATCGTTACCAAGACTCTGGAGCGCTATGCCTGTTTGGAGATTACCAGAGGCCGGGAATCGGAATTAAAAGAATTCGAGATCCAGAGATTGCCGGCACTGGAAACTTCAACCATTGCCGATCGTTTCTGGGGGTCGGCATTTGTAGCGACAAAAGTAATAAGACTACCCAAACCTGACTACTCAACGGCAGCAAGACTAAATCGGGCTGCGGGTAAAGTGGTAGTTGAGATTACAATCGACGAAAGTGGCAAAGTAATCAAAGCGGAGTCGATCTGCGGTGGGCACCCCTTGCTTATAAAGTCAGCCGAGGATTCAGCAAGGGGTGCACAAATCGAGCCAGTGGTAGTTTTAGGAAGACCCATTCGCGTAATCTCGTATTTACTGTATCGCTTCGTGGCCTTGTGAAAAGGAGAGAATTAGAAGCGACAAAATCATCCTGGATATTAATCAATCGAAAGCACCATCAAAGTAAATGTGTCTAAGTCGCCCTTGGGTATGCAAACAAAAAATGGCGCCCTTGTGTGAAGCAAGGGCGCCAGCGCAAACTTCAGTTAAAGAATTAAGCCGCGCGGGAGCTCGTTCCCAAACCGAAACAGGCTTGAATCTCTTCCCTGTCGACAGTATCTCGATCCATCAACAACTCCACCAATCGAGCGATCGACTCTCGCTCCGCTTCAACGATCTCACAGGCTCGCTGCAGTTGATAATTGATCAACTCATTCGTCGCCTCTTCAATCCTATCGAGCAACGTTTGGCTAACCGGCTGATCAGACTGTCCCACATGAATGGGGCCCAACTTGCTCATACCGAATTCACTAACCATCTTACGAGCAATTTCAACAGCCCTCTCAATGTCGTTTGAAGCGCCTGCCGTCATCGTAGAAAGAATCACTTGTTCGGCGGCTCGACCTCCCAGCAGCAGCGCAATCTGGTCTTCAAGATATTCACGCTTCTTCATTAAGCGATCACGCTCTGGCAAAGATTGCGTTACACCAAGTGCGCGACCTCGAGGAAGGATCGAAACTTTATGAATCGGATCACCATGTTCGACTAAGAGACCGACTGCAACGTGACCAGCTTCGTGAACCGCCGTAGCATAACGCTCCTCTTCATCCATGTTGAATCCCTGGCGTTCGGCTCCCATCAAGACCCTATCGCGAGCATACTCAATGTGGCTCCGCCCAATTGCCTCTGCCTCGTCACGTGTCGCACAGATCGCTGCCTCGTTCATCAAATTCGCGAGTTCAGCGCCCGAGAAACCTGGAGTGCCGCGCGCGATCCACTGTAAATCAAGACCTTCTTCGAGTTTTAGCTTTCGTGAATGGACCTTCAGGATCTCTTCTCGACCACCGGCATCAGCGAGATTAACTGCGATCTCGCGGTCAAACCTCCCCGGACGCGTCAGCGCTTTGTCAAGAATATCGGGACGATTCGTCGAGGCAATAACAATCACTGTGCTGCTTTGATCAAACCCATCCATTTCGACCAGCAATTGATTGAGAGTTTGATCCTGATCGGCAGAAGCTGAGTCGCCTCCTCTGCCACGCCGGCGACCTAACGCATCAATCTCGTCAATGAAGATGATGCAAGGTGAGAGCTTTCTTCCCTTTGCAAACAACGAGCGCACGCGTGCGGCGCCCAAGCCTGCGAATTTCTCCTGAAACGTCGAACCGGACGCTGCGAGGAACGGCACACCAGCCTCTTTAGCGGCCGCTCTGGCTAACAATGTCTTGCCAGTCCCTGGAGGACCATACAGCAGAATACCGCGCGGGACTCGTCCACCGAGCCGGCTAAATTTGTCCGGGTTGCGCAAGAATTCGATCGTCTCTGTCAGCTCGGCTCTGGCTTCATCTACGCCTGCTACGTCGTTGAATCCAACTTCTTGTTTGCCGTTTTGATCATGCAGTTCAAACGAACCATGTCCATTCATGCTCGCATGCACTCGCCAGCCCACCACACCTAAAAGCGCGAGACTGAAGATTGGCAGAATCCAGTTCAGTGCAGTTGTTAGCGGTCCGGGCTGCATTGGTCGGAACTCAACAGGAACGTTCTTTTCGCGGAATATCTGAACTAACTCATGTTGCGCAGCTTCACCTGTAACGGTGGCTACGACAACGGCGCCATCGGCCTTGGTAACTGAAACGGTTTCGCCTTCAATCTGCAACGCTTGAGCGCTACCTGCCTGGCCTAAGGCGTACAGTTGCGAGTAATTGATTGTCTGAACCTGTTGGCGCTGACGGAAATAATTAATGGCAGCTAGCGAAAGGATGACAGTGACAGTAAAAACTGAAAGGCAGACCACGGCCACTCTGCGACTGCGCAGAGATACCTTTGGCGCGGGGGTAGGCATAAAGACCTCCAGAAGATCCCAATCGAACGCTAGATTCGACTGAGTTCGTAATTATTTAATCTGAAAAGAATCGGGTCAGGAAAGCGACGGAACTTCTTAGGAAGGGCCCGCACGCGAAAACTGAGAAGCGGTAACGCCACGACATTTAGTTGAGTCGACGACTCAATTCAACGCCGGTGAACAATTTAACAGCCATCGCAACTATAAGTCCAGAAGAAGATTTCCAAAACCTCTATTCGCTAACTCCGAAACGAGCATCGCTCGCTTCGAACGGGTTTGAGAACGAAACGCGCTGACCCGTTGCCTGCCTCAAAGGGTTAATAGTCGATTAATGACAAAGGTATTGAACTAAATCACATCGAAGAGACTTCCACTGATCTATTTTCATACGCCCAGCTTTTACGGCGGAGGGAAAAACCAGCTGCTTGGGCGTGTTTTTGGGGAATTTTAGAGTTGGCATGCTCGTTGCTGAAGCCATGGTGATTGCTTTTGTACCAAACGAGAATTGGAAGCGGAGCTTGGTTGACAAAAGGAGGAGAACGAAATGCTTTGGACCATTTTTGTGATTTTGCTAGTGCTTTGGTTGTTAGGTATGGTGAGTAGCTACACCATCGGTGGTTTTATCCACATCCTGTTAGTGCTGGCGTTAGTTGTATTACTTATCAACATCATTGGGGGCCGTCGCACGGTTGTTTAGGCAAGCATCACACTGTTTGCCCTGCTGAGCGCGCCAGATCGCTGCGATGAGCTAATAAGCTCCTGAGCTTCGATGAAGGCTAAATACCCGGCAGATCAAGCGCGCTTCTAATTCGCCCTACTGGATAAAGGTCCATTTGTGGATCCCAGTAGGGCGAACGCTTATAAAAATATTTCAACCGCTCATAAGGGTTCCGGGCGAGTTGCGGATCCTCTGTCAGTGCTTTCACAAACTCAATTTGCAACTCCGGATTGGCCGCGATCATGTCGCGAGCCAGCTGTTCCAACACATATGGCTCTCCGTACTCTTTTTCTTCGAAGATAGCGTTAAAGAATCCCCAATGGACAAAGGAATCCGGAGCCTGTGGTTCAAGGAGATTCATAACTAACCGTGCAAGTGGTTGAGCAAAAGGAACTACGACTGAACCAGCCGCGAACTCCCGCACCTCATCGGTTTTGGTAACGCTGAAGCGCGGCATATGCCTACCTTCAAACGGCGTACTGGGCCATTCGACGTCGAGGAAACGATAACTCTCAACCGGAATGCTCGTGTTGCTTGAGAGTTTTTGCATGCTGAGGCCATGTGACTCTAAAACCTCAATAACTTCATTCCATTCAACCGGAACAACATAGGAAACTGGTGGTTCTACTGATACGGTCGTCGCCAGGGTCTCATACATTGGAACGGTGAGATCCAGTGGTTTGTCGCCGTAGATAACCCGAAGGTCACCTGATATCTCACTTTGCTCTGTTGTGTAATTAAATGCTTTCAGATCGAAAGGCGTAGCGCTGTCTGTCAGTTTAAAATTCAGAGGGTAAGTCTGGTTAGTGTGCGCTCGCAGGTCAGCTCGTTGACCCAAGTCAATCAGTTGCTGCGGATCCTTATTGACCTCTGTAAGGGCCGCGTGCAAAAAATCGTAAGTACCCTTAACTCTCGAGCGATAGTCTTTGAGCATGTGGGTCTCGATTAAGATCGCTGGTCTATTTCTCAAGGGGACGTAGCCGGTTGAAAATCTGGGTGGACCGTTAAAGTCTCGCATCCCCAATGGCAGGTCCCGGTTATCGATAAATTCGAGATACCACGAGATTGTATTTCCGGCGTCAGCCGTGGCTTGGGCCACCCTATTGCTAAAAACATTTCGTTCCCACTCTATGATCTCAGGATCGATGCCAGCGTGCCGTTCGTAATGAAAAGTAATGTTCGAACGATAGTCTGCGCCGTCGCTCACGTGACAATCGATAAACAAATCAGGTTGCCATTTATTCCAGAGCGCATGCCAGGCTCGAGTCTCAGGAGTATCCGCCTTGACGTAATCACGGTTAAGATTTTGATAAGTGCGGGTAGTACGCCATCCCATGGAAACTGGACCATTCTGATTTATTCGATTGTATTGGCTCGATCGTTCGTGACCGTCAGTGTTGTAGATGGGAATGAAGAGCAGCACTACATTCTCAAGTATGCCCGCCACTGTCTTGGTGATCGCCAGATCCCGCAGCAAGGCAAAGCCGGCATCTTTACCATCAGGTTCCCCGGAGTGAATGCAGGCCTGAATGAGAACAATTGCTTTTTTGCCCGCTTTGGCCACAGTTGGAGTGAATGCCTGGGTTTCACTCGCGATCAGGAGTGGCAAATCGCGACCCTGCCCACTCTTGCCAAAGCTTTGAAACTCGATAACTGTGGAAGCTTCCGCTAATCGGCGACAAAAATCGATTGTGTCGGCATAGCTGGGAGTTTCGCGGAAGTCAGTTTGTTCGGCATGAGTGGCCCAGTCGGACGAAGTCTTATTTGTCATTGGTCATTTTTCCATTGATCATTGTTCATTTTAAAGAATTCGAGGCCTCTCCCAGTCTCGGCTAAATGTCCGACAAGCTTTAGAGCCTCTTACAAAATCCCTCTCATTCACCCTGAGCTTCAGCTCGGGGGTAAGTGAGTGAATCAGTTTGCGGGAACCGTTTTAACGGTTTCAGGTGGCGCACAGTTTATTCATTTCCACCGCCTATCGATTCGAACTCCAAAAGCTTCGTTATTAACACCTGAGCACGGCGATTCCGCCGCGCTAAATTTCTACCGATCTGTTGCTTGCGCCTAATAAACCGTTGAAACAGTTCTTCGACTCGCAGTCGCCATGACCCCGAGCTGAAGCTCGGAGAGAATGAAATGGATTCTTGCAAGCGACTCTTTAGCTTGTCGGAAGCCTCCGTATGAGAGGCTTAACCGACAAGCTTAAAGCATGTCGGACATTGGTGACTGACGCTCCTGGAGTCGTATCTGCCGAGTAGTTACTCACCTCAGTGAGGTATTACAACTACGGCACTCTCTTCGCCGTTTGGCGTTGAGAGTGCCGCATGATGAGCAGCGAAGATACATCGTTCGCGCAAACCAGTTTGTGATGAATGCGCTACCGCCCAAGATCAATACGAGCACAGCAGCATTCAAGAGAAAATCCTTCAATCCCTTCGAATCCCCACAGACGAAACGTAAAAGGCGCGACCGCGTTCATACCCGTGTTGGAACGCTGTGTCAAGTTCATCGTCCGCATAAGACTCTCGCAAATGCGATTCAATCTCCGAGTACACCTTGCCGCGTCTCTGAGGATGTTGAGCGGCATGAAAACCACGAAGATAGCTTGCTTCGTCGCTGTCGAAGTTTCTGCCGGTTGCAGCGTAACTTTCTCGCTCTCTGTCGCGAATTGGTTGCCACCAGTTTTCCCTCAACGTCTCTTCGTCCTCCGCGCCGTTACGGTCAAATATCTCGCGAGCCTTATCAGCTTGAGAACCGTCTTCGGCGTAAGCTATCAGCACCGTATGACCGCGACGTAGTGCATCTTCATAGAGATAGACATCTTCGTGCGGCAACCCTTCGCCCAACTCCTCTTCCAGTGTCTCACCAACTTTGGCGCCAGCCACCGCGCCACCGGCACCCAATAGAGCGGCACCGAGTAATCCGAAGGCCAATACTGGTCCGACTCCTGGAATTGCGAGCGTCGCGGCAGCCAACCCCACGGTTGCGCCACCGGCTGCGCCCATGGCTCCGCCAACTGCTGCTCCCATCGCCTTGCCCATTCCCGGTTCTTCGGTATCAACAGTGAGCACTGCCCGTTCAATCTGTCGTGGGTCACTCCCTGGCACAAGCAGACCGATTCGTTTATTTGGGAGACCCAGATCCAAAAGGTCCTGAATTGTCCGGTCAGCTTCCTGTCGCGACTTAAATACTCCCGTTATTCCTTCCATTCGCCACTCCCCTTCCTGATTCTGTTTACGATTCTAATCGATGAGCTTTCAGAGCATTCGGCGGGCCACAAGTCCCGCCGACACAAATAGTTGAGGAAATCTGCAGAGCTATGTTATGGTTCAATGACGGACTCAAATCGCGACGGCAAAAGGGTGACAGAGATGTTCGATATCGTAGACAAGTACTGGCCGATGTCGGTGGGAGATGGAAAGGCTACGCGCAAGAAACGGCCGCGTATTCTCGCCATCACGACTGACTGTTGTACTGGTTGTTCGGGTTCCCCGGCGTGTATTGAATACTGTCCTATCGAAGCCTGTATGTTTTGGGTGCCGGATGAGGATCACCCACCGTTCGGCAGAATTGAAGTAGATCCTTACCTTTGCATCGGCTGTCAAAAATGCACGAGCAAAGGGCCAGACGGAGCTTTTCTCGATGGATGTCCGTGGGATGCGATTGAGATGGTTCCAACCGACGACTGGGAAGCGGTCCACGGCATCGTACTTCCAGATGCACCTCCAGCCCCACCTGCTTAACCTACTGTTTACTACTGCGTAAGACGATTGCGTTCGTTGTAATTACCGCCTGTTTCCTGACTCGGGTTGAGGCATCGTCTGAAGTCGTGAAGGGTCTGATTGCCCCCAGATCATCTTGAGTCCCAATCAGCGCCAGCCCGCGAAGCGATTCCCAAACACTCTCTTCATCTGAATTAAGACTCAGCAGCGGTTCCTCGTTTCCGACTTCACTTCCATTTGGTTTGAATATTTGCTGAATCCGTCCCGGGAGTGGTGAACGCACTTCTATTGGTGCCCTAGAATCGTTTTCGATCCGGGCGAGCAATGCTCCTCTTGAAATGGTGGCGCCGTCGTGAAGCGTGCTCGCCACGAGTCCCCCGGAAGGGGCCTTGACGACATAAGGTCTCAACACGGCAAGCAACTCGTCTCGTCCACTGGCGTCTCCGAACCTTATCAATGCGAGTGCTGCATTTCTTCTGACGATTGGTTCATTATCATTAATGAGCTCTTTTAGCGCCCCGTGAAATTCTTCATTGTGATTATCAAATCCCATTAACCAGGCAACAGTGAGACGGAATTCAGTTTCCGGACTCTTACTCAATCGCAGCACGTTCGGGTACCAGGTCCTGGCGCTGGCATCGTTACGTTCAATGCGTTGCTGTACTTGCAACAACGCATGCTGAACGTGACGTGGACTCTTTTCATCAGCGAGGTATTTGGTGATATCGGTATCAGACAGTCCACGGCCGAACCAGGTGAAGTACCAGGCTAAAAAGGTCGCAGCCAGAAAAAGGAACGCCAGGGTTAGAATCGGACCGGAAGCACGAACTCGCCTACTGGCCTGTTCCGCAGTTGTCTGAGATTGGTCTACCTTTTCGTCCATAAAACTCGAAATTTAATTCAGGACGGATAGATCTGATATAGCATCAGATACACGATCACTCCTGTTATTGAAACGTAGAGCCAGAGCGGCAAGGTGATTCGGGCAATCCGTCGATGCCTTTCGAAGTCAGATCGCAAAGCACGATAGAAAGTAATCAGGATAAGTGGAACAATCACTATGGCGAGTATTGTATGTGTAGTGAGAATCGTGAAATAGATTGGCCGGGCGATTCCCTGTCCAGTAAAGCGCGTCGTTCCATGATTAAAGTGGTAGACGAGATAAGAGATTAGAAATAATGTCGACACCACCAACGCGCTAACCTGGCAGTTTCGATGGGCCTTTACATTATGTCTGCGAATGAACAAATAGCCTGAGAAGAGCAGAACCGCACTGGCACTATTAAGACAAGCATTTAAATGCGGGAGATATGAGAGTAGATCCACTGGATTTTGGTCTTTGGCCTTCGTTCTTTGGCCTTAGTGCTTTGTACTCTCAAAAGTTCCGCGTCAAACACTCGTCACGCGGAGATCAAGGATCAAAGACCTAACCGCTTGCGGCCTTCCCTTTCTCCGTCAGAGAGTAGAAATCATTCCCTTCTTCCTGAAGTAAACCCTCCTGGACTAGGCGTTCGACGATATCAAAGACAGCAGTCCGAGCGTCCGGATCGTTGCCACCGGCTTCAAATAGCTCATGCAGATCAAGGGTATCTTTGCGCCAGACGGAAAAGCTCTTTAAGACTTTGCGGGTAAGTTCGTCCACGGGATTGCCTATTCCGGCCTGACTTCTTTCTGACCAAGATTGGCAATTATGGCTCTAACGTCGGCCGGCATAGCCCTGCCTTTAGCGTCGAGCATCGGCGTGCGCGGTGAGGCGGCGGCAATTTGACCTGTAGCAGAAACGGTGGGACCTTCCGAAGTTTTCTTCATGAAAGGAATTGGCAGTTTGTTCTGCGATTTCAGATAAAGGAGCGGGCTGGCGGCAAACATAACAGCCATGACCAAACAAATGGTCATGATAAAAAGCGTGTCTGTAGTGAGAATATCGCCAGCAGTAAGAGCCGTCACTACAATCAACACCAGGAAACCAAGCACCGCAAGAACACAAATAAAATTTAGTAGTCCGAGTTCTTTACTCATCAAAGTTTCAAAAGTTTAGTCTTAATGCTTTGCTTTGCCAGCCGGTTTGCGACGCTCGCCTACCTCTTCATAACCACAACGTTCGCACTGCCATACTGGAAATGCCCCCTCAGGATCGGCGGTCGATTGGTAAACTGCCCTATCCGACGGAATTATCTTACCCCCGCAACGAGGACAAGATCGACCTCGAGTCGTGCGCCACTCCACATCGAGTTGTAGTGGATTGTCGTCTGGCATGCTCAGGAAATTTCAATCCCTCGTTTTTCCGTCAGGGCCATCAGTGAGTTCACCGCGATAACGGCGGAGCACAACGAAGATGGTACAGAAAATTGATACTGGCGGAATCAAGAGCACGAGCACGCCAATATTGAAATTACGAATGAACTTACCATTGCCCGAACCGCCTAGAGCCGCACGACACATTGAACATTGCGCGTCAGCGGGTAAAGCAAACACGAGCAAGACTGCAATTGCCAGTATGACAAGTAATACTTTTTGCCAGGAACGCATAGCTTAAGGCTCCTCAGCTGGCGCCGGAGCGACCGGCGGTGCTTCCTTGAACTTATATCTCAACTCGGACGAACGAAAACTATCCGGAAAGAAAACAAAGAGCAAGCAGATACAGACAACAAGCATCGGTATCACCGTAATGATCAGGCTGAATCGTTCAAACTTCAAGTGCATGAAGTAAGCGATAATCAAGGCCGCCTTGATAATCGATAGCCCCAACAGAATGGTTAACATGTAATGGATCGGCATCGGCCGGTAAGCCAGGAAAATCTCGACCAGAGTCAAAGCAACCAGCCAGCCCCAGATGGAAATGAATAATTTGTTTGTTCCGGCAAAATGTTCTTCTGCGTGTGCACTCATTTCCGGATCCTCCTTATTTGGCCAGGTGTCCACCAACGTCAACTGACATGATGTAGATGAGTGGGAACACAAACATCCAGACCAGATCTACAAAGTGCCAGTAGAGACCGCTAATCTCGATATCCTCATGTTTCAGCTTATTCACTCGAAGAGCGACTATTGCTAGATAGAGCGCACCCGTAGCGACGTGAAACATGTGGAGACCGGTAATGGCAAAGAAAGTGGCGCCAAACAGTGGCGTCGGTGGGGTGCCATCAGCGAGCGTAAAAACTTTCACCCAGTGCTCAGGCAAGAAGAATGGCCGGAGTCCTTCATGAATCAGGTGATTCCACTCGATCAAGTGGAGAACGATAAACGCGAGGCCGAAGAAGATGGTTGCGAGAATCCATTTTCGCGCACCTGCTTTGTCGCCTCGACTCGAAGCCGACACTCCAAACACCATGGTCAAGCTCGACGAGAGAAGACAGAAAGTCATCACCGATGAGAAGACAATGCTGGGATAGAAAGGAAACGGCGTGGGCCAGTTATTCGACGCGCGCAAATAACTATAGCCAATCAGCAGCGCCGAGAATGTCAGCGAGTCGGAAATGATAAACAACCACATCCCCAACTTGCGATGACCTACTCGATAGGGAAAGGCGCCGCCATCCCAATCTACGGCCGGAAAACGTTCCGCACGTGCTTCAGTGCTCACCCTGTCACCTCCAAAGGAATAGGAGTAGGAATAGGTAGATCCAAAGAGCGTCCATAAAATGCCAGTAAATCGATACTGCCTCAGTTGCGGCGCGCCGTCTTTCAGATATGACGCTTTTACCTTGCGAACGTACTAAGAGAAAGGCGAGCGCAAGGAGACCACAAATTATGTGCACAGCGTGCGTGGCAGTTAACAAATAAAAGAATGAACTATGTGGATTACTCGTAAGAAAAATGCCCTGGGCCGCAAGCTGTTTCCACGCCACGATCTGTGAGCCCAGAAATAAAATTCCGAACACGCCGGTCACCAGCAACCAATTGAAAAAAGCTGATGGAAGATCCGCATTCATCTTGCGTTTGGCCATCTGAAAA
>DATIBX010000762.1:0-3998 GCA_035457105.1 Pyrinomonadaceae bacterium
CTTCCGGTGATAATCCGCCGTCATAAACTCGTGCCATTGACCATCGTCACCCAGAACGCGAGAGGTCAGTACCCGGTGATCGTCGCTCTTGAACTCAATCACGTCCTGATACTTCGCCGTCTTTCCCGGTTGTGTAAAATCCGGCCCCTCAGCGTTAAGCGTTAGCACCTTTTCGTCGTTATCAAGTTCGCCTTCATACAACCAAAGATTGGTCATCATCGATGCGATGAAGGTTCCCACAAAACGCTTTTTCTCCGGGTCATAGCCGAGAGTCATCAAGGTTGTGGCGCAACCTCCTCCCGGCATCTCACCTTGTCCCTCACCCAACGTCCAGAGTCCACCGAGCGAACGTACATTCTCAGTGCCACGGACGACCTCTGCGGGTTTGTCCGGACCCATCGTCGCTTCGTGCTCGTAAGTCCATTCTCCAACGAGCTTTTGCAACCAATTATGTTCTTTTTGCGGCTGTGCGGGTATCGGCATTTCCGGTTTTGGTTCAGTTGCTGACATCGGTCTATCTCCTTTTATTAATAATGCACCATTTTATTTGAGGACTGTATGAATTGACAGTTCATCGAAGGGTCGCATGCGGATATGTTCTTAAACTCGGTGGAGTCCGTTGTTCCGGAAAGAGGTTCTCATGAAACTTAGTCGACTAATTGGTTCAACAACTGTGGCAGCCGTTATCGTTCTAGTGGGCGCCCTTTTCTGCACGGTGGTCCAGGCACAAAAGACATCGGCAGCTCACGACAAGAACGTCGATTTCTCAAACTACAAGACCTTTGCGTTTGATAAAGCCGGCGCGCGGAATCCGTATGTGAACCAGTTGATCGTCGCAGCGATAGAACGCGAACTCACCGCCAGAGGACTCACGAAGGTAGATACCGATCCCGATCTGCGCGTTGTTTATCTCGCAGCGACTGGTCCTAATCTCCAGGTCGCCAATGTTCCTTTTTATCATGTAGTAAATCCCGCCTACAGCGGAATGGTTGGTAGCGCGGCGATGGCCATGTGGGATGTTACGACGGGGACGCTGGTAATCGATCTGTTTGATCGTAAGACGGACCGGGTAGTTTTTCGCGGCACAATAAACGAGGTGTTACAACGGGCTCCCAGCGCTGATTTGCAGGCCGATGCCAAGACCGTTTCGAAGCCGATCAATAAAGGCATCGCCAAAGTTTTTAAGAAGTATCCCGTCAAAGGAAAATAGCACGAGAGTAAATTTAATGGAATTGTGAGACCAGTACTGATTCGGTTTGAAACGCCGAAGGCGTTGGCTGATGTTAGCCCAAGGTTGGAGCGCAGCGACAACCTTGGGTCAACCAATGATAATTATTGAAAACCCTGAAAGGGTTTGCCGGCCGCCGAACCCTTTCAGGGTTTCAATCTAATTTTTGATTCTTTACCCAGGGTTGTCGCTGCGCTCCCAACCCTGGGCTAAAATTCGCGAACGCCTTCGGCGTAATGAATCGATTGGCGCAGGTTCTTAATTGAAGTTCAGAGCAACTGCGGCGAATGTGCCTGTCCGCGTGACCAAAAGAAATGCCGCGACGAGCAATCGCGGCATTTGCCATTAGTTCTTGTTTCTGATTAGCCAGACTTAAGGCCGGAAGATATCGCCGAGGATGTTGCCGAAGCCGCCATTATTCCTGCGGTAGTCGCCGTTGTTGTTGTAACCACCATACTGGCGAAAACCTTCCGCATAGCCCCGCACAAATCCATTTCTAAATTGCTGCGAGCGAGCGTCCTTGTAGTAGTGCGAACGCTGCGGGTTATAGCTTTGGCCGCGGCGAGCATCACTAGATCCGGTGTTCAAGCCCGCCTGGTATCCCTGGTTCAGCTCAATCTGAGCACTATTGTTGTAGCCACCATTCCCGTAACGACCATTGTGATCGTAGCGGTCATTACGATCATCACGCCGGCCGCGATAACGATCGTCGTTGCGATTCCGTCGCCAATCTCGATCCTGCTGGTCATTACGATTTCGATCACGACGCCATCGACCGTCATTGCGATCCTGCGCTTGTGCAGTTGTGGCGGCAATCATCCCAATTCCAAACACTAATGATAAAGCTAAGATTGCTCCCCCGATTTTGTTCCTGTACCCGATTGTTCTCATGTTTTGTTCTCCTCGGGTGTCAGAGATGGCAACGTGCATACCACCTTCGTGGAACCTTGTTCTAAAGGAGTTATCAGTGTTGTGGGATAAGCTATGCTCTCAATTGGTATGTGGGATCACTCATATGAGGTTGAGAACAACAGAAGGGGCGGCCATGGAGGGCCGCCCTACAGTTGCACATCATCCGGGTTAGGGCTTGGGCTTTTCGACTCGGAACACCGCGCGATTCGAGCGGCCGACGCGGATTGAATTCAGCGCCAGGATCTCAGCCTGATATTCGCCGGGTTTCAGTGGCTTCGTGTCCAGCATAAATTCGGCTTTAGCGACGTTGTGCGCCGCGGGCCACCACTCTTCGCCGTCCGGACTAATCATCACCGCATAACTGAGTTTCGATTGTTCCTTGTCGCGCGCCGTCCAGCGTAACCGTACGGTTGATTGGCCCACCTGTTTTGGTTGGTTCAGCCGGACTTCCGGCACGCTTCGGTTGACATCAATATCTGCCAGCCTCGTACCGGTTCCTCTATTCCAGATCTCCAGTTTCGTGGCCGAGGTGGGAAACTCCAGAGTCACTCCAAAGAAAGTTACCGGCATGATGCGGTTAAACTCGGCATGGTTCCAGGCGACTGGTAATCCTATTTCGGTCAACGTGCTTCCATTTTTGTCGACGAAGCGAAAGCAGTACATTCCGTTCTGACGCGAATGATCGGGCACGCCTTCACTGAGTCTGAAACAACGACCTACATAGATCTGATTGTTCCAGGCGATCATCCCGGATACGTAGATCACTTCCGGGTCTTTCGTCACAGCGAGTTTGTCGATGAGATGGTTATAGTCGGCGGGATCAACCCATCGCTTCCGCTGCTCCCAATTGCTTCCAATCCACGCATTAATCGGCGAGCCTCCCATAAAACAGTGAGAATCGCATTGCTCTTTATCCACGAGATCAGCGAATTCGGGCGGTTCGTTTCCGATTTTTACCCAGTATCCGTTAGCGGGATTGCCTGCCTTGAGATTGTCGTCTTCGTGTTTGTATTCGTCGAAACCACCAACAAAACCACAGCCGGAATGACCGACGATGGGCCAGTCTACATTGCATACCCAATCGTTTTTCAGCCGCGAGTCGACACTCAATCCAAATGTGTGTCCCAACTCGTGCGCCGGTAGAGCGATCTGAGGCCCAGTCTCGTTTTCGCCTTCAAAGCGAGGCAGAAAGATGACTGCCCGCGGTGCGAATTCACCGAGCGATAAGCCGGTTACGTCGCGCCAACCCGAAAAGCGCTTGAACCAGTCCTTGTTCGGCAGCACTCCCATCAGTCGCTTTTGCGGCAAGAGAGCCGCTACTGAGTTCAGCTCGAAGAGGAACAAGAACGGTTCGACGGTATCCACGGGCAAACCAAACGAACTCAGGACCGTTACTAAAAAATCGCTGGCGGCCGTAATCAGAGTAGGAGGAATGTCTATGGGCGACTTGATGGAAACCGGATTCGCCAGGGGATAAACGGCGCTGATATAGGCTGAGCCAAGTGTGGTGATCGCGGCGAAGTGTTTGCCGGGCGTATAGTTTCCAATATCGAGCAACGTTCCTACCTTGGCCCACAGCATGCTGAACTTTCGCTCCGTGGTCACTACCTTCCAGGTAATCCGGTTCCTAATCTTATCGTTTTTCAGACGGCAATCGTTTTTGGGCAGGGAACTCGATCCGGGATCGATGACGTCCGCGATCACAGCGATTTCGTAAGAATTATCCCTCGGTTCAAACACAATCGGGTTATCTCTGAAGAAATATTCTTTCTTCACTTCACCAGCCGCTATGTTTATCGGAAACGTTTGGCTGGTTGATGCACCGCCGCCGCTGATCGTGAGGCGTAGATTCGTGGAA
>DATIBX010000763.1:0-17143 GCA_035457105.1 Pyrinomonadaceae bacterium
GTCACCGTCTTTGAACGGCACAGCAAATGAAAACGCTTTCGATCGTTCCTTCTGACCATAACAGTACGAAATCCAACGGTCTTCCTCAATCCATTTACCGTGCCTGGCGAAACTCCATATGCTCAATCCTGACTCAGTATCACGCAACGCGCCGTTCAAAAGCGGTTTGGCCGATAAGTCGAAATGGAACCGAACGTCACCTTGATGGTCACCAAGAGACGAGAGCGCGTCGCGCACGATCCAGTAGTCGCCCTTCAGAAACAGAATGCTCCGTTCCAAAAACGCTGGATCCAAAAACCTCGTAAAGCCATGGTGCTCACCGGAAACATAATCAAATCGTTCTGCGGTAATCCATTCGCGCAGCTCGCAGGTGGCCTTTGTCTTCCAGGTGAAGGGACCGCCAGGAACGGACGACGATTCATCGTTCAGGGTTACTGTGTTATGCGCATGCGAGCTCCGAAACCAGTCTCTCAGTTCCTTCGAGCCTGTATAAGTGTAAGTGCCCGGATCGACGAGTACCGTCCGTCCATTCGCGGCGACATCAATTGCCAACGCATCAGCATGAGCATGTCCACAATTTAGCGAGCCGTGTGGTCCACAATCGAAGAGCAGATAGTTTGACTCGCGAGACCAGCCGTCACGCATGATAAAGTAACCGCCATGAGAGAAAGATACGGATGTCTTCGCCGGCGGCGTGGCGTTAATCGACTCAAAGTGGTCCAATCCCGCCGGCCCCATTAGCCACAACAACTCCTCTGCAGCGTCACCGGCAACAAACTTATGTTCGCCAAGATCGAAAACTGCTGCTCCGGTCGCCAGGGTGCCGCGAAAATCATTCGCAACGCGGACATCGAGCATGGCTAAACGTCCGCCATCATCGTCCCCGAACAACGGCGTCGTGCCGTCAGGCCTGGTGATGTACATCAAGTGATCCAGCAACAGCAGCAGGTCTTCGTCAACCTGGCGAGGCGTCGGAAGATTATTCGCGCGGGCTAGTATGAGGAAGTGCAGATAGATATCGGTAGTGTAACGGTGATAGTAACTTGATTGTTCAAAGTAGACACCATCACGCTGCACGTGAATTGGAAGCTGTTCGATTAGGATCCTGCTGCCCAGTTCCTGCCAACGCTGCGCCTCTTTGAACTCGGGCAT
This sequence comes from Pyrinomonadaceae bacterium, assembly GCA_035457105.1. Lineage (GTDB taxonomy): Bacteria > Acidobacteriota > Blastocatellia > Pyrinomonadales > Pyrinomonadaceae > PSRF01. The sequence continues at coordinate 1,153 of DATIBX010000763.1, forward strand.
CAGCGTGCCAATGTAAAAGAGTCCGAGAGCTTCCCCCGTCAGATGGGTGTTTGGACTGAAGTAAGTCGATAGATACGACTCGAGATGGCGCGCACTGAGATACATGAACTTCCAGGCCCGTTCGAAGACTTCCCTTGACATTGACGGTGAACTCTTGAAGAAGTAAAAGGCCCAGATCCACGAGATTGAGCGAAAGGCCACTTCCAGACTGCTCGCCCAATTAATGCCGACCTTGGGTGGATTTGCATCCATCCATGCTTCGAGATGCGCCACAAAGACTCGTGCGCAACGTTCGTCGCCCGTTAACCAGTAAGCCTGGCCCAGAGTCTGGAAATACTGGTGGCGATTCAATTCCCAGATGATCTTTTTGTCGCCCGCGATTTCGACGTCGAGATAGTCGAGCTTGCTCCAGTGCCGCAGCGGGATGCGTTTGCCGCTGACGGGTTCGAAATGCCAATCGATTGGATTACCAAAACTGAGATCTTTGAACCCAAGCAGATCGAATTTGCCGGCAATGATGCGATCGGCTTTGTCGATCAACTTTTGCGCGCTCTGAGGCCAATGCGACTTAAAGGCACTCGCCGTCTTTTCGGGCGATTGGAAACTGCCGAAGAAAGTTGGAGTTGATCTCGATCGGAAATGTTCAAGCAGGTCGCTGATCGATGAGGTAAAGACATTTTTATTCGGCAATTTTGCAAGGGTAGACCAGCCGCGTCGTTCGCTGAATGCGGAAACTTGCTGGAGGGCTCGTACCCGCAGCTCATGGAGGCTAGCGTTTTTGAGTTTCTGCAGCTTCATAGCTAGAGTTCCATCAAGTCGTATAACTCTTTGACCGCACGGTCAGTCGCCGTACCTGGCTTATAAAACATTTCATTCGCCACCGTTCTGCGCGACGCGGAATTCTCTAAGGGATCAGCAAACGCTCGATCCACAGCCGCAAGGACGTCATCAATATTATCGACACTCGACGAAGCACTGGCGAGCAGATCGACATAGGTCGGTTCAATGTCTGTGTTGCTAATCAACTCCGGCACGTGTATGCGAACCAGCGGACGGTCCAACAACAGGTACTCAAATCCGACCGAGCTATGATCGGTAATCATAATGTCAGCTGCGGGCAAATATCGAGACGAATTGTTCCCCGTTGCCAGTACGCCACCAAACTTTTGCAACAACGGCTCGAGCCGGGCTCCCCAATCGACACCCCCAGAATTCACGTACTGTAAGTCTCGCGAGCGATCGTGCAATTTAACGATGAGTGCATAACCAGCTTCGCCAAGCCGCTGGACCAACTGCTCTCCCATGGTGACCACTGAAGAATGCGCAGACCAGGTCGGCGCGTATAGAACCGTCCGTCGGATAGGATCAATTCCGAGCGTTGTCAGAAGGTCGTTTCGTCTCAAAGAACCATCGACGAGGCAGTCGAGCTTTGGCATGCCCACCAGCCGAGCGGCGGAACTGCCTTCGTCAATCGCACCGCAGGCGATGAAGTGACGCAGTCGGCGCTCGTTAATAAAGAACAAACGGTCCCAGCTCCGCATGTTTTCTGAAGGAGAATCATAGACCGTTCGATACTTTCCCGCGACGCCATGAAACGTCTGCACGCGCCGCGCCCCACGTGGCAATTTCATCCAGAGAAAATCAGCCGCGAGGTAAACATCAAATTGCATCAGCGAAGCTTGTAAAGGTGTGATGAATTTGAAAGGCGGCCGCGCTTCGGTATAGATCGATGAGGTTTGATCCGGACTCTCGCTTGAGGTGAAGTAACATTCGAATCGTTCATCAGGCTGCAAGCGTTCGACAATCGGGGCTATCGTCGCATAGTTCATGGCAGTTCGGGCGTTCACGAGTAATCGTCTTCGTTCCGGGGAACGCCAGCGTTGCCACTGTTTATCGAATCCGCGGGCTGAATTGATGACGTGCTTCAGGTTCATCGAGGTCTTAGTGTGCAAACTCTGTGCAACTCTTTGTGCCTCTGGGGTGGCAAAGTACCGTAAAAACCTACACCACAGAAACTGCAAAGGTCCGCACAAAGAAAGTTCAGATTAGGACACTACCCTTGATTCCCTTCTTTTGCATCCTTGCTTACGAGGAGAGCATTTCTCTGGTCTTGAATTCTTTGCGATGCAATTCGAGGATAGATTTCCGTCACCGCCCGTTCATAATCTTCGGGGAAGTCGATCTCAATCCACGGTAAGCCATCGGTGCTCAATGCGTGCAAAGGATGGTTGCGAGCAAACTCGAGAAACGCACGCGGCGCCCAGTCTTTCACTGCGCCCGTCGAGATCAACCCATCCATATAACGAACCAGCGCTTTCGCTCCTTGCGGTCCGAACTTCACAATACCGACATTTTCTCCATCGGCTTCATTCGGATCGAGATCCTTGGAGATGTCCACGACTAACTCTTCTTTTACCTTCACCTTCATTTCCTCATCGCCCATCGGATTGCTTTCCTTGTCGTTATTGGAAATCAGCAGGGCGTCGTCCCGCGAGGACTTGAGCAGTTTGGCCAACATCGCTGAATGGAATAGGACATCGGAATTCAGCACCACAAATCCATCCACTAAATGTTCTCGCGCGAGCCAGAGCGAATAGAGACTACTCGTCTCTGCAAAATGAATATTCTCAACAAAGGTGATATCGCCGCCGCACTCATTTCGTATGCTGTCGGCACCAAAACCAACGACGATAACAACGCGCTTGATGTTGGCTTCGCGCAGTGCGTCGATTTGCCTTTTAAGTAGAGTCGAACCACCGATCTCCAACAAACACTTTGGCTTCACTGCTTTGCCGTCAAGCCGCGTGCCTTTACCTGCCGCTAATATGATTGCTTTCATGACAAAGTGCTGAGGTCGGTGTTGGCGCTGGGAACCGAAGCTCGCTTAAAGATTTCCTTCAGCTTATTAAAGTACCAATCTCGCTCGTTTCGATCCATCGCAAGCAAAAAGAGCGCTGCGTAGATTCCCGCTGCCACCATCGCGTGCCCAATGATATTCCACCAGGAACTGTGACCTTGGAGGCTGCTTCGCCTCAGTATCAAGAAACCACCCATGACGATCGCGGGCCAAACGGCGGGCCAAACAGCTTTCCAAGTAACCTTCCAAACCGGCAATTCAACTCTGCGGCAAGCAGCCGGGAACACCAAAAAAACTGCGGTTACTACCATTGGTATCAATGTCCCCAACGCCACGCCAACCAAACCATAAAATCGTACCAGCACCACACTCAGAACCAGGTTTCCTATCGCCATGCTGAGATTCGAGAAAGCCAGAAACCGGTGCAGATCGGAACCCTTGAGGATTACTGCCGACGTAGCATTTCCTACTCGCAGCGCGACCACCATGCTCAGAATGTAAATCACGTGCACGCTTCCTGAAAACTGGGGACCAACCCAAACCATCACCAGTGGTTGGGCCAGCAACCCAAGCACAGTTGCCAGAGGCACGACCATACCCAAGGATAAACGTGTCCCCTGAATCAGAATCTTCTGCAGTCGATCGACCCGTTGCACAGTCGAGTTGTCAACTACAACCGGAAATAACGCAGCGTTGAGCTGATCTGTGATTCGTTGGACGATCTCAATCAATCGCTGCGCGACGGCCCAGATGGCGACTGCACTTGTTCCCATAAACGCACCGACCACGATGGCATCTGTCGAATAGTTCAACTTATTAGCAAGATCGATAATCAGGATGAAGATGCTAAAGCCGGTAATCTCACGGAGACGTTCGCGTTTGAAATACTTCAAACGGATCCGCAAAGCCGGAAATACTCGATAGGCGTTGAGCGTATACGCTACATAGCTGAGGATACGTATTCCCGTTGTTGCTGCCACCAGTTCGGCCAGGCCGTAACCGGAGAGCAGCACAATCACGTTAACCAAGGCAACCAGGAGTGCCGTAATAAAAGCAACGGCCCCATTCATGTACTGTCGCTGGAAACCATTGACAATGCCGCCAAACACGCTCACTGGAAATCCGAGTGCAACATAGCTACTCAGAAAAAGTAGGATGATCTGTCCAGTCCTGACTTGTGCTGCTGAGAGCGGAAAAAACCTTGCCAGATTAAGTGAGATCAATACTGCGAAACCGATCGTGATCAGTCCAACTCCGCTGAACACGCAAAACATCGTGCTCGCAATCTCGTTGATTGCGGTGGTGTCACCTTGAGCCCGATACTTCGCGGCGAATCTGACCTGAGCCACTCCATAGCCCAAATCCAACATTGAAAAATAGATCGTTACTGAAGCGATCAGTATCCATAGTCCATAGGCTGACTGCCCGAGATGCGCAACGTTGAAGGGCAGCATGAACAGCCCAATCAAAAGCTCGGTGACAATGACCACGTAGTTCACGGTCACATTTTGAAAGATGAGCTTGAATTGGCTGGCAGGTGCAGTTGATAGTGGTGCGGGCTGTGACACGATTAGATAGGTATGGCCTTCCGAAGACGGTTAGTTTAACTGCCGAGCTTTCCAGCGTTGCCTTACTATACCCGCAAAGAACCAGATCCAAAGTTCACTTTCGAAACGGGCAATCGCATCTCCACGAATTAGCGCTCCCCAAATCGAAAAGAATTTCAGTGCACATGTCCGATAGAGATATCTGGGCACTCCAAAGAGATGCGGGACTTTCGAAAAATCGAGAGCGGTGCTCTCAGGCGATTCCATATCCAGACGTTTATTTTGATAAAGAATCGCACGACTAATACCGTGCCAGTAAAACCATCTACGAAAGTATTTCTTCGTTAGTCGATCTGCAGGGATTACATGATGGACGACAAGGTCCGGTGAATAGAATCCTCGCAGACCTGCCGCCCGAGCTCGTTGTGACCATTCTCGAACTTCCTGGCCCAACAAGGTTCCTGCTTTGCGTCCGATGCTGTTGTCCCATAAGCCTGCGCGATCAAAGCACTCACGCCGAAACACCGTGTTTACTCCCAGCGGTACATTCTGCTCACCGAATTCGACCGGTTTAGGACCGTAGTCGAGCAAAGCGATTACTCCCCAATGCTTGCCACCGCGGTTCGGCATCCACTTGGGCAATTTCCCCATCCAGATTGGCAATGCCTTGCCTCCAAGGTAATCACATTGCAGTCGTTCCAGAGCCTGCTCAGCATTAATGAGCCAGTTCGATTCGACCCTCACGTCATCGTCGGTGATTGCAATAATCTCGCCCTTCGCGGCGCGAATTCCTGCGTTCAGTGCAGCAGAGCGCCCTTGCTCTCCCTCAAAGATGTAGTGCAGCGGCACCGGGAATGTACTGACTCGTTCTAACACCACCTCTTTCGTATTATCGGAGGAATTATTGTCCACGATAACCACTTCCCAGGGACCGGTCGTCTCAAGCTGACTCAGGCTATCGAGAGTCTTAGGCAATTCATCAGCTCGATTGTAAGTGGCAATAACTACAGAAAATTTCATGCTCGCTCTCGTGCCGGCCGTCTGTAATTCAGATCATATTCCAGAACTCAGAACGTATTTCATAATCTGGATAACCAAATGTCTAAAATCCGGAACCAATCTTATACACCTAAGTGGTGATCGGTTGGCCTGCATTTTGCATCTCACGAAACATATTCCGATAAAGAAGTATTAAAACTAGACAGGTGAGCCGAAAGTCAGCAGCTTTTCGCGTTACTATTAGCAATAATCAGATCGATATAAATGTCGATTAAATATTGGGTCCGGATTTCGTCTTCCGATCTTCAATAGCCAATCACGGACAGGCGGTCTTCCCAATTTCTCAAACACGAAACCGATTGGCTCGGCGTTCTAATTCCATGCGCAGAACAACCATTCCCGTTGTAATTGTACTCACTCTCCTTTCAATCCTCTCAACCGGTGCCCAAGCTCAAGATCGTCTCTGCGACACAGCATATGAAGACTGTCGCAATCCTTTGTGGAGCTTGATCGATCACGAGACAGTTGGGATTGACGTCGCCTTCTGGTTCATGCAGGACACCTCCATCTCCAACAAGATCATAGCTCGATTTCAGGCTGGCGTTCCTGTACGCATACTGGTCGATCCGAGAGCGAATCCCACCTACGCGGGCAATCAGCAGATTCTGGATCAGATGAAAGCCGCTGGCATCCCGATGCGGTACAAGATTGGCGGCGGCATTCTGCACTGGAAAATGATGCTCTTCCTGGGTCAGAACCAACTGGAGATGAGTGGCGCCAACTATTCATCGAACTTTTTCGTGCCGACTGCACCTAACTCCAACTATATCGATGAGGCGATCTATTTTACGAGTGACGTCTCGTTGCTTCAGAGCTTTAAGACAAAATTTGACGACCTTTGGACCGACCAGGTCAATTATTCCGACTTTGGTAATATCAATGGACCACTAACTCGCAACTATCCGACCTTTCCAATTAATCCCGAACTGAATTTTCCGCCCAGTAGCGACGGCAGCCAGGATTTCTATAATCGCACCGAGCAGAACTTTAATCAGGAAAGCCAAAAGATCGACATCATCATGTACCGGATTACCAATCAACGGTATACCGATACTACCATCGCCGCTGTTAATCGCGGTGTACCTGTGCGCCTGATTCACGAGCCCGACGAGTATCGCAATCCGGCTCGGCAATGGGACTCATGGAACATCGATCGCATGTACATGGCGGGTGTGCAGATCAAGATGCGCAAACACCTCGGTCTGAATCATCAGAAGTCGGTAATTCTTTACGGTAAAGGCATGACGATATTTGGTTCGTCAAACTGGACCGGTCCATCGTCAAATTCGCAGCAGGAACACAACTATTTTACGCTCAAGCCGTACTTCTTCAACTGGTTCGTAGATCAGTTTGAACGAAAATGGAATTCGACTAGTGAGAATCAACCATTTGTCCCGCTTGCACCAGACCAGCCGGCTTATTCGACACCGGCAAACGGCGCCGTGGCCCAACCGACCACGATGACGCTGCACTGGGAGGGTGGGCGCTGGGCTCACAAGTACGACATTTATCTCGGCACGACGCCGAATCCACCGTTGTTGATCGCGGATGCGAGCACAGATCAGAGTGGTGCTCAGCCTGGTCAGCCACGTCTCAATACTGGCTCGGTTGACGACGGCGTCACCGAATCGATCACCCTCCCGATCACGTTGTCGCAGGGTACAACCTATTACTGGCGCGTTGTCGGCAAGACGATGGCCAATATCAGCGCTAGTGGTCCAACCTGGAGTTTTGTGACTGCCGGATCGGAAACGGCGCCTCAAGCGCCGGCTGGGCTGACAGCAACTGCTGTGGCGCCCACTCGCATCGATTTGAGCTGGGGCGACACCACATCGGAAACCGGATATCGCGTCGAGCGTAGTCCAAACGGTTCCACTGGCTGGACGGAGATCGCCAGCTTAGGCACTAACCAAACCACCTACTCCGATCTTCAGGTTAGCGCCCAACAAACTTATTTCTATCGAGTTCGAGGACTAAACAGCGGCGGCTTTTCATCGTATAGCAACGTCGCGAATGCAACGACGCCGGCGCCGCCTCCGCCTTCAGGCAATGACGTTGTGCTATGGGCCGCAGAAGCTCCTGTTAAGGTGGGTGCTTGGTCCGTGGTCGCCGATGCCAGCGCGGCAGGTGGCAACCGCATTGCTAATCCCGATGCCAATGTTTCCAAGATAACTACCGCGTCAACCAATCCGGCTAACTATTTTGAGATGACCTTCAATGCGCAAGCGGGGGTCAACTATCGGTTGTGGATTCGCGGCAAGGCCCAAGCCGACTTCTGGGGTAACGATTCAGTCTTTATCCAGTTCAACGATAGCGTCGATAGTGGCGGGAATCCTGTTTTCCGAATCGGAACTACGTCTGCAACGGAAATGAACCTTGAAGACTGTTCGGGGTGTGGCGAGCAGGGCTGGGGCTGGCAAGATAACGGCTGGGGAGTTGGTGTGCTTGGTCCATTGCTTCGGTTCGCCTCAACGGGCACCCACACATTGCGAATTCAGGTTCGCGAAGACGGTCTATCAATCGACCAGATCGTGTTATCGCCGCAGACCTATCTAAACTCGGCTCCGGGATCGCTGAAGAACGATTCGACTATCCTGCCAAAGTCGAGCGGTGGTTCTGGAGGGAACCCGGCGCCGGTTGTTAGCAGTGTTAATCCAACATCAGGTTCTACCGTTGGTGGAACCTCGATAACGATCAACGGCACCGGCTTTCTCGCAAACGCAACCGTCTCAATTGGCGGCAGTGCGGCGTCGAGCGTCTCAGTCGTAAACAGCACTACGATCACCGCTCTAACGCCTGCGCATACCGCTGGAACTGTTGACGTCACCGTCACAAACACGGACGCACAGAGCGGCACGAAGAACAGTGCGTTTACGTACTCCGCACCGCAGGGGCCTGTGCCTCCATTCGATCGTGTCTTTGTCGTCGTGGCGGAAAATCAGAGTTTTGAGAGCGTGATCGGAAGCGCCTCGATGCCTTACCTGAACACACTGGCTAATCGTTATGGTCTCGCCGTTAATTATTTCGGCAATACACACCCGTCGATTGGCGACTATTTCTGGTTGACGACTGGTCAGCAGATCACCAACGACAGCAACTTTGCCGGAACCGTGAGCGTCGACAACATCGTTCGACAGCTCAACTCTTCGGGTAAAACGTGGAAATCGTACGCACAGAGTCTGCCATCAATCGGATACACGGGTGCAGATCAGTATCCATATGTGAAGCGGCACAACCCGTTCGCTTACATCACCGACGTTTTGAACACTCAGGCACAGAAAAACAATCTCGTGCCGTTTACTCAATTCACTACGGACCTGGCGAACAATCAGCTGCCGAACTATTCGTTCATCATTCCGAACCAGCAGAACAATGCGCATGACTGTCCTGCGAACATTCCGAACTGCACCAATGCGGACAAACTGGCGGCAGCTGATGGCTGGTTAAAGACCAACATCGATCCGCTGATTGCAAGTGCAGCTTTCCGGCAAGGCGGATTGCTCATTATCACGTTTGATGAATCTGTAGATACTGATACTCAGAATGGTGGCGGCCATGTCGCCACAGTAGTGATCAGCAGTAAAGCAATACAGAATTTCGACTCGAGTACGCTGCTTCAGCATCAGAATACACTGCGACTGATGGCGGAGGGTCTGGGGCTAACTAGTTTTCCGGGCGCTGCTGCGAGCGCGCAGAACATGTCTGAGTTTTTTGGTGTAACTCCCAATACCGCGCCTAACGTCGCGACGGTCACGCCGAGTTCGGGCCCAGTTGCGGGTGGTACTCCAGTGACGATCTCCGGTAGCGGTTTCGGGAGTGGGGCAACGGTCACGTTTGGCGGTATCAGCGCTTCTGCCACTGTCATCGGTAGCACGACCATCAACGCGGTGGCACCGGCTCACGCGAGTGGACCGGTCAACATCGTGGTAACGAATCCAGGCGGGCAATCAGGAACACTGACAAACGGTTATGTGTATGCTGCCGCGCCGGCACCAACTGTCAGCAACATCACACCAAACTCCGGAACTACCGCGGGCGGCACTTCAGTCACGATCAACGGGAGCGCATTTGTTTCTGGCGCGACGGTAAAGATCGGTGGAACAGCCGCAACGAATGCGAGTGTAGTTAACAGCACCACCATTAACGCTACGACACCGGCTCATGCCGCGGGCACGGTCAACGTCGTGGTCACAAATCCGGACGCACAAACCGGAACATTGACGAACGGCTTCACTTTCACGTCACCGCAGGGCGGCGAAACAGTGCTGGTGTCCGATGACTTCAACGACAGTGCGATTGATGGTTCCAAGTGGATCGGGAATAACCTCTTCAGTGGTTTCACTGATGCGACAGTTGCATTACATGAGACGACGACGTTCCAGGTTGGACCACTCAAACAGAACATCGACGGTTCACACTACAATGGTATCAAGTCGGCAGGCTCGTTCAACTTCGTTGGAGGCTATGCGTACGTCCAGGTTACACAGGCGCCCGCAGCAAATACAGCCGCCGATGCGTTCTTCACGATCGGGCTGAACGTAGACAATTGCTATCGGATGTACGTTGAGTCGGGCAATCTCATCGTGCAGAGCAAACTGGGAGGCGTCAAACAGACCCAGTTGATTGTGGCTTATAACCCCGTCAACCACGCCTTCTGGCGCATCCGTCACGACTCGGTCACTGGACAAGTTGTGTTTGAGGTTGCTCCAGCGAACGGATCAGCGCCCGGAACCTGGGTTCAACTCTTGGCACAAGCATGGAATACCGCGGCTGTACCACTCAGTTCCGTCATGTTTGAATTGAAGGGTGGGACGTGGAAGATCGAGACTAATAATCCTGGCACAGTCGCCTTCGATAACTTCAAAGCTGCGCGACCATAAAAATAGGTCCTATAAGCCTGACGACTTATAGGACCTACATCTATTTGTAGTCTCAGGTTCCTACTTGAGTTGGAAGTTCGCAATCATCGGATTGTGATCCGAGGGTCTCACTCCCTTGTCATCTGTTGTTCCAAGAAATATCACCACGTTTGTCTGGCTCAGGTTACGCGTGTCCGGAATCTGAGTTCCCTGAAGTGTCAAGGTTGGTGAATTGACTGAAGAAAAAACGTAATCAATTCTGCCACGGCGTGTCCGTGTCTGCGTTGCAACGGGATTGTCAGGATAGGCCACTGCGGCTCCGGCGTTCATTGCGCGCATCCAGTTGTCGTAGTAACCACTCGTCATCCGAATGGATTCAGATGTGTCAGGACCAGCATTGAAGTCTCCTGTCACGATGCGAGACTCGGAGAAATTGGAAGCAAAGTTCATGAGTTCTCCGACCTGGTTGTAACGGGTTGTGGAAGAATCTGGATCAAGGTGAGTGGCAAAGAAATTAATCGTTCGACCACTGACATTGATGGTTGCCTGGGCCACCGAACGTAAGCCGGACATGTAAAGCAAGTTAGTGCTGACGATGCTGTATTTCGTCAGGATAAGATTTCCCTCAGGGCAACCTGGATACTTTGCGACCCAATGCGAAGACCACGTGCGGCCCGTCTTCTGATTTAGGAGCGCGACCAGGGTTGAAATCGAATCCGGAGGCATCTCACACAGAGCCACGATGTCCGGGTTAATGTTTGCAATCCAGGTGGCCGTCCGATCCCAATTAGTCAGATTGTCGGTACCTTTTCCAAACTGAATGTTCCAACTGAGAACACGTAACGTCCCGGTTGTTTGCGGCGAACTAACGGTTATCGGAATGGTGGCACTTGCAGTCGCTCCAGCATTATCAGTAACGGTTAGCCTGGCTGTATACGAACCTGCCGACTGATAAGTATTGGTCGGATTAACCCCCGACGAAGTATTTCCGTCGCCAAAGGTCCATGAGTAGGAGGCGATGAATCCGTCCGGATCGCTGGCCTTTGAGGCAAAGTTCACAAATAACGGGCTAGTGCCGGAGGTTGGGTTTGCGGAAATATTCACTTGTGGTGGTTGGTTGCTTGGTGGCGTCTGTATGGTGCTCTGAAGAATTGTATTGTCGTTCTTGAGAGAACCAGGTGACGAGAAAAGGAACCCGTAGGACGAAAGCACGATCTGATCTATTGAAATACCGTCCTCACGCGTTTGGATACGAAGTGTTTGTGTGCCCGTGGTTTGGAAGGAGATGGTCGGCCCCAGCACGTTAATTCCCCAACCATCATCTTGCCAGCCCCAGCCCTGCAACCCGCAGCCGGAACAATCCTCCAGATTATCCTCGAGCGCACTGGTGGTTCCTATTCTATAGGCCGCTTGTCCAAGAGTATTAAGACTGCCAGAGAATTGTATGAAGACCGAATCGTTGCCCCAGTAATCGTTATCAGCCCGACCGCGCAACCAGAGCCGGTAGGACTTGCCTGCCTCTGCATAAAAGCTGACATCGAAATAGTCGACTGGAGTTGCGAGCGCCGTCGCGAGCTTAGCCGCTCCGCGATCAGGGTTTCGTAAAGCAATTTGACCCGCGGCCGAAGAATTGCTCTCCTTCACCCAGTTACCTCTAATCCCTGTCGACGGCACATTTGCCGCCCAAATAACTATGTCAGGAGATGATGACGTCGGCGATGGAGTTGGTGTGGGAATCGGAGTTGGAGTTGGAGTAGGCGTTGGTGTCGGTGTGGCGCCACTCGATGCCGCCAGGATCACGGTGTCGTTTTTCAGCGCTCCCGGCGAGTTAAAAAGATATTTCGACGGTGAGATCACAATCTGATCTATCGACAAACCGTCTTCACGGGGTTGTATGCGCAGCCTTTGCGTGCCCGTGGCTTGGAAAAACAGCTGCGGTCCAAGTGCACCCCACCCATTGTCCTGCCAGCCCCAGCCTTGCAGTCCACAGCCCATACAGTCTTCAAGATTAATTTCAGCAGCCGAACTGGTACCAATTCGATAAATCGAGCCGCCACTGGTTGTGACAGTACTCGTAAATTGAACAAAAACTGAATCGTTGTAAGGCGAATTGTTCTGTGCCTTGCCACGAATCCAGATTCGATAAGGTATACCGGCCGACGCGGGAAACGTGAATTCCACATAGCTTGATGGAGATGCGGACGCCGTGACTATTTTTGCAAGTCCAGCATCAGGATTTACCAAACGGGCACCACCCGCGGCAGTAGAATCGGAAACTGTTGACCAGTTACCAACCCTCAGGGCAGGCTGAGATGCGTAGAGCACTGTTTCCTGAGCAGAAGAATCACGAAAGCAAGTAAGAATTAGAATCACTGAAATGAATGCATAAACCAGAAAATATGGTCTAACGGTCATTTTACAAACTCTCCTTTGACGTTAGTAGAAGTCGGGCGGGAAACGAGTCGGGGGAAGTCAGGTGGGAACTCAAGACAACGACAGAAAAGCTTCTGCCGCTAAACTCTCGCCGCACGGTCGCTAAGACTGAGAAAGAATAGGCAGTCAGAATCGACAAGGCCTGTCACACGTTTGGACGTTAATGATTGTTGTTTCCTGCGCATTTCTTCCTGGTTGAAGAAAACACACAGAGGCACAATCCGAGGCGGCAGCGTCTCCCGAAGACTACTCAAACGGGCAGGACCGCAGAAGCATTAAAGTTTTAGTGTTTTCGATCCTTTGAGGATCTAAGAGATTAGAACTGGTGGTGCATTGTTCTAATCGTGGCCGCGTACTTGAGCGATTAGGGTTCGGTTCGGAACCTTAACCACCCCGCAGTACCGACCTCAAGATAGCACACCCGAAAAAATACTGTCAAAAATCAATGAAGTTTTTAACGATTTTGTAACACGAACATCATAATTCGTTACGGAGCCCTTATCCCGACCCGCACTGTATTGCTAAGAACACCATGTATGCCCAGCCGGATTGACACATCACCGTTAAGTGATGGATCGTCAGGCAAAATAATGGTTACGGCGGTGATCGACGAATAATCAGGCACCTTAACTACATCCTCAACCGTCAGGTCGTAACTGACGCCACGCGAATCCGTTCCCTCGACACTGACCGCCGCCTTGGTTTCGCCGGGTAAAAAATTCAGCTTTGTCGCAAATAGCAGGATCCGTGTCCGAAGATCAGAACCGAAATTCAACGGAGACCTGACCTGAAACGGCTGAACGGTAAACAAAGTCGAATGGAGTGCAATAGCCCTGTCAGTGCTGTCCTGGGTCATCAAGACCGGTACCGTGACCGGGCTCGGAGTTGGCGTCGGTGTTGGTGTTGCTGTTGGCGTCGGTGTTGGTGTTGGCGTCGGTGTTGCTGTTGGTGTCGGTGTTGGTGTTGCTGTTGGTGTCGGTGTTGGACCACTGGACCCAACATCAAAGTTCGTGACTACAAGATTATGGTCTGATGGTCTAACTCCCTTATCGTCCGAAGTGCCGAGCAAAGTCACGACATGTGTGTTGCTCAGATCCCGGGTATCGGGAATGTTGCTACTGCGAACCGCAAGACTCGTCAGATCGGAAGAATACAAAACGAAGTCAATTCGCCAGCGACGTGTTCGAGTGTTAAGCCACACAGGATTGTCCGGATACGCGAGCGCTGAACCCAGATTTAATGCATCTACCCAACTGTCTCGATATGCATTCAACAAGTAAAGCACCTCCGCCGTATCGTTGCCCGCGTTCATATCACCAGCAACTATTCGCGGAGCGGCAAAACCGGAGGTCCAACTAACGAGCTGTTGGGCTTCCGTAAGTCGCAAAGACGACGACGTAGCGTCTAAATGAGTAGCAAAGAAATTAATGTCTCGACCACCAACGGTGATCGTGGCCTGCGCGATTGATCGTTGATAGCTGAGAAAGAATGAGCTCGTCCCTTTGAACGAATACGGGGATAGGATCAGATTGCCTTCCGCTATTCCCGGCGCCTTGGGCACAAAGAAAGAATTCCAGTTGCGGCCAGTCTTTTGCACCAAAAAGCTCGTTAGTGTTGCCACCTTGTCAGGCGGCATTTCGCAAAGCGCAATCAGATCAGGATTCATGCGTGCCAACCAAGTGGCGATCCGATTAAAATCAGTCACGCCATCAGTACCCTGGCCGAATTGTATATTCCAACTTAGTACTCTAAGCGGCGTGCTTGCACTGGACAGCTGGCTCCAGGAAATCAGAATTAACAGAACGAGGGATATTCGAAACAAACGTCTTAAGATCATTGGCCGCACTTCTACTAACGCACACCTATGATTGGTATACCGAAGATGGCGAGTTGTTACTCAAACTACAACTCTCTGGGGTCTCACTCTTCTTAAATTTTCTGGGTTATTAACTTCGATCAACTATCAATCGAAAAGGGTCCTTCATAATTTGAAGTAGGTAGCGCCCATACGCCGTGGGTTAGACGCGGGCAACCTTACACGTCCAGGACTACGCTGTAAATACGGTTGCACTAATCTGAGGTTAATTACAACTAAACCGCAATGTTTAAATTGCGGCGCAAGTTGATCAAGGACCAGGTCGCTGTCGCTGACGAAAAAAACCGCGAAAGAACCGCAGACGGCATTCGTGTATGAAGGCCTCATCGGTTTTTCCTGTGAGCATTCGTGAGAACCAAGCGAGCGCATTCCGCGCGGTCTCTTTATACAAATGTCCGGGCACACCCAAGAGTCGGTAACTCGAACGCTCCCATTCCGGATCATTCATTATCGCGTAGAAGTGTCCGTGTCCGGTGTGCCAACGACGATGATACGCCTTTGTCATTCGCTCGCTGCCGACATAAGCATCCACAATCAACTCAGGCACGTATGCACCTGTCACGCCCGCGCGCAACAATCGGGTCAGGAATTCGTGATCCTCCAGGGAGCCAATGCTATCGCCCCTACGTTGCACTGCGGCAGAGAACTCTCCATGCTTGCTAAACAGATCCTTCTTAAAAGCTATGTTCGCGGTAAGCAGACACAGCGGATTTTCAGACGTGATTGCGAAAGGGGAGTCGCCATAATCGAGCGCGGCGATGGGCGCCCAGTTGGCACTATTCAGCCATGACGGAGGTGGCTCTTCCCAACGTGGAAGTACTTTTCCACCAACGAAATCCGCATTCGTCTCACTGAAGGCAGGCAGGATAATTTCCAACCAGTTGTCACAAACAGTAACGTCATCATCGAGGAAAGCTACAATCGGCGCCCGCGCTTGAGCCACGCCTGTATTTCGTGCGTAGGCATTGCCTTGACGCGTTTCGCGAACGTATCTCAAATTTGAGTTGGATTGCGCCAGTTCATCGACTACTGCGCGGGTTTCGGGGGTGGAATTGTTGTCGACAACAACGACTTCATACCTTAGACCAGTAGGTTGTTGTCGCAGCAGCGTCTCTAACGCCAAACGTAATAGCGCGGCGCGATTGTATGTACAGATTACGACTGAGAGATCGGGTGAGTCAGCAGGCTGCGACATTTGATTAACGTGAGGCCCCATATGCATTCAGCCACTCGTTTCTTACCGCCTCCCACGTATAGCGTCTACACTCGTCGCGCGCGTTGCTGACGATCCGGTCCGCAAGTTCCGGCTGCTCAATCAGGTTTATAGCGTTACGAGCCAGAGCCTCATGATCGTTTATAG
>DATIBX010000764.1:0-21112 GCA_035457105.1 Pyrinomonadaceae bacterium
TCCGTCCGGTTTCGTCGAATAAAATGGATCAAAGATCTTTTCTACATTTTCTTCATCGAAACCCGAGCCCGAGTCCGCGACTGATACAGTCAAATCATCAGCCTCTCCTAAAGACGATGAAATGAGTAACTCGTGTTTACCTGTCTGGTCCACCATCGCATCCCTGCCGTTCAGGATCAAGTTCAGAATGACCTGCTGGATTTGAATTCGATCCGCCTCAACACCGGGTAAATCATCTGCCAGATCTGTTACCAGCACGATGTTACTGCGAACCAGGTCCGTTTTCACAAGGGCAATCACTTCACGAACTATCTCGTTGATCTGAAGCTGCTGCTTTTGGGGTGGCGTTTTGTTCAAGAGACTGCGAATACGCTTAATAACCTCGCTCGCGCGCATTCCATCTTTGATCATCCGGTCAACCACCGCACGCGATTTTTCAACGTCCGGGGGTTCACGTGAAAGTAATCGCACACAGGCTTGACCATTCGTAACGATCGCGCCCAACGGTTGATTGACTTCGTGCGCGATGGAAGCGACCAGCTCTCCCATGCTCATCACCCGTGACGCCTGAGTCAGCTTTGCGCGTGCCTTCTGCAGATCATCCTCAGCTCGCCGGCGCTCCGTGATATCGTTGTTCGTCTCAAGGATCGCGAGCGAGTTTCCCTGCTCATCTCGCTGCAGAGCCCAACGACTCGCTACAACTATCGCCGACCCATCACGGCGAAAGTGGGTAAGCTCACCTTCCCAACGCCCAGTCAGTCTCAAGATCTCGTTAATCTCAGGAAGCGGAATCGGAAATACCGTTTTGGCAATTTCGTGAGAGACTCGACCAACGGCCTCAGCCATGGTCCACCTGTACTGTTCTTCTGCACCGCGATTCCAATACTTGATCACGTCATTCATGTCGCGCACAAAAACGCTATCGTGCGTGAGGTCGAGCAAACTTGCTCTTTCACTCAAAGTTGCTTCAACGCGTTTTCGCTCGGCAATCTCTGCCTGTAACACTACATTTGCTTTTAGGAGATCTGCTGTGCGCTCTTCGACCTTAAGCCCCAGGTCGCTGCGAGCTTGATTGAGCATGCGTTCGGCCTTGCGACGTGACGAACTGAACCAGCTCATCAAAAGAGCTACCAATCCGAAGTAGACGAGATAGGGAAAAGCTGTGAGGATCCGACCGGCAAAACCATCACGGGCAGCGCCACCAAAGATCGCAACTTGATAAGGAACAACTATGTAGCCAAATGCAATAGACGACAGAACGACCGCCACGACGCCAGGGCCCGTCCCACCAAACCAAAACGAGATGGCTATAGCAGCCAGGAATGATGAACTCAAGGGGAAGGTTACCTTGAACTGTAAGAATATCAATTTGATGGCAAGCGCGACGACCACCGTTAAGACGGCGAGTCCATAACGGTATAACGGTGACCACGTTACGTTTCTTTCAGATATTAGTTGCGACACGCTGGATCTCCGATTACACCTTAATCAATTTAGGCTTTTATTAGATTTAACTGACCGGAACCGCCTCTTTCGCTTAATTGCTGGATCTATCACTTTCTTGCGGAAAGAAAGCCTGCATATTGACATGACATCAGGAAAAAGACGTTATGCACAACCACTAAGCAAAACGTAGTGCATAGACGCAAGCATCCGCAAGATTAATCTGCCTTAGTCTTCTAATCTGACCTCCTCGTAACTTTACAAGATATGGTGAGGTAAGACCGACATGGCGACTCAGGTAAAGATCGTTAAAAAAAATCGACCGCAAGAAACTCTTGCGACATTGGATTCCGAAGCCCAGAAACCTCATGAACCGACTACCCGCGACATGGTGCGAACCATCAAGAGTTGGGTTACAGAATTCCAGGATCGGAAACGACAGCAAACACATTCATTGCCTGACTTTCCGGTGATGGTTGTACTGAATGAGCAAAGCCCAAGTTTGAGCTTGGCCAACTAATTCTCTTTTTTGGAGGTGACAAAATGATGAGGTCATTGCTCGCTATAGCATGCCTTATTGGGACTTTAGTTCCAGTTAAGCCGATACCGGTTCAATCACCAAATACCCAAACGCCCGCACTAACAGTAACTATTGCTACTACTGGAACATTTCTTGGTACACCTTCGACGAAATTTAAGGTGGGAGACCAAATACCGGTGTCCATCACAATGACGAATGACGCGCCGGTACTAGCGACGGCGTGCATTTCGTCGAATCTTTATCAGAACGTGCCGCGGCTGACGAAGGAAGGCAAGGTTATTCCCTATATAAATTGGCAGGCATACGAACAAAAAAGCGCCGAGCGCAATCAGGTATGTCAGCGCGAAAACTTGCCACAAAGCATTGCGATTGGACCAAGAGAATCGAAACTGACCGATTGGTTTGTCCTCGCTGATAGCACCATTGCCACGGGAGCTGAGGCCTGGTACGAACAGCTGACACCGGGTAAATACGAGCTCTCGATTCAGCGAAGAATTAACTGTTGTGATGGACCAATGATCGAATCAAATAAAATCTCGTTCGAGGTTACGCCTTAATTTGGAGTGCGCCGGCCTGGCGGCGCTTTTTAAGCCCCATCCACCATCCGTCCTCGTTCACAACACGCTCCTCCCAGTAGTGTTCTACAAAAGGTTGCACAGAGTAAACGAACTACGACAATTACTCCTCTGCCAGGCTTGAATATTTTTGAATGAGTCGAGGATTATGAGAGTTAGGAGAAAGCGCCGCCGGGCCGGCGCACTCCAAAGTTATTTCAGGAAAGCGATGATCGAATGTTTTTCGGCTTCCTTACCGCCGCCTGCAATCCTTTTTTCCATCCGCGACTTCACCAATTCCTCTCCGGTACTACGTCCGGCAACCCAAATCTGGGAGAGGAAATACTGATCACCATACTTGTCAAAGGTTAGCTCGGATCGATTAGCTGGCCTAAGATCTTTTGTTTGTGCTGGAGACGCGTCAAAAATCACACGGGCACGGCCGTCCACGCTGCTAAGTTCCAGGACGTTTTCCGCGAGATCATCCACCCGACGTAGTTCGTACTTACCGGCAGACAAAGTTGTGTCGCCAACTGTAAAGTTAAACGGAATATCTGCTTGAAGTCGAGTAATACTGTCGATTTGTGCTTGTGCTAGTGCTGCTCCACCAAAGACTGTCAGACAAAGCATCAACACTCTTAAGGACCTAATCTTCATCGAAATCTCCTTCTTAAACGGCCGACCGTTTGAAGCTAATCAGTGCCGTCTCTTGTTTCCAATAGAGCCGGTTGCGGCTGCTTCACCCATTCACACGTCAATGCCTAAAAAATCGGTACCGCAACGCGTAGCGTGTGGCTCCATTTTCCGATAATGCGCACCCCTGGTGTCGAAGCCACTCGCACAGCGTTGCGGTACCAACTGCGACCACGCGAAATGATGTTAGCTGCTTGGCAGCGGCAACTTCTTATTTACGTTTGCCGGAACGTTCGCCGGCTTGCGTTTCTTAAAGCTTTTTGGGCCGGGCTGTTGGTTCTCGAGTATGTTGGTGACGATTGGTCATCTCCACCCGCCGACTCCAAGAGTGTTCCTGAAGAGCAAACTCATTGAACTCAACTTCGAATTCATTTTACCTTCAGGACAATAAGGGTGATGTCGTCGTGTTGGGGTAAGCTCAATTGCCACTGGAGCACTCGTCCAATAATGTGATCAACCATATGTTCCGCGGACTGAGCCAATGATTCAAACGCCGCTCTCCTTAGCTTTCCCTCTCCAAACTCCGCGCCTTCAGGGTTTAGCGCCTCTGTCACACCATCAGTGTAAATGATCAGAGTGTCGCCACTTTTTAATGCGATCGATTCTTGTTCATATGCTACGTCCAGAAACGTTCCGATTACCGGCCCTCCGGTTGTTAACAGTTGCACCGGAGGACTCACTTGCGAGGTCTCGACAAATGCCCTGGCGGCATATGGTCCACCATCCATTCCCGCCATCGCAAATGCCATCTCTGGACCATTGCCATTTTGATGAATCGCGCTCCTGATGAGTATCGGAGGATTGTGACCAGCATTAACGTAAGTCAACCTACTCTTATCGGCGTCGAACTCTCCAAAAAAGAATGTGGCATAATCTCGATTACTCGTCGCTCGTCGCAGCATCCGATTCATCGACGAGACCACGTCCACCAACGGTTTCTTTGCTGAGGTAGGTTGACATCGAAGCGATGCCTGAACCGTTGACATCAACAGAGCCGCTGCGATTCCCTTCCCGGCTACATCGGCTATAGCAATTCCAATTCGGTTGGCGTCCATTTCGAAGTAGTCGTAGTAGTCGCCACCAATGCCTCTTGCAGGTAAACAGGTGCCGAAAATTTCGAGCTTCCGACTTTCAAGCCCAGCCCGGGGAAACAGATGACGCTGAACTTCCGAAGCCAATTCCAACTCTTGTGCTGCCCGACGCTCTTCAGCTAGACGGTCTACCATCTGCATATTCTCAAGAAAGACGGCTATCTGATTCGCAACTATCAGCAGAAGAGACTTATCTTCTGGCCCATATGGCAGATCGGATCGGCGAGAACCCAGTAGAAGCAAGCCTTGTAATGTACTCTTCGATGAGATTGGTATCAGCAAAGCAGCCTTTATTTTGCCGAAATTCTCTTGTTCGTAAGGGGTCAGGAGGGGCCCGCGAGGGACTTGGTCGCTCAGCAGGTCGATAGTGCTGACTTCACTCCTCGATCTCAAAAAGGTAATTAACGAATCGTCATAAGAAAAGCGAACTTCTGCTGCTCGAGCTCCAAGGCTTGGTCCATCCGAATCACTCTTCAGTGAGAATGCCGGAATGTAAGCACGACTCGAATCGTCCGCAACAAGAATGGTGAGGTTCACGGGATGTAACGCTTCGTCAATCTTGGCGGCCGCCAGCTCAAAGGCCTGGTTAGACTTCGTGAGCATTCGAATCGACTGTCCGAGCTCTGACAAGATTTGTTGGGCATCATAGGCCTCACGGAAGAAATGACGATCGATCGAGTTCATCACTCGTCGATTTAGCAATGTCAGGAAAAACCTGATCGAGACCGTCGCGAGGATTGCCGCCACAATATCAGCACGATTGCCGAGTTGGTCTATCGTCCGAATACGATCACCGCTCAATAAGAATGCAAGAACCCCAAGGATAAGTGCCGCTTGCAACAGCCGGAAACCGCTTGAAACCAACAGGTAGCGGACGCTTTGTCTGATCCAAAATCTTATTGTGACCCTTTTGAGTGCGGCAGTCATAAGCGTTGCACTCTAAGAGTTGATACGGTCTCGGTCTTTACTTCAATTGCTTTGAACTTTCAGGCTTTGCGGAAAGATTCTCAAGTCGGGGAAAACCAAAGGGATTGAAAGGTAAATCACCGGTCAACGAGGCTTTATGGTTGATCAGCTCCATCGCACTGTCCCGTTTGTCAGCGCAGTTTGAAAACGCGAGACACGAAGCCAACAATGCAATAGTCGACAGGGTCGCTCTCATTCCTCACCCTTGATTGGCTGTGTGAAAACATAATCATTAGCTCGCATCGGGTTATGGCAGCCGACGCAGCCTTTGGTAAAAGTCGCATCCTGCCCAAAAGGCTTGAGGTCAAATCCGCGCCAGCGAGCAAAACCCCATCCCAAGGTCGAAGCGTAGTTCTTGCTGTCCTTGATCATGAACTCTACCTGTTTGAATTGGCCCAACTGCGTTTGACCTTTGTCATCGGTTAATCGGTCCCAGGCCACCTTGGCAAAGATCGTTCCATCGGGCCAGGGATTGATTTTGGTTAGCTCGGAAAAATTGAGATGACCTCTAGCTTTGCGAATATTTGCCACCACCAACCAGTAGGCGGGCACTATCTGATCAAACCATGAGAGTCGGGTCTCGTTTGAATGACAGTCGTAGCATGAGTTTCGCAGGATCTGTTTAAGCGCGGCAGGTGCTTGTAATTCGCCTGTGACAGGAGAGTTTTGGAGAACCGGTCGAACGAATTGTAGTCCAATTATGATGATCGTCGAGATTGCGAACAAAGAACAACAAAAATAACGAGGAGTTCTCCTGAGCGTTCTACTAATAGACGACATTGGACCACCACACCTTTCCTTTTAAACAAGACTAGTGTGTTCTGTTTCGCCTGAAATCTTCTTTCCAGTGTTTGCGTGCAATTACGAATCGTTGCTAACCAACGGCAGGCGGTTGGACTGGATCCAGAGTGGCAACTTCCAGTATTTTGCAGCAACATATCTAAATAAGATTGAAGTGCGAAGCGGTAGACTAATTGAATCCTTAAATGATCGGATTACGGATAGGAGACAAGAATGGAATTCAGACAGCTTGGCGGATCGGGTTTGATGGTGTCGGCACTTAGTTTTGGGGCAGCAACCTTTGGGGGTGGTAACGAGTTTTTCCGCGCCTGGGGCAACAGTGACGTGGCTGAGGCACGTCGTCTAATCGATATTTGTCTTGACGCTCAAATCAACTTGTTTGACACCGCCGATATTTATTCGCGAGGACTATCCGAAGAGATCTTAGGAAAGGCGTTAGAAGGACGAAGACACGAAGTATTGATCTCTTCCAAGGGGACTTTTCCGATGGGCGAAGGTCCAAATGACCTTGGTTCGTCCCGCCATCACCTGATCCGCGCGTGTGACGCAAGCCTGCGCCGCTTGAACACAGATTACATAGATATCTACACGCTTCATGGCTTCGATGCTTTGACGCCCGTCGAAGAAGCTTTGGAAACGCTTGATACCTTGGTCAAAGCCGGGAAGATACGTTATATCGCATGTTCTAATTTTTCAGGCTGGCATTTGATGAAGTCTTTAGCCGTATCTGAAAAGTATGGTCTAAGTCGCTACGTTGGTCATCAGGCTTACTATTCGTTGATTGGTCGCGAATATGAGTGGGAATTAATGCCGTTAGCGCTCGACCAAAAGGTAGGCACGATCGTTTGGAGTCCGCTCGGGTGGGGCAGATTAACAGGAAAGATTCGTCGCAATAAACCTATTCCCGAGAAGAGTCGCCTGCACGAAACAGCCGCGATGGGACCACCTGTCCCAGATGAATACCTCTACAAAGTTATGGACGTACTGGACGAAGTTGCGGAAGAAACCGGCAAGAGTGTGCCCCAAATTTCCCTCAACTGGCTGTTGCAAAGACCAACGGTTTCCAGCGTGATTATTGGAGCTCGTGACGAGAAACAGCTGCGACAGAATCTCGAAGCGGTTGGGTGGAATTTAACTGCGCAGCAAATGGCCAAGCTAAACGAGGTCAGCGAAGTAGTACCAATCTACCCGTATTGGCATCAACGACAATTTGCTCGACGCAATCCGCTCCCAGTACCGACTTGTTTCAAGAGTGGTCAGGACTTTTAGAACGATCATCGCGGCGCTACAATCGCAACCCAGAGCACTTTAGGGCAACTGCAAGAAATACCTCATCACGGTGCGTGTTTAAAATCCACTTCAGAATGAAAGAGTTTCTGTGTGCACGGCATTACGTGTCACGACCTATGGTGAAGTGTGATTCACACGAAGATTGCCATCGCGGGGGTTTCTTCTGAAGTCGGGAAGACTACGCTTCTCTGTGAGCTGCTTCGAGAGTTTCCTGGCTGGGAAGCGATTAAAGTAACCCGCGGCCACTATCGATCGTGCGGCAAGGATCCCCACGCTTGTTGTGTAAGTGGCCTTCTCAGCAACAAACCCGTTATCAAATCAGGGTTCTTACAGACTTATGCTTCAGATAAAGATACGGGCCGCTACTGGGACGCCGGCGCCGCAAATGTTCACTGGGTGATCGTCACCGATGATCAGGTTGAGCAAGGCATTGAACTTGCTTTTGAAAGAGTCAAATCAACCGGGGTCCTGATCGAGGGAAATAGCTTTCTCCAGTTTGTAGATGTCGACTTCA
This sequence comes from Pyrinomonadaceae bacterium, assembly GCA_035457105.1. GTDB lineage: Bacteria > Acidobacteriota > Blastocatellia > Pyrinomonadales > Pyrinomonadaceae > PSRF01. The sequence goes on from DATIBX010000764.1 coordinate 7,894, forward strand.
CTATCCTGGTGGGTGGTAATCGAACCAACACGAAGTCCAGGGCAATAAAAAGCTCGACGCGTTGGGCCTACGAAAAGGCATCGGCACTCTATCAATACGACAAAGTCCAAACTTCTGGCGCTGACCTGGCAAGGGATTTGCGCAAACGCTTTAGGGATTCGGTCAGACGCGAGCTCGAAGTCTATTCGGGCGCAACTTTGTCCAGCCTTGTATCCGATATCAGTCGCATCCATTTCGATCGAACACTGTTAGCAGAAACCAGAGGGGCGGTATGTCAGTTCAATTAATGCACGTCATCTTGTTGATTACTTCATTGGTTACCCCCGCAGTAACGGGTGCTTTATCCTTGGTCCAACAAATAGCTGCCCAAAAAACCAGCCAGCAATCGCCTGACAGTTCCAGCCCAAAAGGAGACGGTAATGAATATTCCGATCCACTTGTGAAATTGTTGGTTGAGAAGCAACTGCTGACAGGCGAGGAAGCCCGATCAATTGTGAGTGCTGGAGATCCGGAGCAGCAGCGAGATCGCCTGGCAATGCTCCTCAAGAACAAAGGATTGATCTCGGCAGAAGAACTAAACGGCCTGGGTAGTCCAGTCTCTGTTGGACCATCTATGACACCTACAGCAACTGCACGTCCGGCAGAAACCGCCGTTAACAATGTTCCTGCACCTGTAGCTTCAAAAATTGAGCCCGCCGTAATCGCCGCAGTCGCGCCAATTCGTTTATTGCCAATCGACACTCCTGCACGCGGTGGTTTGGTCCCAGATGTCAAATTGGGTTCCGGCGCAAGAATTAAACCATACGGTTACTTCAAGACTAGTGTGATCCACGATTCGTCATCGCCTCAAGGAAATGACTTTCCCTTGCCCTTGCTAGCAGCCGACACAGGACCAAATGGCTCACCGGAGTTCCACCTTAAAGCTCGAGCACTGAGACTTGGCGTGAATTTTGAATGGCTCGATCCTGCGCCCAAGACGGTATTGACTGCTCGCTTCGAAATGGACTTTGAAGGAGACTTTACGCGAGTCAATAATCGCAATGTTTCATCGGTTCGTTCCAGTCAGCCTTCAATTCGACTCGCATGGGCCAGGATTGATCGACATTTCAATGATCGGTTCAGCGCGTTTGCGCTGTTCGGACAGGACTGGGCGCCCTTTGCCTCATCCACTCTTCCGAACACAATTGAAAACACAAATTTTGGAGGGATTGGTTACGGAGCGATCTATGAACGCGTCCCTCAAGTGCGTACCGGCTTCAACTACAATCTTGGTGGTGAACGCTCATGGAAGATCGCTCCTGAGATTGCTCTGACATTCCCGGCGTTTGGCGATCTACCTACGAATGTTGCTGATCAACTCGGGTTCGGTGAACGACAAGGAGCCGACTCGAATCGCCCGGGAGTCCAGGGACGAGTGGTACTCCAATGGCAATTGGATCCCGCCGAAGGTGTATCTCCTGCTGAGTTCATTGTTAGTTTCGAACACGCACGACGAACCGCAATCGTCACGGCCGCCGGTGTGCCGGCCCAATTCAGCTCGGCATTTCCCGGGGGCGCGGAAGTAAAAAGCAGTAGCAACGGCTACAGTGCCGAGGTGCAGTTGCCAACTCGATATGTGACCCTGGCTGGAAAATACTACGCCGGATCTGATCTGCGCTTCTTCCTTGGTGGGCAACTTCTCTCGACTTATAACGACACAGCTGGCCTTAGTTCGACTGTAACAGTTCCGTCGATCGATGGTGCGTCAAACGTAGTCTTTGGCCTTGAGAATGGAGTTCCAACTATCGCGCCACAGCGTCCGGCACGTGCGCAAGGAGGATTTGCTCAACTTGGGTTTCCTCTCTCGCGTTTGTTTAATGCCGATCCCAAGGGCCGAAATTCCGGGTGGAGCGCCTTTCTCTATTATGGTTTTGACGAAGCACTGCAACGCGATGCCCGGCGATTTTCGCCTGTTCGCGGTCGCAGCGATTTGTTTTCGGGCAACATTCAATATAAGTTGAATAACTGGGTCACGTTCGCGTTTGAAGAGGGTTACTATCGAACGCGTGCTGCAAATCGTTCGGAGATCGATTTCGGTGGATTGCCGCTCTTCAGGGGAATCCCGAGTTACACAGCTCATAATGTGCGCTCAGAGTTTGCGACCATCTTTACGTTCTAGGTAGTTGGGATTCATGAGGACCACAAAGGTTGAACAATGAATCGACGGCTCGTCAAAGGAAAGGGATGAATATGAAGATAGGAATTATCGGCGCTGGAAACATCGGCGCAACAGCTGCACGTTTGTTTGTAAACGCTGGACATGAAGTCGCTTTGAGCAATTCACGAGGCGGTGACGGTCTTGAAAGTGTGATTGCCGGACTTAAAGGAAAAGGCACGGCCACCTCGATTGAGGATGCTGCGAAATTTGGAGACGTAGTACTCCTTGCCATTCCATTTGGTAAATACAAGACGTTGCCCGAGCATGGCTTTGACAACAAAGTCGTCATCGACGCGAACAATTATTATCCTTCGCGTGACGGAAAGTTTTCCGAGCTGGATAGCAAAGAGACGACGTCAAGCGAATTGGTTAGTGAGCATCTTAAGGGCGCGAGGCTCGTCAAAGGCTTCAATACAATTTGGTTTGAACATCTGGCTAGTGAGGGGAATACAAAGGCTCGCCTTGAAGATCGTCGTGCAATCTTTATTTCCGGCGATGACACACAGGCTAAAGAGATTGTCGCCCAGCTGATCGAAGATATTGGTTTCGCGGCAGTAGATATGGGATTTCTCCACGAAGGTGGCCAACTTCAGGAGCCAGGATCAAATGTCTACAACAAGGATGTGACCGTTAAAGAGGCAGCCGACTTGTTAACTGTGTAAGACTGTCGTAGGGGCGGCACTCCGTGGCCGCCCCATCTATAAAGACTGTGCGATGGTGTTCCGGGTTCGTGACATCACACTCGATCGCGTGCGCATCGATGTCGACGTCCCTTAGGTTTTGCGCAGCTACTAAGCCTTTACCATAAACCCGAGCGCCTAAAACCACCGTGATACCCAGTGCTCCTAGTTCTTCAGCGGTCGCCAATCCGATCCCTCGATTAGCGCCCGTGACAAACGCCACATGGTGATCAACCACCATATTTCGCCCTCCCCGATCAACCGGCCATATCGATGATGTATTTATTTCTGAGCAAAGATTCCTGAAAAGAAGCGCTTATAAGCAAAGAACACAATGAACCACAATACCGTCACCACTATTGCTAGCGACAAGCCAGTAAGGTTTAGTAGCAAGTGATACAGCAGAATGTTCACGACGATAGGCCCCAGTAAAACCAAAGCGAGGGGCACGTAGCGATTGATCAGCAAGAGAACTCCGCCCACAAGCTGCAATGCTCCTACTACTTGCAAAATGTGAGATTGGGCCAAAGCGATAATGTATTGGCCCGCGAGCCCACCCGGTAATGGTCCAGCATTGAAAAAATTAAGGAATATGTTGAGACCAAAAACCACGAAGATCAGACCAAGCAGCAGGCGAGCTGCCATACTTACGAATTTCATTTAATTACCTTTCAATGAACAAGCCCACTCAAAACTCGATGCTTGTTGTTCGCTAGTTGCGTCAAACTGCTTACCCCCATCAATCTCGTGAATCGGGCCCAGTCGATTTCTCAATAGACCTCCACGCCGCGTAGCCAACACGGCTCTTATTTCGGCAATTATGGACACCGCGATTTCTCTCGAAGTTTCGGCGCCAATATCGAGTCCTGCCGGTGCATGCATCTGGTCGAAATAAGTCGCCGCTAACTCAACATCACCATTAGTAAGTTCGGAAACTAACTTTTCAGCTCGGGCTCGTGGTCCGAGACAGCCGAGATAACGCGGACGATGATTCAACACCCAGGTCAATAATTCGAGATCGTGCAAGTAATTGTGCGTCATCACCAGGACGATCGTCCGCTCCGAAATAATCACCTCACTACTTATTTATCTCGTCATCCGTGAGCGCCGCCTTGCCGAGCTTGCGAACATCTTCTGTAACGTGGCTCACAGTTCCCTGCTCTACTTCATCCAACATGGCTACGGCCGAACAAATCTGGCCCGAGGTACAATAGCCACATTGAAAACCTTCGTGCTTGATAAACGCAGTTTGGATTGGATGAAGTTGATCTCCGTTAGCCAGGCCTTCAATGGTAGTAATCTCATTACCATCTTGAATCACGGCCAGGGCCAGACACGAGTTAACGCGTCTGCCGTTGACGATCACGGTGCAAGCTCCGCACTGTCCGTGATTGCAACCTTTCTTTGTTCCAGTGAGGTCCAACTGCTCACGCAGCAAATCAAGTAACGAGACGCGTGGGTCAAGACGCAACCCGTAATTTGACCCATTGATGCGTAAACGCACGGCGACCTTTTCGATGGCTACTTGCGGAACGGTCGCCAGGGCCTCGTTGGACCTCCCTGGATTCCCAGCAGTGAGAAGTAGTTGGCCCAAAGCCAACCCTGCGCCTGGAAGTGCACTTCTTTTCAAGAATTCGGGGGGTTGCAATGGCATCACTGGCGGTGTGCTTTCAACCTTTGCAAACGTCCCAGAACTATCGTCCATATCTGCTCGCTCCCGCAGAATTTGTACTGAGCTACTCTTCGGAGAGATGGGATACTAGTTCGCAGAGCAAACTGGTTCTTTCAATTTTTTGCTGGTTGCGATGAGGATTTGCGCTGGCGGGGGAATTGACTATCTACCTGTTGCTTAATCTGTACCCAAATCCAAAGAGTTCGACAAAAAAAATCTCCGCCAAAACTCACAAACATTGATGGCCCCAGTGTGTGAAAAATTAGTGCCAACCTACACAATTGTATTTTGGATTTTTAATGATTTAGTCGTAGATGTGCCCTGTCGGTCCAAAGTGACTGGCCTGCTACTCAAATGCAGACTAGAATAGCTGATCATAATTAACACAAAACAGGAGGCAGCGTTAGAAGTGCGGGCAGATCCGATTCGCATCCTAAGCGTGGAAGATCATCCTGTCTTCCGTGAAGGACTGATCACCATTATCAGCTCCCAGCCTGACATGCTACTCGTGGCGCAAGCAAGTAACGCGATCGAGGCAGTCGCGGAATTCCGTCGTCATCGTCCGGATATCACTCTTATGGACCTTCGTCTTCCCGGAACCAATGGCATTGATACCTTGATCTCAATTCGTGGCGAATATCCAGAAGCTCGCGTGATCATTTTGACCACAGCTGACAGTGACGGCGAGATTCAGCGCGCTCTACGAGCTGGAGCCTCAGGTTATGTTTTAAAAAGCATGCCCAAGAATGAACTGCTGGATGTGATCCGGTCGGTCCACACGGGACGGCGGTATGTGCCACCAGAGGTCGCAGCACGATTAGCCGAACATCTTGGTGAAGAGGACCTTACCCAACGAGAGCTGGAAGTCCTGCGGTTAATACGCGATGGCTATCGCAACAAGCAGATTGCAGATCGCCTTGCGATTGCCGAAACTACCGTCAACTTTCACATTAAAAATTTGGTCGAGAAGCTCCAGGCGAATGATAGAACTCATGCAGTCACGATCGCTCTGCGACGTGGCCTATTGCAAATCTGAGCCGACCATTCGCCGTGAGCCCCTGTTAAGTCCGACGGGTGGAAAACCCCAAAGATCCAGGGGATTCATCCTCAACATTTCTCTGCTGTTATTACTGTTGTGTTCCCCTGCCCTTGCACTTGATCCAAATCAACCACTGTCACAGTTGCATCACTCGACCTGGAACGCAAAAAACGGGCTCGATGGATCGGTAACGTCGCTCGCACAGACGATCGATGGTTATCTCTGGATTGGAACGACCGACGGTCTATTTCGCTTCGATGGTTTGACTTTTGAACGTTACTCGCCACAGAACGGTCCATTGCCCTCGACCGCAGTCTCGGCATTATTGGCCACGCGCGACGGCGGCTTGTGGATCGGATATGACCGAGGTGGCGTCACCTACCTTAAACAAGACAAAGCCATCAATTACAGCAACGAGGATGGGGTTCCTGTCAGCCACGTTCGTGGTTTTGTAGAGGACCACGACGGAATAATCTGGGCAGCAATCGTGGGAGGTTTTGCTCGGTTTGACCATCAACATTGGCAAAGGGTCAGGATGGATTGGAACTATCCCAGCAAATCTGCACGTGCCCTGTTGGTGGATTCAAAGGGCACGCTCTGGGTGGGAACTGGTGGTTCGATAGCCTTTCTCCCAAAAGGCTCGAAGACCTTTCAAGCAATTCCCGTTGAGATGGCGGATGTCTACGCGATCAATGAAGCTCCCGACGGCACACTTCTTTTTTCTGATTCAGAGACGATCTCAGTAATCACACCCGGTTCTAAGCAAGACCCATCAAAGACTCAGCCACTCAAAATCGAAATTCCAAACAGAAAGTTTGTGTTTGACCGTCAAGGTGCGCTCTGGCTGGCCGGTATCGGCATAAATCGCATTCCCTTCCCCCATCTGGATCAAGGGCAACGATTCTTTGAATCTAACTCGAAAATAGAAAAGCTCGGAAAGAAAGAAGGCTTAACTTCCGATATTGTGGAAGCCGTTTTGGAAGACAGGGAAGGAAACATTTGGGTTGGGACCGATGGTGGCCTCGACCGCTTCCGGTATCGGAACCTGGCCTGGACTCCTTTGGGCGAGGATCTTTTCTCTTTTAGTTTGGTCGCTGGTGAAAACGGCGACGTCTGGACCGGCTCAGCCGGAACCAAGACCTGGCCGTTAATGAGGGTTCAGGATCGCAAGGTTTTCGGCGAGCCAATTAGAGTAATCAACGCTTATCGGGACACTGGTGGGACGATCTGGCTGAGCGTTTGGCATCGACCCACCGATCAGGAGTCGGTCAGTTATCAACCACTCATAGGATTGGAGCGAGGCCAGATCACGAGGATCAGTCCACCGGAAGAAGCCAAGCGCCTGTCACTCAGCGCGACCCCTCCCGATCCAATCATTATCTCTTCTATCACCAGAGACGCGTCGGGAACTCTATGGATTTCGATCGGCGGATGTGGTGAATTTCAATATCGGGACGGGCAGTGGAAATTTATCAAAATCTTAGAGGAGCATCCCGACTGGTCGTCCAATTTTGCTTATGCGGACACCGCTGGCCGGATTTGGCTTTCTTTCGGCGATAGAATTGCCCTTTTCGATAGGGGTAATGTCCGTACTTTCACCGGGGCTGAAGGTCTCGCCAATGGTCCATTCAACATTATCACCGGTCGTAATGACGAAGTCTGGGTCGGCGGTGAAGGGGGGCTGGCGTTTCTGGTCAACGATCGTTTTCATGTCTTGCGGACTAACAATGGAGCAGGACTGGGGGCTATTACTGGAATCGTTGCCAGCGCAAATGGTGACCTCTGGTTAAGCGCCGGTGTGGGAATCGTTCACATCGTCGCCGAGGAGGTGAGATCGGTTCTGTTGAATGTTGAGCACCGAGTGCGTTACGAGGTATTCGACCTGATCAGCGATTTGCCTGAGCAACTGCAAAGAACAGGTTCTTATGCTTCGGGAGTAGTAGAAGGCAGCGATGGACTGCTATGGTTCGCAACTCGCAGCGGCGTCGCACGCATCGATCCGGAAAAGATTTCTCATAACCCAGTGGAACCACCTGTCTCTATTAAGGGGGTGGTGGCGGACGAAACTCATTATTCACCGTTTTCACCCGGGCAGCTGCCCGCGCTCACCAAAAATCTCAGTATTGCCTACACCGCGCTTAGTCTAGCGATTCCTGAACGGGTCCGCTTTCGCTATAAGCTCGAGGGTTGGGACCGTGACTGGCAAGAAGCCGGCTCTCGTCGCGAAGCCTTTTACACCAACCTTGGACCAGGTAATTATGTCTTTCACGTGATTGCATGCAACAACGATGACGTTTGGAACTACGACGGTGCCCGGTTCCAATTCAGCGTAGCTCCGGCGTGGTACCAGACTAACCTGTTCTACCTTGCCTGCATCGTGTCAGTTCTACTACTGGTATTCATCATATATCGTCTGCGTGTTCGACAGGTATCACATGATCTCAGTGCCAGATTTGATGAAAGGCTTGCTGAGCGTACGCGACTGGCCCAGGAGCTGCACGACACTTTTTTGCAGACAATCCAGGGTAGCAAAATGGTCGCCGACAATGCGCTCGAGTATTCGTCCGATCCTGTGCGCCTGCGCAAAGCAGTCGAGCAGCTTGCCGTCTGGTTGGGCCAGGCAACACTCGAAGGCCGGGCAGCCTTAAACTCGTTACGTAACTCGGCTACAGAGGAAAATGACCTCGCGCAAAGTTTTCGCCGGGTTACCGAAAACGGCATGCTACCAACCGCGATGACTGTCGCATTCTCAGTGGTTGGTCCATCAAAAGATATGCATCCGATTGTGCGCGATGAGGTCTATCGCATCGGCTATGAAGCAATTAGAAATGCCTATGCGCACTCGGGCGCCGATCGATTGGAAGTCGAGCTCAAATATGGCCACGATCTCTCCTTACGTATAGCCGACAATGGACGCGGCATGGATCCGGACATCCTTGAAAAAGGTAAAGAAGGTCATTTTGGTCTGATGGGCATGCGCGAACGAGCCTTACGTATAGGCGCAAAGTTACTCGTGCACAGCTCACCGGGCACCGGAACTGAAGTTTTACTTTCAGTTCCCGGAGCAAGCATCTTTCGACACCCGCCCTCGCGCATCGAGGGTCTCAAACAGTTTTTAAAGCGCCTGCGAAAGCCCTCCACACCGCAGTAATCCTCCATTTTCGTTTGTAGTTACTCTGAACCTGCAGAAAAATCTAGGCTGAATTCTGTGGTTAAGAGGGTGTTCGGATCGAATTGATTTCTTTATCCTTCGCACACCTTGGAAAGGATGATTCAAACGTTGGCTGACTTCAATGAGACATTCATTAGACGTTCGGGATGCGTTTCAAGAATGTCAGGGTGTTAGATTCAGGAAGGGAGAGCACGCCGTGTTACAAACATTCAAAACCGCGGAATATCTGGGCTGGATTCCCTCATTACCGAATCGAGTTCTCGATCAACCTGAGGCGTCCAAAAAAACGACGCCGGGCGTACGACATTTGGAACGCCGGGGTTCATTCGACGACATTGCCAGCTTGTATCCACATGCTGTCGCTGCTTCGAGCGATGAGCTTGCATGGCAAAACATTCGTGTAGTGGACCTGCGACAGAAATCCAACGAGATGACTGTACCGGCTACCGAGAATCACTGCATTCTACTAAACATGAGTTCACCTCTACGGGTGTCGGCACGAATCGGGCAAAGCAATTTCGAAGGTGAAGTGCGTGCGGGAGAAGTTGCAATAATCCCGGCTGGCGCTGCCTGGTCGTCACGTTCAGAAGGAGTGCGACCACGCAGTGAACTGCTTCTATTTCTGCGTCCACTCTTCGTGCAGTCGACCGCTCGAGAGTTAGGGATCACTCAAAATGTGTTGCAACTAAATCCGCAGATTGGCATTCAGAGCAAACATCTCCTCCACATTGGTCTTTCCCTGCTGAGCGAGTTAAAAGAACCTAACATCACTGGTCGGCTGTACGCCGATTCGTTAGCCAGCGCATTGGCAATGCAGTTGATCAGATGTTACAGCGGTCTAAATCAAGTTCAGACAGGCAATGGCGGAATGGCGCCACATCGATTGAGAAAAGTCGTGAATTTGATCGACGAACATCTTACTACTGAACAAGAGGGTCGCATTGCACTTCGAGTAGTTGCAAGAGAGGTTGGAATGAGTTACTTCCACTTTTCGCGTGCGTTTAAGCAGTCGATGGGTATGACGCTGACCAACTACATCGCCGAACGACGAATTGATCGAGCAAAAAGATTAATGCAGGATACTGCTTTACCCATATCAGAAATTGCTCTCAGATCAGGTTTTTCAAGTCAAAGTCATTTCACGACCTCATTTCGTCGGTTTGCCGGCATCACACCAAGGTCCTTTAGAAAAGGCATCTAAACCCGCGCTCGGTTATGGGCAAAGTGTGTAGCTTTGCCCTACTTCATCCCCCGCACGTAGCACACGCAGTTAGAAGTGAAGACGACGCAAGATCTGAATAGTCTGAGCAAAACATCGAAAGAGAAGATTGGTCAATCGAATTTAAAATACTACTCATGATGAGACCCATTTCAACGGGGCGTGGTGTCTCAAACAAATCCCTTGTGAGTCAGGTTGAAGGGCTCCATGGCTCACAAGGGAATCTTCTCAAAGTGATGGCAATCTGACCCGACTACCTATGGAAGCACCGGATCAGGATGTTGAAAGATTCTCTCAGCCGCGCCATTACCGACCTGCGAATTTCAGTTCCCGACCGATGCAATTTCCGCTGTAGTTATTGCATGCCGCTCGATGAGTATGCCTGGACCGATAAGAACGAAATATGAGTGCTGTATTAGCCGGGATCTTCGAAGCGAACCACCAGGGTTTGGAACCAATCAAGATAAATGCGGTCATCATGCGTGAAGAGAATGAGAACGATGTGGTGCCGCTTGCTGAATTCGCTCGCAAATATGGATTCGAAATGCGGTTCATCGAGTACATGGATGTCGGCAATGTGAACCACTGGAGCAGATCAAAGACGGTCCCGAAGACTGAAATTATCGAGCTCATCAGAACCAGGTTTCCCCTCGAATCCGTCCCGACTATCAGTGGGCCATCAGTAAATTACCGCTATCTCGATGGTATCGGAAAGGTTGGCGTAATCGCGTCGATAACCGAACCATTCTGTGGAAACTGTACGCGCGCGCGAATCACAGCAGACGGCAAACTTGTTACCTGTCTCTTTTCGTCCCGTGGCCACGATCTGAAGCAGCTCTTGCGCAGTGGTGCCAGTGATCTCGAAATTGTCGAGAGAGTCCGAAGTATCTGGCGCCGCCGAACCGATCAATATTCAGAAAACAGGTTGGCAGCTGGTCAGTCGAATAGCCTTTCGCGCACAATCAGTTATCCAAAACTGGAAATGATTAACCTTGGAGGTTAGCTCAAAATGCTTTCCATTGCAGAATCTCTACAACGGTTTGAACAACTTCACGGTGACTTGTGTCCGGGTCAGCTCCTTGGCGTTCGGATGGCAGTTCTAGGTTGTAAGTTAATCGGCATTGAAGATCCAAGAGGTTTTGATGAAAAGAAACTGATCGTCTGGATCGAAATCGATCGCTGGCTCGCCGACGCGGTTGAATCAGTCACAGGCGTTAGACTCGGGAAACGAAACTTGAAGTTTTTGGATTATGGCAAACTAGCCGCAACTTTCTTGAACCGGGAAAATGGCGAAGCGGTGCGAATAGTTGCCCTTGAATCATCGCGAGGACTAGCCAACCAACGGCACCCTGAAATCGAGAGTAAACATCTGCGCCAGCTGCAAACGTATCGCGAGGCCAACGACGAAGAACTATTTGGAGTCACTGTAGTTCAGGCAGAACTCGACAATCTCGACGCTCCCGGACACCCTAAATCACGCGTGATCTGTACATCGTGTGGCGAAGAAGTGAATGACGGCCGGGAAGTTAAAGCTAGAGACGAGTCGATCAAATGCCGACCTTGCGCATCCTCTACCAACCACTTGGTCGCCAGACGGGGAATAGCCGCATCGTAACTCTGGTAGACTATTCGGCATGTACGAGATGATCATTGTTGGAGCTGGACCAGCCGGCATCAGCATGGGTGCTGAAGCGCGCAATGTTGGAATTGGACCTCAGGATATTCTGATCCTCGAAAAGGGAGAGACACACTCATGGGCCATCCGCAAGTACTATCCAGCCGCGAAGGTTGTGCTCGCCAACTACAAAGGAATAGAGGCAGTGTGTCGCGGCGTGATGTGCATAGCGGATATGTCGAAAGATGAAACGCTGACTTATATCGAACGCACCATTTCACAATTCCAGCTCGTGGTGCAATACAACGAAGCCGTCACGAGTATTCGTACATTACCGAAGAAGGGATTTGAGGTAACTACGTCGAAAGGGACGTACCAGTCACGTAAGTGTGTCATAGCGATCGGGATCCTCGACAAACCAAACAAACCTGACTACCGAATTCCGGTCAGCCTCAACAAACGAATCCATTACGATTTAACTTCTGCTGTGCTCGAAAACGAGGAGTGCCTGGTAGTAGGAGGGGGAGATACTGCAGCCGAGTACTGTCAATACCTGATCCAGCAGGGCAATCTGGTGACACTTTCGTACCGGCGAGCTGATTTTACCAGGCTCAATCGCGTTAACTATGAAAGTCTGATGGCGCTTGAGCAGCGGAAAGAGGTGACGGTCATTCGAGCGAGCAACATCAAAGAGCTACAGCAAACAGAAGAAGGTCGAGCACGTGTAGTGTTCGTGGAAAATGAGTTTTCGCCGCTGACGGTGGACCACATTGTTTATGCTCTTGGGGGAACGACTCCAACAAATTTCCTGAAGGCCATCGGGATTGAGTTTGAGGGCGCGGCACCTATTCTCAAGGAGGGTTACGAAACCAGTATTCCTGGTTTGTATCTAATCGGCGATCTGAGTGCTGGCAGGAAGGGCGGCTCAATAAATCTAGCCTTCAACATGGCCGCCGAAGCAATGCAAAATATTAGTCGCCAAACCGCGCCCAAGCCTGACGGTGTTGTGGGCTAAAACTTCTCTTGCCGCCTCAGTGTTCTCTGTCTCTCGGTGGTTGAAGTTATTTCCACCACAGAGCCACGGAGAACACAAAGGTTGCACAGAGAGCGCCAAAATCAACACGTTACTTGCCTCGCCACCTTATTTGAATTACCTGTTCTAACGTAGAATCGAGTGACGCAAAAGAAAGCTCGGTATCTTCCACATGAAAACACACCGCCTTAGATTCTTTGGGCTCCTTACAATTGCTGTCAGTCTGCCATTCATGTCATTGGGCTCTCAGTCACAAACACCGAACGGCAAATTGATAGCGTGACAATACTAAAACCGGGTGAGGTTAAAGATCCTCCGGGATTACCCATTCTCGGCAACTCAATCGTGCTCGGCAAGATTACAACCGGAGACGCGTACCTGAATGACGGGCGTACCGGCGTATTTAGTGAATACCTCATCAACGTCACTGAAGTACTTAAGTCGGATCCAACCTCGGTTGTTTCTGCAGGGGATGAGATCAGTGCGTGGCGTATGGGCGGCTCATTGAAAATCACTCAGGCAATCTCAAGCATTTTCTGGTTGCCGGCGTCGGATTTCCAAAGGTTGGTACGGACTATCTCTTTTTTCTTCG
>DATIBX010000765.1:0-7621 GCA_035457105.1 Pyrinomonadaceae bacterium
CTTTCAGAGGACATTCATTCCTTTTTCGAGACGTTGATTCGGACGCTTTGTTCGCCGTTCGTCTTGTCGGAGAAGCGTCGTTGTCGCGCAATTCTCAAAGCGAGCGCTTCATAGCTATCCATTCCGGGCCTGGGATTAGCCACTGAAGCTCTAACCACTCGACCATTTTCAACCTGCATCACCACATTCACAGACTGCAAAATCGCGGCATCCTGGGACGATGAAGTTTTCGCATCGGTTAAAGACTGAGTCTCATTCGCGGAATTACTTTTGGCGGTTTTGGTTTCTGGTCGTCGCTGACGACTCGATTTCGAAGGCGCCTCGCCAGTTTTACCCGCCGGAGCTGACTTGGACGCTTCGCTGTCACTTGTAACACGACCAGCCATTCCCGAGTCAGGCAAAGCGTCTTTGCGGCTAAAACCTCCTGTGACTGCGATCCCGGTCGAAAGTCCAACCAAAATCAAGCCGGCGGCGATACCAAGTAACAACGAATAACTACGAGTTGTCTGAGGGGCAGCCATCAGTGCGAGCGGTTCATGTTTGACCGGATCGAGAACCTTTTGCGGTTCAGGCGGCGCTTCCGCAGCGGGTGGCAGGCGTTCGACTGATGGCCTTGCTTCGACTTGCGTGAAGCTTTCATCCCAACAACCAAAAAGTTCTGAGACCACACGTTGATGTTCCTTTTCGATCGAGCGGCGCGGCGCCTTGATTAGGGGATTGAAATTGAAGGCTGCTTCAGGTTGAGCAACGGCAACACAAATCGCTTGTAATCCTGACAACTCATTCATTTTAGCGTCGACCAACTCACCCTCTTGAAAAAAGAAGCTTGCTGGTCCAATACCATACTCAATAGTCAAACGGCCTGACTTGCGCTGATGCCGTAAGATTCCAATTAAATCGGACAAGGGGTAGTTACTTAAGTGTCCGGTGAGAACTACAAAACGAGCATTCTGCATTTCAACTCCTTAAAGCTGGCCTTTGGTCTTTGGCCTTTGAGGCACGTGTCCATGTCAAAACTGATTAACGGCGAACTACAAAACCAAAGACCGAACGACCAAGACCGAAGGCCATCACCTACATTGATTGAACCGGCAAGAAGTTATTTGCGGAAAAGCCGCGGTTAACTTCTTTGCGAGACTGCGGTCCAATGATTCAAGCGTACGAACCTCTTGCACAAGCAGGGTCTGTTCTCCCAACTCCTGATAACACAAAGCCAAACCATAATGAGCCTTGGCCATGGTTGGCACTAGCTGTGTGGCCTTCTTGAAAGCATCCGCGGCATCGCGGATCCGACTCATTCGAAACGACGCGATCCCGAGGCCATACTGAGCTTCGGCCAGTTCAGGATTTAGCTTTACGGTTTCCTTAAAAGCTTTCAGCGCCTCCTTGTCCTTCTCTAACTTTAAATAAGACAATCCGAGATTGAGTAGGACCTCGGGTGCGGCGGGTTCGATTTTGACCGACTCGAGGTAAGCAGCTACAGCCGCTTTGAAATCGCCAGCATCAGCACGTTCGCGACCTGCCTTGTAATATTCGTAGGCTGCCCCGGAAGCGTTGGCGCTCTTATTCTCATCAGTTGTTTCCCCAACTTTCGAGAAGTTCACCGGACGTGATTCGTTTGCGGCTGCGGTATCGGCGGGAGCCGGACTTGATTTGGCGTCGCGGCTGGTAATGGTCGGTTTGACCGCCGCTGGGGCTTCTTTCTTGACTAACGCTGGTGGAGCATCAACAACGTCCAACGAAATCAACGCCGGCCGGGCTGAGATAGCAGGATCGTTTTTGCTGTTTATGGTCTCGAGCAGAGTTGATGGGTTGGATGCAGCAGGGAGATCAGCGTTGAGCTTTGGAGACGGAATAGGCGCGTCGACTATTCTGGCGACGCTGTCGTCAAAATAGTATGTCAGTGTTCGATAGGTGACTTCGATTGGCTCATGTTTGACCTGACCATTCTGAAAAACGATCAGACTGGTGGTCATCTTGGTCCAGTTGCCAATTTTGTCAAACTCGTAGTCGTAGGCTTCTTTACTGAGTATGTTGCCTCGATCATCACGAAGCGTCATCTCAACGATGTTGCCTTTTTCGTCGTATTTATATTCTTCCTTTCCGACCATCGAACCGTTGATCGGATAGGAGGTATTTTCAGTTCTGTTGCCTTTTATTCCGTAGGTGGTTAACTCGACGAGTTCCAATGGACCTTCTATGGCTCGTCCATCCTTCAGTTCCAGCTTGGCTGATTCAGTCTTAACCCTGCGGACTGCACCGACCAGCCCATCCTGTTCTTTAGTACTGTCGAGAATGGAAACCGCACGTCTTAGATGCGCGCTATTTAGATTATTTTGAGCAATTGCACACACTCCTGGCCCCCCAACGAGTGTGCCAAAAAGAATCGCCGCCGAGATTCTCCTCATGCAATACATTCGCGCCCCCCTCCAAATTTCAAATATCAAAACACTTTCTCCGTTTGAGTCAGGCCAGGGAAACAACATGCGGCCTGGTTCGGGAGAAACGCTTACCACGATCAAGATGTTGAGAGTTTAGGTTGACGGCTGGATGAATGAAGTGAGCCCCCGCAGCTGAAATCGTCACCCGCACATAGCCCAGCCGAGCCCATATCTTGTACAAACCGCCGCGAAGAATACAATAAGTGGGTAAAAATTACTAGGGGGTTATTTTTGGAATGGGAGAGTGTTAGCGAAGAGACTTTTCACATGGGAGGTCGGAATTTTCCATATCTCATTTTCCATTTTCCATTTATCATTTTTCATGCGCCACCAACCTTGCTGCTGGGAAGGTAGGCAGCAAAGACACTCAACATAGAATCCCGTAGTCAGGAAGGGTGGCGAGGACACCCAACATCCCAGAATCCCGCAGTCAGGAAGTGTGGCAGAGCGGCGGATGTCAATATTCACCAGTAATCCCGCAGTCAGGAAGGGTGGCAGAGCGGCACAAACACTCACCAACCTTACTCGAACCTAGCGCGCCCCCGCTCGTCTTCCTCCAAATAAACACTGAATCTTTTCGAAGTCAAAATGCTCTCAAGTAGTCATGATTCTTGAGAGTTGAAATTGCAGGGGATGAAGAGCGGGGGCGTCGCTAGGATCCAGCAAACAGAGTCTTGAATGTTCGCCGCTCTGCCACCCTTCCTGACTGCGGGATTACTGGTGTTTTGATGATCTGGCGAGCGATCCTGCCGTATTTGCGTAATGAAAAATAAAAGGGGGTTGCTGATGATCTCAAGTCATCGGCAACCCCCAGTTAATAGGAAATCTAAATCTATTGCTCGTCGCTGAACTTGTAGCCGATCCCCCAGACTGTCAGAACCATCTGCGGATTCTCAGGATTGTCTTCAATCTTTGCGCGTAGCCTGTTGATGTGCGAGTCAATGGTCCGGTCGTAACCCTCGTACGAATAATCCCAAATCTTCTCCAACAGGTACTTTCGCGGAAAAACTCGTCCGGGATTCGAGGCGAAAAGACGAAGCAGATCGAATTCCTTTGGCGTCAGCTCGACTTGCCGATCACCGATCGTCACTTCTCGCTTCGCAGAATCTATCCTCAGCCGTCCACGAACAATGGGCGCCTCGTCACGAATACCCTCGGCACTTGGCCCATTTCTCGCCCGACGCAGCACCGACTTTATACGTGCTTCGAGTTCTCGCAGACTGAAGGGCTTGGTGATGTAATCATCAGCCCCCATCTCGAGCCCGAGCACTTTGTCGACCACATCGTCCTTGGCTGTGAGCATGAGAATCGGCAGATACCCAACCTTTTCCCTAAGCTCTTTGCAGACGGCGAGTCCGTCCATCTTCGGCAGCATGAGGTCCAGCACGACAGCATCAGGCGGATCATCCAGAGCAGCCTTCACGCCGTTTAGACCATCCTCTACCGTTCTGACTTCGTAACCCGCGCGCGAGAAATACTCACTGATAGCCGTCGAGATGTTTTCATCATCCTCGACCACCAGCAGCGACACTTTGCGTTCACCAGCGTCTGTTACGGTCAAGTTCTCCTTTGCGATTTTCTGTCTGTCAGTAGCTGTTGCCATTAGAGTTTGTCGGAAGTTGAACTGACAAGCAGGAGGCTCAAGAGGGTTACCGGGGCGACAATAGTTCGCCGTGATAGTACAAGAGACTTAGCCCACTGTTCAAGTACAAACTTTGGAGTGCGGCGGCCCGGCGCCGCTTTGTCACACTCAACCCTCACCTTTCACGAACAAAAGTACTACCTCGAGAGCCCTATTTATGGGCGACACACGGTCCTACCTGGGCCCGATAATGCGCCGCCGGGCCGGCGCACTCCAAATTAGGGCGTTACGGGTTTTTGAGCTCCAGCAAGCTCCTTTCGTAGTTGTTCCTGATACCTGGTGACTGTCCGCGTTTGCTGGGTCGGTGCATTTGCGTCTTTTGCGAGCTTTTCAAACAAAGCCAGCCCGCGTTGATCCCCCAAACGAGCAATCGCCTCCGAAGTAGCAGCGACAAAGAAAGTGTCCGCTTGACCATAGGCACCTTCAAGAACTCGGGAAAGCGTTTCAAACGTACGCTGGTCGCTCTTGCCCACGATCCCGAGCAAGCTCACCGCTGCCGACCTGACCTGAGGATAGTTCCCTTTCTCAGCGTACCTGAGACCAGCCTCAACCGCTCTCTTGTCACCCAGCGCAGCCAACCCAACCAAACCCGCTGTCCTGATGTTGTCGCGCCACGACGGCACGTCGAGCAACTTCACCAGCGAGTCATACGCATTCGGACTCTTAGTTTGTCCCAGTCCGACAGCCGCTGCTCGAATCACCTTGTAGCTCTGATCGCCCAGGAGCTTCTGAAAGACATAAGCCAACGCCGGATCCTTCAATGCTCCGAGAGAGAGCGTAGCCCTGGCACGCACCTTCGCGTCGGAATCCTTTGTAGCCGCGACCAACGCATCACGAGAAGGCATGCCCGGAATATCGGCGAGCGCCGACGCAGCCTCAAGCCGTAAACCCCAAAACCTATCCGACTTTAATGCTTGCGCGATATTAGTGGCTATTTGAGTTTTGTCGTCAGCGCTCGTCGTTTGCTGTTTATAAGCGTCACGCAACTGGTTGAGAGCCCACAAACGACCGAGCATGTCCTGGTCCCGCTCTAACTGATAGGCGAGTTCACTGTTCGACTTCTTAAAATCCAACTCCTTGATCAGCGTACCCTGGTAGTCAAAGTTAACCAGCAGTGGTTTCGAGTCGACCCTGAAGCTAAACGTCTGTTGTCGCTTTGGCTCAATCCGCACGTGCTCGATGTGCGTCTGAGTGGCTGTGCCAATCTCGATATCAATTGGCGTCTGGAACAGTTCGACTTGTGGATAGAGCGAACTTGGATCAGTCTTTTGCTGCTGTTCTACAACCAGCGTCAATGACTTGGCTGCATCGTCATATTGCTGCGTGATTTTGAAGACTGGATGGCCCATTCGATAAAGCCATTCGTCGAAAAACCAATCCATCGACTGGCCGGTAGCTTCCTCGATTGCGATCCGAAATTGTTCGGTTTCAACTGGCTGGTGCGCATACTTTGTCAAGTAATAGTTAATCGAGCGCCACCAGTTATCGTCGCCGAGGGTCTTGCGGAGCATGTGCAGGACGGCGCCGCCCCGGGGATAGGCATAGGTGTCGAAAACCGCATCGGGATCTGTGTAATTCTTCGTGACGATAGGACGCCTGTTGCCTGATTTCCACGCGGTGAAGTAAGAGTCCTGGTTTGCTTTAACATCCCCGTAGAGAAAATCGTTCTGACCGAGCTTGTACTCATCCCACATTGCCTGGAAAT
Organism: Pyrinomonadaceae bacterium; assembly: GCA_035457105.1. Classification (GTDB taxonomy): domain Bacteria; phylum Acidobacteriota; class Blastocatellia; order Pyrinomonadales; family Pyrinomonadaceae; genus PSRF01. The sequence continues at coordinate 5,789 of DATIBX010000765.1, forward strand.
AGGTCGCAAAGCTCTCGTTCAACCAGATATCTGACCAACTCCGAGCGGTAACGTAATCGCCGAACCACTGGTGGGCCAACTCATGCGACTGCAGACCATCACTCGTTTGGTCCAGTTCTGTGCGGAGGTCATGAATCATGTTGTCAGTCTGAGTGGTGGCGCTGATATTCTCCATGCCACCGCCAAAATCTCGCGCCATTGTCTGCGCATACTTTGGATAAGGATATTTGAGCCCAGTTTTCTCTGAAAAGAATTTCACCATCTCAGGCAAACGAGCTGCCGTAACTTTTCCTTCGGCTGCTTCACTAGGATAGACGTTGGTGATGACCGGAATTCCCTCGTACTCGCCGACGATGGGTGTGAATTCACCGATGATAATTGAAGTCAGATAGCTTGCGTGTGGTTGATCAATTCTCCAATGAAAGGTTCGTGTTCCATCCGGATTGTCTTTTGTCTCGAGTAGCTTGCCGTTAGAGATTACCTGCATCGGCTTTTCAACGGTCGCTGTAATCTCGGAAGTGAAGAAGTCGTTTGGATGGTCGTAACAGGGAAACCAGTAGTGGTTGTATTCGCTCTCGCCTTGTGACCAGATCTGTTTCGGCCTTCTCTGATCATCGGGACTTGGCTTAATAAATCTCAGACCAACGCCCACCAGTCCGGTGCGTTTTGGATCCTGTGGTCCATTGGTGTGGTAATCGATAACCAACGTCAGTTCTTCTGATGGCTGGTAAGCACGGTCGAGGGTGATGTTGAGTTTTTCCTTTGCCAGGTCTGCGGTGAACTGCAGGGTGGTGCCGGAAGCTAACTTGACCGCTGTCGCAGTCATATTTGCGGCGTCGAGACTAATCGAGCGCAAGTTCGGTACAAGCGGTGCAAAGACAAGAGTTTCCTTTCCCAGCAACTGTTCCTTGTCCCAGTCGAAGCGCAGGTCCAGGGCAACGTGGCGCGAGTCGAAGTCGTGATCGGGGATGTACTGAGTTTGGGGAAAAGGTTTTGTTTGAGTTAGCTGAACTGCTCGTTGAACAGTTGCGGTGGTAGTGCCTGCAGTAATTGAGAGTAGTAAGACTACTGACAATATGAATTTTGATAAAGAATGCGACTTACTAATCATCCATGCCTCCGAATAAGGTTTCAATGGGTCATTTGATATTTGAGAAGTGAGAATTGTTGTCCGGCTCTTTGGTCTTTGAGCTTTGGCCTTTGGCCCTTGTGCATTGCTCAACCACAAAGACCTAAGATCAAAGTCCCAAGACCCACTCACAAATGATATCCTGCCACATTGTTACACCATAGCAACCCTACATACAAAGAAAGGCCGCATGATGACTTCAGATGAGAGGAAGCAACTAATCTCCCGTTACGCTGATGGCTATCAGGAAGTATTGAAAGCGCTCGATGGATTTCCAGCTGACAGTCTGGGAGCCCACCCGATTCCCGGTAAGTGGAGCGCGCGCGAAATTGTGCACCACCTCGCCGACAGCGAAACCACTTCTGCTATTCGGCTTCGCAAACTTCTCGCGGAAGACAGTCCCGTAATTCAAGGCTATGACCAGGATATCTACGCCCAGAAACTGCGCTACAACGAACGCGACATGCAGCCTTCACTAGAAGCATTTAGATTCGCGCGAGCCTCGACCGTACCGCTATTAGAAATTCTTCATGACGACGATTGGAAACGTGAAGGCGTTCATACTGAGAGTGGACCGTATGGCGTCGAGACGTGGTTAAAAATTTATGCTGATCACGCACACAATCACGCCTCTCAAATTCAACGATTGCGCGACGCCTTGACTTAGTCGTAGGGGCGGCACTCTGTGGCCGCCCTATGTTCCT
>DATIBX010000766.1:0-3222 GCA_035457105.1 Pyrinomonadaceae bacterium
GTTGAGATTGAAGCGCGACAATTAGCTTCAGAGTTGCGCGATGGCTTTCTACTACTTACCTCGTTGTTCTTCATCGGTTTATCTAAGGCAAATCTCGGGCAAATGTCAGATGGTATTGCCACGCTCGAAGAGGCTATCAAAATCGCGGGACGAAATGGTGATCGCTTCTGGTTTCCACGCATGCCAAACTGCATTGGGTGGATGCACCGGGAACTCGAGGATCACCAGGGTGCTTTCAAGTACGATCAAGAAGGGTTGCAAGTGGCAAGACAATTTCATGTGCTGGAAGCAGAGGCAAATTCACTTATAAACCTCGGAATCGATCACACCATTGAAGGCAAGCATCAGGAAACAGCAAACGCTTTCAATGAGACGCGAGAGATTTTTGAGCGGGATGCCTGGTTTCGTTGGCGCTACAACATTCGTTTGGAAGCGGCGACTGCGTGGCATTGGCTACGAAAAGGAGACTTGGACAAGGCCTCTGAATATGCTCAGCGGCTCCTCGACACTGCTACTGAATTTGAGTGTCATAAGTATCAGGCCGAAGCTCATCGAATAAAGGCTCACATTGCTGGCCAATTGGACCAGGTCGAGTTGGCAGTTGCGGAATTCCAGGCTGCGCTTCAGGTGTTAGAGCACTATCCGGTCCCTGTTCTCAAATGGCGAATTCTTGGCGACGTTGGTCGGCTTGAACAAAATCGCGGAAACCACGCAGTGGCAGAAAAGGCTCTGGCGGACGCCTTAGATATTGTTTCGTTCTGTGCGGCTAACGTTAAGGACGAGAAGTTGAGAACGAACTTTCTGAACTCGAACGCTGTCCGTGCGTTAAGGCCGGAGACACACGCATCGCCACCAGCTTAGTTCTAAGACAAAGAACAACGCACCTCAGCTGTCCCGGAAGTCCTTCTCTGTGCATTGTGTTCTCTGTGTCTCAGTGGTGAGAAGACGGGCAAACCTTTCACCGGAGTCACCGAGAACACCGAGGTTGCACAGAGAAATCCAGTAAACCTCCAGGCTTAAAAACTTACTTGACTCTGGAATCGATTCCGGGGTTTAGAATTCCTACTGAGGCAAATGACTAAGCACTTCAGTCCACGTGAACTTGCCGAGTTGCTCGGTGTCAGTACTGACACCCTCAGACACTACGAACGCAAAGGTGTCTTGTCGCCGCCGCGTCGTGGTCCAAATGGATATCGTCAGTATGCAACCGAGTCGCTGGAACGATTACAGCTTGTCCGGCGCGCAATGGCAGTAGGGTTCACCCTCGATGAGCTTGCGAGATTCCTGAAAGAAAAAGATCGAGGAGGAAGTCCTTGTGCGGCTGTGCGCCAACTAGCATCGATGAAATTAGCCGAGGTTGATGAACGTATAAGCGAGTTAAAGACTCTGCGGAAAGAATTGAAGGAGACACTTAACGATTGGGATGTGCGGCTTGCACACCGTCGAAACGGCGAGCGTGCCAACCTTTTAGACCATCTACCGGTACGTTCAACCAAGGCGCATGAAAATTCGCGGCTGGTGAAAAAAAGAAAGAAGGAAGGGAAATGAAGGTTAGACTATTTCTACTAATCACACTCGCAACTGCTCTTGTGTCGATCGCTCATTCCCAGGATCAGCCCAACAAGCATTCAATGCATCCCACGAATCAGGACGAGATGAACAAACGTGGCGACAAGGTCATGGGGTTCGATCATACTCGGACTACGCATCACTTTGTTCTCACCAAAAATGGCGGCACCATCGAAGTAAGCGCCAATAGTGCGGAGGACTTAGAGAGCAAGGATCAGATCAGGAAGCATTTGAGTCATATTGCGATGATGTTTTCGGAGGGCAATTTCAAGGCGCCAATTCTGATCCACGATCAAAATCCTCCTGGGGTCGAGGTCATGCAACGCTTAAAGTCTGAGATCGAGTACAGTTTTGAGAAGACTGAGTCTGGTGGCCGAGTTCGCATTTCAACTCAGAATGACGAAGCCCTTCAAGCCATTCACGACTTCCTCCGTTTTCAAATCAAAGAACACACCCAGTTGTAGGGGCGGCACTCCGTGGCCGCCCCCTTTTGGATCGGAATCCCGATTTGTATTAAGTCTCAATCAGGCAGCGTCATGAAGTCAGACCAATAGGTTGGCGAGTTTGGCAGAATCGATATTTCCGCCGGACACGACGCACACAATTTTTCCAGTTCCGGCCCGACCTGACAGCGCACACGCTACCGGACAAGCTCCAGCTCCTTCTGCAACTATCCGATTCCGCTCAACTAACAATCGTAAGGCTTGCGCAATCTGGTCCAACTCAGCGACCAAAGACGAATCGATTAGATTCCGAGCCAGCTCAAACATTCGGGGGAAAACCAGCTTGCCGCCAATGCCGTCAACAAAACTTGGCGTGTAGTCGATCTCTTGAGGAGAATCTGCCGCGAGTGACGCCGCAAGTGGAGCAGCGGTGGAAACTTCGGCTGCAAAGATTTTGCAGTTTGAATGCCTTTGACGGACAGCTGAACCGATGCCGCAAGCTAAACCCCCGCCGCCCCAGGGAATGACGATGGCGTCGACCCCTGGCAAGTCTTCGAGGATCTCAAGACCGATCGTTCCGTTGCCGGCCATCACATGCGGATCATCGAAGGCGTGAATGAACGTGCCTTCAACTCCCGGAAAGGAACAGTCTGCAAACGCCCGCCACCATTCGTCGAACGATACTTTGATAACCCTACCACCCAGACGTTCGATGGCTCTGACTTTAGTCTGGGGAGCGGACTCAGGCGCAATGACTGTACACGGGATGCCAAGTTTACGAGCATTCCACGCGACTCCCTGGGCCATGTTTCCCGCGGATGCTGTCAAAACTCCCTGCGCGAGCTCTTCCTCTGACAGGTGGGCCATTGCATTGGCGGCCCCCCGAATTTTGAAAGATCCAATTGGTTGAAGGTTTTCGAGCTTGAGATAGATTTCGGCTGGAGCTTCTTCAAGATTCAGGCGAACTAACGGCGTTCGAATCGCAGCGTTTGCAATTATTCGACGTGCCTGCTCAATTGCTGAGAGTGTGATAAGTGATTGGTAAGTATTCATCGATGTCGTGTTTTTCAGATTCGAACCAGGGCCCGTGATAGATACGACACCACCGACTTTAGTCGCGTGGTAGTTCAATTTCAACCTAGCCCTAGATTAATGAAGGCATGCGACACCAAGGACTTCAGTCGCGTGGAGAATCAATTTCAACCTCATG
>DATIBX010000767.1:0-2363 GCA_035457105.1 Pyrinomonadaceae bacterium
TCGTCGCGGCTCATGCCGATGCCGTTATCGTGAATCGTGATCGTGCGCGACTGCGGATCGGTTTCGAGTCTGATTTCCAACTTTTCCGGTAACGTCAATTCCGGATTCATGAGGGCTTCAAAACGCAGCGCGTCGAGAGCGTCTGAGGCGTTCGAGATCAGCTCACGCAGAAAGATCGCTTTCGTCGTGTAGAGCGAATGGATCATCAGGTCGAGGAGATGCTTAGTCTCCGCCTGAAAAGCAAATGTTTCAACTTGGGCAGCCATCAAAAACTTCCGTTGAAAACAATTTATTCGTAGTCGGGAGGGTTAAAGCTATCGTGGTCCATTTCCTCCGAGTGTGGGTCTCAAATCCTGGGCAACCATGCGGAGAAGCACCGGCGCAGAACTGTGCAGGAAAAAATGATTTCCCGGAAACATGCGCACGGCAAAGGACGAAGTCGTGTAGTCGCGCCAGCCTTCAAGCTGTTCGCGCACAACTTCTTCATCTTGTAAGCCGCCAAAGACTGTGATGGGACAATCCAGCGGCGGTCTGGGCTCGTATTCATACGTCTGGCAGATCTCGAGATCTGCACGCAATATTGGGCTTAAAACTGACATTAGCTCCGGATGTTCCAAAACCTCATTCGGAGTTCCCTGCATTCGTCTCAACTCATCGATGAACTCTGTTTCGGGCAAGTCATAAGTCGGCGTTTCTTTCTTGGTCCGGTGCGGGGCTGGACGTCCGGAAAGAAACAGATGTGTTGGACCAGGCTTATTCTCGCGGCGCAGCAGATGGGCCAACTCAAAACTAATAATGGCTCCCATTGAATGACCGAAGAATGCGAACGACCCTTCCAAATGAGGCATCAGCGCTTGAGCGGTAGACTCCACGAGAGGTTGAACTCTCTTGAAGAGCGGTTCGCTCAACCTGTTCCCATGACCTGGAAGCTGGACGGCGTGTACTTCGATGCTTGATGGAAGTTTGTTGCCCCAATCTCGATAGATTGAAGCGGCTCCACCGGCATACGGAAAGCAGAACAATCGCTGAGTCGATTGCCGGTTTTGAGGTTGCATGGTACGTGAGTTAGATACCGCAAACATGATTTAACTAAGTCCCTGGTACATCACAGAAAAATCAATGCTAATTGAATCCCCTTCTTTATTGCTTATCTATGTGAGGCAGAAGTGAGTGTCGTGAGGTGAAAACGAATGAATGCGTTAAAGATGTATCTACTGTAATAATTCTATTGACATGACTGTCAATTGGGTCTATCAAGCACCTCCGTAGTCGCCATCGAAAAATTGAAAAGAACTCTCAAGCCGCGTTGACAACTCTAATCAAAACGACTTTCGTAAACAGTTACTGTAAGCGGGGGAGTGGCAGATTAGCCCAACTCGTCAATGGTCGTCAAGGAACTTTTAGCTGTCTGTGGTAAGGTAATTCTCACTGTCGAAAGCATTAAGCCGGACTGCAAGTTTTTGGACATGTTTAACTTCGGTCACCTCTTAAGTTGTGGAATTTATCGCCAGGTGGGAACTCCGACTACTTCACGTATCCGTAAATAGGGAGGCAAGGAAATGATCACGCTTTGGCAAGATCTGAAGTATGGGGCAAGAATTTTCATCAGGAGTCCCGGCTTCACGATTGTCGCAATCCTCGCACTTGCACTAGGCATCGGCACAAACACGTCAATCTTCTCCGTTGTTAACGGCGTGCTGTTGAGACCATTGCCATATCCGGGATCCGAACGCTTAGTTTGGGTTGGAGGGACTAACGCAAAGCGCGGGATCTCAGACAGTAGCCTTTCCATGCCCGACTACAGCGATTGGAAGAACCAAGCCGATGCTTTCGAGAGCATGGCTGCCTTTATCCAAAGTGGGGTGATCCTGACGACTGACAACGCGGAACCAGAGCGTGTACCGCGCGCACTCGTCACGACGAGTTTCTTCCCAACGATGGCGGTAAACGCTGTAGTTGGCCGTTACTTTTCGAACGAAGACGAACGGTGGGGGAGCGCGCCAGTGGCCGTGCTGAGTCACGGATTGTGGCAGCGTCGCTTTGGATCGAATCCAGGCATCATCGGAAGCCGGATAAACCTTGGCGGGCGACCAACTACCGTAATCGGCGTCCTGCCCGCCGGATTTGATTACCCCTCGAAGGCACAGATTTACACTCCGCTAAAGATGGAGCCAGAGGAGCGACGCGACAATCGCTACGTGAATGTACTTGGTCGACTCAAGCCAACAGCGACACTCGCCGGAGCGCAAAGTCAGATCGACACGCTCAATACTCGCTTACAACAACAGTACCCGGAAACGAACGACGGCTGGACAGCGCGACTAACGGGTTTACAGGAATGGACGACCAGAGATGTTCGCACG
>DATIBX010000768.1:0-6628 GCA_035457105.1 Pyrinomonadaceae bacterium
GACGTCGAGGATCTCTTGATCAAGATCAGCGCCGTCAATCGCGGTCCGGAGGCCGCGCAAATAAACCTGTTGCCGACAGTCTGGTTTCGTAATACATGGTCGTGGACCAACCAGAATGGAAAAACGCGGCCCAGTCTTACTCGTAATGGCTCCGTGATCGAATTAAGTCATCCAGAGCTTGGCCGGCGTTGGCTTTACTGCGACGGCACGCCCGAACTCCTCTTCACCGAAAACGAGACAAACACCGAGCGACTCTTCAACGCTCCGAATGCGTCGCCCTTCGTTAAGGACGGGATTAACTATTACCTGGTCCATGGCAAACAACAGGCGGTGAATCCCGCTCAGATCGGAACGAAAGCGTCGGCAAACTACGCGATTACTATCTCGCCAGGTGAGACCGCGACGATTCGTCTTCGTCTAAGTGATAAAGCCCCTGTTAAATCTCGCGTCGTGTTCGGCCCTAAGTTTGATCAGGTATTCGCAGACCGAATTCGCGAGGCCAATGAGTTCTACGAAACCGTCATCCCTACCACTCTCTCTAACGATGCACGCTCGGTGATGCGCCAGTCGTTGGGAGGACTACTCTGGTCCAAGCAGTTTTACCATTACGTCATTGAGCAGTGGCTTGAAGGTGATTCAACGGCGCCAAAGCCACCAGCCGAGAGAGTGAAGGGCCGAAATCGCGAGTGGCGTCACTTGCATAACGCCGATGTGATCTCAATGCCTGACAAATGGGAGTATCCCTGGTATGCCGCGTGGGATCTGGCTTTTCACTGCATCCCACTGGCCCTGGTTGATTCTCATTTCGCGAAAGAGCAACTGCTGCTGATGCTGCGCGAATGGTACATGCATCCGAATGGACAATTGCCGGCTTACGAATGGGCCTTTGGTGACGTCAATCCTCCAGTACACGCCTGGGCTGCGTGGCGTGTCTACAAAGTTGAGAAGAAGCGCCGAGGTGTCGGCGACACGGTTTTTCTTAAGCGAGTCTTTCAGAAACTTCTCCTTAACTTCACCTGGTGGGTAAACCGCAAAGATGCGGAAGGCATGAACATCTTCCAGGGTGGCTTTTTGGGGCTGGATAACATAGGCGTGTTTGATCGCAGCGCTCCACTACCAACGGGAGGGCATATTGCCCAGTCCGACGGCACCAGCTGGATGGCAATGTACGCGCTCAATCTACTGGCGATTGCGATGGAGCTGGCCACGGAAGATCCTTGTTACGAGGATGTAGCCAGCAAGTTCTGGGAACACTTCCTTTCCATCGCGCGCGCTATGAACAACCGCGGCGACGAAGATGTGAAGTTGTGGGATGACGAAGATGGTTTTTTCTACGATGTGCTTCACCTGTCTGAAGGTAAGCCTCAGCCGATGAAGGTTCGTTCCATGGTGGGCTTAATTCCCCTCTTCGCCGTTGAGACATTAGAACCAGAAACACTCGCCGGTCTGCCGGACTTCAAACGAAGGATGGAATGGTTTATTAACAATCGTGCGGATCTGACCAAGAACGTTGCATGCATGCGCACGCCGGGCCACGACGAACGAAGACTGCTATCCATCGTTAACCGCGATCAACTGCGAAGGGTTCTGCGGTTCATGCTTGATGAGAACGAATTTCTTTCACCGTACGGTATTCGCGCAATCTCCCGTTACCACAAAGACAACCCATACGTTTTACACGTCAATGGCACCCAGCACCGCGTTGATTATGAACCGGCAGAGTCCAGCACGGGACTGTTTGGTGGCAACTCAAACTGGCGTGGTCCGATCTGGTTCCCGCTTAACTATTTGATCATCGAGTCGCTCCAGAAGTTTCACCATTATCACGGCGAAGACTTCAAGGTTGAGTGTCCGACCGGCTCCGGCCAGATGATGACGTTATGGGAGGTCTCAGCTGAGATTTCCCGACGGTTATCACGGATTTTTCTCCAGGATTCAAATGGTCGTCGACCTGTGTTTGGCGTAGCAGAAAAGTTTCAGACCGATCCAAACTGGCGCGATCTCATTCCCTTCCACGAATACTTTCATGGCGATAACGGTACCGGGATAGGCGCCAGTCACCAGACCGGCTGGACCGGCCTGGTCGCGAAACTGCTGCAGCAAAGCGGTGAGTAGAAAATAAATCTTGCCGAAGGTGAAAGGAACCGCGGCCTTGAACCGACATATTCGTGTTAGGCCAATTCCAAACCACCGGCTAGGACGTGCGACATGAACGAATCCCTTCAACTAGGCTTTAACGACAGATTGGCGATCAGGAAATCCGAGCGAGCCAACACTAGCGATCGTTGGGCCATCATCCTGGCTGGCGGCGACGGCACTCGACTTCGTTCTCTGACTCGAACAATTACCGGGGATGACAGGCCGAAACAGTTCTGTCCAATTTTGCGGAATGAAACGCTGCTGGATCAAACTCGCCGTCGTGTTTCACTTGCGATCGACGCCGACCAGACACTGCTCAGCTTGACGGAAACACACAAGGAATTTTACCAACCACTGGTTGCTGATCTCCCTGCGGGGAATTTGGTGGTCCAACCAAGCAATCTGGGCACTGGACCAGCGATTCTGTACAGCTTGGTACGACTTTTAAAGATGGCACCTTCGGCGACCGTCGCATTCTTTCCGTCTGATCATTATTTTGCCGATGACCAAACATTCATGTCACATGTTGACGCCGCCTTCAGAGCAGTGAAAGCAAGGCCCGAGATGTTAGTACTGCTTGGCATAGAAGCTGATCGTCCGGAAGTGGAATACGGCTGGATAGAACCTGCGCCTTCAATTCTTGCGCCGTTGGGCGGCGCGATCAGTCGAGTCCGGCGGTTCTGGGAAAAGCCTTCCAAAAACGTGGCGCAGGCTCTGATGGATCAGGGATTTCTATGGAACAGTTTTGTAATGGTTGGAAGCGTTGATGCTTTCCTGCTGATGATTCAACGCGCCGCCCCCAGGCTTTATGGAGCATTCGAAACTGTTATTCCATCACTGGGAACTAAATCTGAGTACGAAGCAATCCACACACTGTATTCAAGTATTCAACCCTCAAACTTTTCGCACGAGGTCTTATCAGTACGTGCAGAGGATCTGTCTGTACTGCCCGTCAGGAACGTCGGTTGGAGCGATTGGGGCGACCCTGGCCGAGTGCTAACAACGCTTGCTGGCATGGGCCTTCCCGCAGAGTGGGCCAGCTAGTTGTAGGGGCGGAACTCCGTGTCCGCCCAATGTCCTATTTCAACTTATGGGGCAGGCACGGATTGCCGCCCCTACAAACTAAGAGAGACTCTCATGAAAGCTATCGCAGTAAAACCAGGAATACCAAACACTGTTCACTTAGCAGAATTACCGGCGCCAACCGTCGATGAAATTCCAAACGGTCGAGGCGTGCTCGTACGCGTGTTGCGAGTAGGTGTCGACGGCACTGACAAGGAGATTAACGCTGCGGAGTACGGTCAGGCGCCGCCCGGATACAACTTCTTAATCATTGGTCACGAGAGTTTTGGCCAGGTTGAAGCAATTGGTCCAAACGTGAATGGAGTAAAGCCGGGAGATTATGTTGTTGCGACGGTGCGCCGTCCAGGTTCGAGTATTTACGATCTAATCGGCACCAACGACATGACGACTGACGACATTTATTTTGAACGTGGCATCAATCTGCGCCACGGGTACATGGGCGAGTACTACGTCGATGATGCTGAGTTCATAGTCAAGGTTCCGCAAGGACTGAAAGAAGTCGGTGTGTTGCTGGAACCAACCACAGTTGTCGAAAAAGGAATCGCGCAGGCTTACGAAATTCAGCGTCGCCTGCGTGTCTGGCGTCCAAAGCGCGCTGCCGTAATGGGCGCAGGCACTATCGGTTTGCTTGCAACATTGGCTCTGCGCCTGCGGGGACTCCAAGTAACAACTTTTGGCCTGGCTGCGAAACCTTATTTGAACTCAAACCTTATCGAAGCGATTGGGGCAACTTATCAATCGACAAAAGAGATGTCCATTATCGAGGGCGCCAGAAACTATGGGCCGTTTGACATCATCTTTGAGGCAACCGGGTTCTCTCCAGTTGTTTTCGAGAGCATGCAGGCACTTGGCAAGAATGGTGTACTCGTCCTTTCAAGCGTGACCGGCGGCGATCGCAAGATCGAAGTTCCTGCTGACAAAATCAATCTCGATTTTGTCTTAGGGAACAAGGTAATGGTCGGTACGGTTAACGCAAACCGGGAATATTTCGAGCTGGGTGTGAAAGACCTTGCCCAGGCCGAAGCCGAATATCCGGGATGGTTGGGGCGTCTCTTGACGCACCCTGTCAAAGGACTGGAGAACTATCGAGAGCTGTTTGACAAGCTGAATAATGGAAATGGCGCAATCAAGGTCTATTGTGAAGTTGCTGAGCTTTAAAGAGTTCCTGAAACCGTGATTGAGACTTGAACCATGATTTTCAATGAGCAGATGCTTCGCGACATTACAGCAACCACTTCCCACGAGTGGCTGGAAACCAACGGCCTGGGTGGCTTCTCGTCTTCAACAATCATTGGTCTAAACACTCGTCGTTATCATGGATTACTTACTGCTGCGACCAAACCTCCCGTGGGCCGTATGGTGCTGCTCTCAAAGTTTGAAGAGACCCTCATCATTGACGACCGTAGTTATGAGCTGTCTACGAATCAATATCCGGGAACAATTCACCCTCAAGGCTTCAGATACCAGATTGGCTTTCGGCTCGATCCGTTTCCCGTATTCACTTTCGAAGTCGATGGATTGCAGCTGGAAAAATCTGTCTTCATGGTGCAGGGACAGAATGCAGTTGTCGTTCAATACCAAATGGGAATTAGTGCCAGTTCTAGAAATTTGGCTGGGCCGATCAAACTCGAGGTTCGTCCGTTGCTCGCCTTTCGTGACTATCACAGCACTACGCACGAGAACGGCGCGCTCGACCCTGATGTCAACACGAAAACCGGTGTGACGACCGTCAAGCCTTATGACGACCTGCCGGCACTCCATTTCGCGCACGACACCTGCGAAGTTGATACAAAGGGTTTTTGGTATCGCAATTTCCAGTACAGCGTAGAACAGGAGCGTGGACTCGACTTCGCCGAGGATCTCTTCAGCCCGTTTGCGTTGACGTTTGATTTGGGTAGCAACTCGCAAGCGCAAATCATTGCCGCGACAGAGCAACACGATATTCGCGACACCGACACCTATCGTCAAGCAGAAGTGACGCGACGAATTCAAATCTCTGCGGACTCACCAAACGCTAATGAACTGGTTCGCTCGTTAACTGACGCTGCCGATCAATTTATCGTGGCGCGCGAACGTTGCAAAACGGTCATCGCCGGATATCACTGGTTCAGCGACTGGGGTCGCGACACCATGATTGCCCTGCCGGGTCTAACTCTGGCAACGGGCCAGGCCGAGGTTGCTAAGAGCATCCTTTCTGAATTTGCTCTTCATGTCGATCATGGCATGTTACCTAACCGTTTTCCCGATGCTGGCGAAACGCCCGAATACAACACGGTCGATGCGACATTGTGGTTTTTCGAAGCGGTCCGTGCCCTGTCGCAGCACACGGACGACTACGAATTCGTCCGCACAGGCCTCTACAGCGTGCTAACAGACATCATTGCCTGGCACGTGAAAGGCACGCGCTACAACATCCATGTTGATGATGATGGCCTGTTGTCTTCCGGCGAACCGGGCGTGCAATTAACGTGGATGGATGCAAAGGTCGGCGACTGGGTAGTCACACCACGTCATGGCAAACCAGTTGAGATTCAGGCGCTCTGGTACAACGCTTTGCGCGTGATGGAGCAGCTCGCAGGTAAATTCAATGATGTGAATGCAAAAAGGAACTACGCAAGCATGGCTGACCGTGCGCGCGAGAGTTTCAACCAAACATTTTGGAATGAAGAAATGGGCTGTCTCTACGACGTGGTAAACGGAGAAGAACGTGACCCATCAATCAGACCAAACCAGGTCTTCGCCGTTAGTCTTCCAAACTCGATGGTCTCGTCACAGAGAGCCGGCAGCATCCTGCGGGTGATCGAGCGTGAGTTGTTGACGCCGCGAGGACTCCGCACCCTCTCTCCAAGTGATTCGCGTTACATCGGCCGATACTCAGGTGACCCGCGCAGCCGTGATGGCGCTTATCACCAAGGAACGGTTTGGCCGTGGTTAATGGGCGCATATATGACCGCCTCTGTAAGAACGTTTGGTGAGGCCGGTCGAGAAGTTGCAGCTGAATGGCTCAAGAACTTTAGCGAACATCTTAATGAAGCGTGCCTGGGTCAAGTCTCTGAAATCTTTGATGGCGACGCGCCACACATTCCGCGCGGATGCATAGCGCAAGCGTGGAGCGTGGCGGAGCTACTGCGGGCGGCGGTTGAAGACGTTTATAGAATTAAGCCAACAAGGCTTACCGTTGCGGCAGTTTGAATAGCACTAAATTCTTCGAAAGAAAACTCATGCAATTGTCTTACGCGATAACTCAACAGAGCCAGACCTGGACACGCTTAGACGACATAACCCCTATACGCGTAAATGACGGTCGCTACGAAGTCCGTCTGGCCCAAACAATGCAAGAGGTGGATGCCGCACTCAAGTTGCGCTTTGAGGTCTTCAATCTCGAACTCAATGAGGGATTGGCCTC
>DATIBX010000769.1:0-16321 GCA_035457105.1 Pyrinomonadaceae bacterium
AAGCGGGTTGCAGCCTCGTAGAGAACACAGCCCAGGGAAAAGAGATCGGTGCGATGGTCCAGTTGTTGCCCAAGAGTTTGCTCGGGAGACATATACGCTGCAGTTCCCAGCACCGTGCCCTCATCGGTAAGATTCGGCAAAGTTAAGGCGTCTTTATCAACTCCATCAGCGACCGTTCGCACAACTTTGGCAAGGCCGAAATCGAGCACTTTTGCCTGCCGTCGTGGTGTGATCAAAATGTTCGCTGACTTGATATCGCGATGGATCAATTTGATCTCGTGAGCGGCTTCTAGCGCGTCAGTTACTTGAATCGCCATGTCGAGCAAATGCGAGAGAGGTAAGGCCCCGTCTTGTTGAATCAAACTCTTCAGATCCCGACCTTCAACAAACTCCATCACTATAAAATCGCGCCCATCGGACTCTTCGATGGAGTGTATGGTGACAATGTTTGGGTGGTTCAAAGCGGATGCTGACTGGGCTTCCTGTAAAAATCGGCGGCGGGCGGTGTTTTCCTGATTGATGTTGGGGAGCAGGAGTTTAATCGCGACAGTACGATTAAGTTTTGTATCTTCAGCCTTGTAAATCTCGCCCATGCCGCCGCTGTTGACCTTGTGCAACAAACGGTAATGAAGGACCATTCGTTGGGACTCTGACGAACTCATAGTAACTCCTTGATGAGAACGAGCTTTGGACGGGGGGCCACACTTTAAATAATGTGCCCACCGAACGCAAAGCCCGGCGCGACCACAACTATTAGCGACCGTTTATGGCGGGGCCTTATTGATAACTAATAACGATGTTTAAGGGTCAGGAGAACGTTGGGATCTTTACAACTCTTAACATTTCTTTACTTCAATTTCACAAGAACCGAATAAATTTCGGGCTATACTATTGTGTAACTTGGCCTAAAATCTAAAATCAAACTACGAGAGGAGAAACTATGGCAGACGTAAAGCCTATTCCCGATGGATATCATTCCGTAACCCCCTATCTCATCATTAAAGGTGCGGCGGCGGCGATCGACTACTATAAAAAAGCGTTTGGCGCGGTAGAGTTGTTTCGCATGGATCACCAGGGCAAAATCGGTCACGCTGAAATCAAGATAGGCGACTCTCCGATTATGCTGGCTGATGAAAATCCTGACATGGGTTATGTTGGACCAGGGGCACTGGGAGGAACACCGGTCAGCTTGATGATCTATGTCCCCGATGTTGACGCCACCTACAAAACTGCCATCACATCAGGAGGAACTGAGTTGAAGGCATTACAGGATTGGTTCTACGGCGATCGTTCAGGCACACTGCGCGATCCCTTCGGCCATATTTGGACCGTGTCAACTCATAAAGAAGACGTGACCCCTGAAGAGATGGATAAACGAATGGCTGCCGCTCACGGTGGTTAGGTTCGCCTAGAAGAGGAAGTGGGAAACACGCGTTTACGCCGAAGGTGTTATAACCCAGGGTTGCCAAAGCTCAACCCTGGGCTGAAATTCGCCAACACCTTCGATGTAAACCCAAATCAATCCGAGTCTTCACACTGTAAAGGCGCAGTGCAAGATCATCAATTACTGCGCTACACTTCTGTTGCACTAATCGGTTCTAAAAACCCCGAAAATACTCGACGGAAGGAAACCTCAAACGCGTGCGTTCCCTATTACTTATCGCACTTGTCTCATTCTTTATCTACATTCCAAGTCTGAGCTTACAAGATCCTGGTCCGGTTCAGCAGTTTGGACCACCGGCCCAGGCATCACCATCGCCGACACCGGCCCCTTTGCCACCACCATCAATCAAGATCGACGATTATCGAACGGCAGCCGGTCGTATCATTGGCGCAGCCCTAACCAACCGCACCGCGTATGATCGACTTTCATATCTCACCGACTACATAGGTAACCGGCTCAGCGGCTCAGCTTCACATGCTCGCGCGATCGAGTGGGCTGCGTCTGAAATGAGGAAGGATGGATTCGATAATGTGCGCACCGAGAAAGTAATGGTTCCCCACTGGGTGCGAGACTCTGAAAGTCTGGAGATGATCACACCAGTCGAACGTAACCTGGTGATGCTGGGACTGGGAAACAGTGTTGGTACGCCAAAGAATGGAGTAACAGCGGAGGTATTGGTCGTTCGAACTTTCGATGAACTGGAAAGGGCGCGCGAGCGGATACCGGGAAAGATTGTCGTATACAACGCTCCTTTTACTAATTACGGTGCAACCGTTCGCTACCGCACTGCTGGTCCTTCACGTGCTGCTCGACTTGGAGCGGTTGCGGTTCTGGTTCGCTCAATCACGCCTATCAGCTTGCAGACTCCCCACACGGGAGCAACAGTTTACGAAGAAGGCCAACCAAAAATCCCGGCAGCCGCAATAACCATCGAAGGTGCTGAGTTGTTGCAGCGTATGCAGGATCGCGGCGACCATCCAACCGTACGCCTAAAGATGGATGCGCAATTCCTGCCTGACGCGGAGTCGGCCAACGTCATCGCTGAACTAAAAGGAAGTGAATTTCCCGATGAGATCGTGCTAATCAGCGGTCACTTCGACTCATGGGATGTAGGACAGGGAGCAAATGACGACGGTGGTGGATGTTTGATCGCCTGGGAGGCGGCCCGTCTACTCAAGGAGTTGGGACTTCGACCGAGGCGGACAATTCGGGTGGTGTTATGGACCAATGAAGAGAATGGCGGGCGCGGTGGGATTGCATATTTGGATGCGCATAGATCTGAACTAGCCAAACACATTCTTGCAGTCGAGTCAGACTCGGGAGTCGCTAAGCCACAAGGGTTTGGATTGGCTGCAAGTGCACCGGTGCAGTGGAGGGCAAACTTGCAGGAAATCCTAAAACTGTTGTCAGGCATTGGCGCTGATCGAGTCGCTGAAAACGGTGGCGGTTCAGACATCGGGCCAATAATGCGTGAGGGCGTGATTGGAGCGAGTCTCGACGTAGAGGGCTCAAAGTACTTCAACATCCATCACACGGCCGCAGACACGCTGGATAAGATTGATCCCAAAGAACTGGCGCTTTGCGTAGCAACGATGGCGGTGGTCGCTTACACCGTCGCCGATTTATCTGAACCGCTAGCGGGAGCTGTTACTGGATCAAAATGAAAGATTGCGGGAGTGATTTCAAAGGACAATAAACAGCAAAGTGTTAGTGATTTTCGTACTGCTCTTCTTCAAGAATCATACTAAGCGCTCACGAATAACCAACACGTTGTTTTCCGTGGACATCCGGGGTCTCGGGCGGTAGCCCGACTGTAAAGGAGGCTCAGTCCTCAAGCGAGCAATTGCTGCCGCCAAAGCCCTCCTTCACAGTCGGGCTACTGCCCCGAGCCGCTTAAGAGACGGCCCGGTCTGTGATTTCGAGGCCCCTGTCAACGATCGCAAAAGCCTCGCGTAACTCCTGTTCGGTAATGCAGAGCGGAGGATTGGTAAAAAACGTGTTCCAGCGGACAAAGGTATAAAGGCCTTCTTCACGAAAATACTTACCAAGCGCCTGCATTTCCGGTGCAGCACTATTAAATTTGGCCATCGGTTCAAGAGTTTTGTCGTCTCTCACGAGTTCGACAATCCCGAAGAGTCCAATACTGCGTACAGCTCCCACGGAAGCATGACGAGTCTTTAAATCATCTAACAGATCTCTCATCACCGCACCCATCGTCCGCGAGTTTTCGAGCAAACGGTCCTCTTCGTAGACCGCTATCGTAGCCAGTGCCGCCGCACATGCCAGTGGGTGACTGTTGTAAGTTAGACCACCGTAAAGGACATTGTTCTGAAAGTGATCTGCAATACGGCGTTTCATACCAACAGCTCCCAATTGCACATACGCGCTCGTCAGGCCCTTCGCCATGGTGATCAGATCAGGAACGACTTGCCAGTTGTCGATGGAAAACCACGCACCCGTCCTGCCAAAGCCAGCCATGACTTCGTCTGCGATCAGCAAAATTCCATAACGATCGCAGATTTCTCTCAGGCCCTGTAGGTATCCATCGGGCGGGACAAGAATTCCATTCGTGCCGGTCACCGGTTCCACGATCAGTGCGGCAATCGTAGTCGGTCCTTCCAGTTGAATTACTTCCTCAGTGCGCGCCAACACTTCGTCGGCGCTTTCCGACCCACGTTGAATGCCATGATAAAAATCGGGTATGCGAAATACGCCGGGAATGCCGGGCTCAGCTGCCCAACGGCGGGGATCTCCGGTTAGAGTCAGCGCACCGGCAGTTCCACCATGATAGGAACGATACCTCGCCCCGATCTTATGGCGTCCGGTAAAGAGCCGAGCGATCCGGATCGCGTTTTCATTCGCCTCGGCACCACCATTCGTAAAGAAAAAGGCATCAATATCTCCGGGGGTTAGCTCGGCAAGTTTTGCACCGAGCCGAGCTCGGACTTCGGTTGCCATAAAAGGGTTGGCATAGGCCAATGAGGCAGCCTGCTCGTTGATTGCCTTGATGACGCGCTCGTCGCCATGACCAATGTTTACGCACATTAGTTGGCTATTGAAATCGATGAAGCGCTTCCCTTCCGGCGTCCAAAAATAAATTCCCTTAGCGTGAGCGACGGGGATTGGGTCAACCGCAGCCTGCGCTGACCATTCGAACAGAGTGTAACGGCGACAGAGCTCAACCATCTCGTCACCGGTCATGGCATTTGTAGTAGTTGTCATGGGATCGGGATGCTATAGAAATAGAGAAGGTTTGACAACAGTTGCTGATAGTTGGGTGTGGCTTTCTTTCCTCCTCAAAGCTAAATCGCCGCACCCTGCTTCTAAGATCAGTCGGTCCTTTGCCATAAACGAATAGTTTTGCATCGTCAATCACTCTTATTCGCATCACAACGTTTGAGATCGGAAACTGCATGGATGATCTGCTGTTGAGTGGTTCAACGGCTTATGTCTCGATCAGGTTCGCCAACGATGCGTTTAGTGGTTCACGGCTCAAATGAAGGACTGAAGCGGCAATCTCCGCTTTATGCAAAAACGTCTATAGCAGTAATCATTCTCTCACTCTTGCTAGCCATCGGTTGGCTTGACTATGCGACCGGAACCGCCCCGTTTGAACATCTCTATTATCTTCCAATTCTCCTGGCTGCCTCATTGTTTGACTACGCCGGCGGCTTGCTTTGTGCCCTTCTGGCCATTGCTCTCTACCACCTGGCGAACGCTCATTTGCGGGCGCTACATTACGATCGCAGTGACTACTTTCAAGTGGCGCTGTTCCTGATTGTCGGCAGTGTAACCGCAAGACTGGCTGGTGATCGGCGGAAGATGCGCAAACTCGCGCATACCGACGATTTGACTGGATTACATAACTTACGCGGCTTTGAAACTAAATTGAAGGAGATCATCAACAGTGCTCAGCTCCGCGGAACTTGGGCGTCAATGCTGGTCCTTGATGTCGATGGATTGAAGGGCATCAACGATGTATATGGGCACATCGCCGGTGCCGAAGCTGTTCGTGAGGTGGGTTATTTAATTGCGGAGACACTCAATGATGGTGCCGTTGCGTGTCGCTATGGCGGAGACGAATTCGCTATCGTGTTGCCTGAAGATGAAGTCGAAGCATTTGCAGCGGCCGAACGATTGCGAAAGGCGGTTGAAGCAAAGGCCCCGACTCTAGCCGGAAAAACTTTTCCATCAGGGTCTCTTACGATCAGTATCGGCATTGCTGCATGCCGTCCGCGTCCAAATCAACAAGCGGAACTGGTGGGCGAGAAGTTGTTTCGAAGTGCAGACGACGCGCTTTATCAGGCCAAACGACAAGGTCGAAATAGAGTGAGGTTGACGGGGTAGGGCTTTGATAGAAATAGGACCTATTGGACCTATAGGGTCTATTCTTTACCTCAGCCAATCTTGATCATTCTTTACCCTTACCAATCTTTGCAAACCCAGCTATCATACGACGCGCTTTTCCAAATCGGCTCCAATTAAAAATAAAACGATGAGACATATGGCGAGACTTTCAGCGGTCGTGGTGATCCTGTGCATTGTTCCAACTGTCTTCAATCAGACGACTTTGCGAGGTGTTACTCCTGAGGACTATTTCTCATTTGAGTTTCTCAGTGACCCACATGTTTCGCCAGACGGAAAGCTCGCAGCGTACGTGGTAACAAGAGTCGATCGCGCTCAGAATCGACGTAACTCCTCAATTTGGGTTGTGACTACTGATGGAGGGAGTGCACCAAAACAATTTACTACCGCACCCCAGTCCGCCAACTATCCCCGCTGGAGTCCAGATGGTCTGTCGCTGGCGTTTCTGTCCAGTAGACCTGGTCTCGAATCAGCACCAGGCGAGCAACCACGATCGCAGATATATGTACTCTCGTTGTCTGGAGGAGAAGCAAGACGAATCACGAACTTGAAAAATGGCGTCAGCGGATTTCAATGGTCGCCGGACGGAACGCAATTCGTAGTCACCAGTCGCAGCGGTCCAAGCGACAATAGACCTGAAAATAAAGAACGCAGTGATGTGCGCCATTATAAAAATAGCTCGTATAAATTCAACGACACCGGTTGGTTTGACGATCGCCGTAGTCACTGCTGGATTGTCGAGGTCAAAACGGGCAACGCTAAACAACTGACGGAAGGTAACGACTGGAACGACAGCGATCCACAATGGTCACCGGACGGAACCCGGATCGCTTTCGTTTCAAATCGAACAGGAAAGGAGTTTGACGGCGATCGTAACTCAGATGTCTGGGTAATTCCCGTCGCCGGTGGGTCGTTAATAAAGATATCGGACCACGACGAAAGTGATGGCAGCCCACGATGGTCGCCCGATGGAAAAACTATCGCGTTCACCGGAGAAGTGCGCGATCGAGATCATCCGAAGATCTGGCTGGCACCCGCCACGGGCGGCCAATCTTCATTGTTGGCTGCAACCGATCTCGATCTCATTCCAACTGGACTCGAATGGTCCAACGACGGCAAGTCGATCTTTTTCGAGAGTGGTGTGAAAGGTGAGTATCAGCTATTCAGGGTCAATCTTGAAAAGAAATCAACTGAGCAGATCAGCTCCGGGTCCCGAGCCGTGCGCAACGCTGAATTCAACCAGCCTGCGAACTTGAGAATATTCACCGTTAATGACTTCAAACATCTCGACGACCTTTACGTGTCAGATCTTGCCGGCAACAAAGAACGCAAACTGACAAACCTGAACGATGCGCTTTGGAAGCAACTAGAATTCGCCGACGTCGAACGCTTTACCTACAAAAGCGCCGATGATTGGGATGTTGACGGCTTTCTCGTCAAACCGTTGGGCTGGCAAGCGAACAAGAAGTACCCGATGATCCTAAGCGTCCATGGTGGACCATCGGGCCAGTACGGGGTTGACTGGTACCACGAGTTTCAAGTGTATGCGGCAAAAGGTTATGCAGTCTTGTTCACCAATCCCCGAGGCTCAACCGGATACGGACAAAAGTTTGAACGGGGTATTTTTGGCGAGTGGGGCGGCAAAGATTATATCGATGTGATGAACGGCGTCGACGCGGCTCTTAAACGCTATCCGTGGATTGATGCGGATCGGCTTGGCGTAACGGGCGGCAGCTATGGCGGATTTATGACGAATTGGATTGTAGGTCACACCGATCGCTTCAAAGCAGCGGTAACTCTCCGCAGTGTCGTCAACTTCATTTCAGACGAAGGGACTCGTGATGGCGCGTACGGCCATGAATCGGATTTCGGTGGTGACCTCTTTGAGAAATTTGATCTTTACTGGGATCGCTCGCCGCTTAAGTATGCGAAGAATGTCAAAACGCCAACCTTAATTCTGCACTCTGACAATGACTTCCGCGTACCGCTGGAACAAGGCGAACAATGGTTTCGGGCGCTCAGGCACTTTGGTGTGACCAGTGAAATCGTAATGTTCCCACGCGAAAACCATAATCTGACTCGCACTGGCGAGCCCAGGCATTTGGTAGAAAGCCTGAATTGGCAGCTTTACTGGTTTGATCGTTTTCTCAATGGAAACGCGAACGCCCTGGCACCGAATTCAAAATAGTCTCAGCGTTGGTCGATCGGAATATAAGGAGTGTTTCGTTCACCGATGTACTCGGCGCGCGGTCGAATCAACTTGTTATCAGCATACTGTTCGAGGACATGTGCGGTCCAACCGGTGATCCGACTGACGGCAAAGATTGGTGTGTATAGATCGAGCGGAATTCCCATCATGTAGTAAGTCGAGGCTGAATAAAAGTCGACGTTTGGATAAAGACCCTTCTCGCGCATCATCACCTCTTCAACCTTGCGCGAGATTTCATACCATTTTGATTCGCCAGCACGTTCACCCATTTCTTTGGAGAATTGTCTTAAATGGGTTGCGCGAGGATCTTCTGTCTTATAAACAGCATGGCCGAATCCCATCATCTTACGTTTTTCGGCCAGCGCGCGCTTCACAAAACTTTCTACATTTGCAACCTCACCAATCTCGAGGAGCGTCTTCATCACGTTTGTGTTGGCGCCGCCATGCAGTGGACCAGATAAGGCGCCGATAGCAGCTACCACTGAAGCGTAAAGACTGGCCAAAGTTCCCGCGACGACGCGCGCAGTAAATGTCGAGGCATTTAATTCGTGATCGGCGTGAAGCACCAGACAAACATCGAAAAGATGAGCATCGTGTTCTGAAGGTTTTTCACCTTTCAGCATGTAGAGAAAATTCGTCGCGATGTTTTCCTTCGGCAGCGCGGCAACGGGCTCTTCACCTCGTCTGATACGCTCGGCCGCGGCTACCAGGGTCGCGAATTGCGCCGTCAACTTTATTGAGGTGCGATGACTCGCTTCCGGCGAAATGTCACGGGCCGTAGCGTCGAATGACTCAAGAGCTGATACGGCCGTTCGTAACACATCAATGGGATCTGCCTCTCGGGGCAGTTGACGCAGCAGGTTTATAACCTCACTCGGAACTGCATAAGAGTCGCCGATCTGTCGCCGTAGATCTTCGAGTTCCGAACGTTTCGGTAAGCGTTTATTCCAGAGTAAAAAAGCGACCTCTTCAAAATTCGAGTTCCGGGCCAGGTCGTGAATGTTGTAGCCCTGATAAATCAGTTCGCCTTTATCACCGACGACGTCTGAAACAGTAGAGGTGCCAACTACTACACCGCGCAATCCGGTCGCGGCGCTTGAAGGAGTGGGATTCGCTTTCGCTTGGTCAGTCATAAATGTTTTGTTTTCAGCCGAAAGATAACAAAGCGGTGCCACAGTGACAAGCGGCGATGATCTTCACCAAACATATCGACGGTTGATTTGGTAGTCTCTTGGTCAGGCATTCAATCTGCCGCCTAAGTGTGTCTGTGACTCTGTGGTGGAAATCTTGGACCGTCATTTTCCAACCACAGAGTCACAGAAGCCACTGAGGTCGCACAGAGTAAGGCAAGCCAGTACACCTAACACTTTACTAACTTGAGAGTGTCTCCGCGTTTTGCATGCAGCAATTTGGCAGCCGATTTATTAGTCGCCGCGATCTCTAGAAATCCGGCGCTACCCCAAATAGCGAACAATTCATGGCGTGACCCTATCTGCTCTAAAAAGTATTGCTTGAAAGCCTTTATTCGCTTCCCCTTCACGAGCAACTGACAGTTGTCTGGAATGTCCGCCTTAGTGAAGTTCGTAATACAGTTGCCGAACGTATCAACGTGGATGATTCGACCTTCGAGTCCTCGTTTTTTCGGCAACGGTCTAAGACTCGGTAGGACCACCGGGTCGGTAATTTTTGGCCCAAACGCATCTGCTCTCAAGCCTCGGGAAAGGGCTGCCGTCACTGGAGCAAATACGTCACGTCCATGAAAGGTGCTACTCATCGGTGTTCGAAAGTATTGCTCCTCCTTAATATGGAACACTTCGTAATCTCGCACTTGTTCCAGGACATAACTAAAGATTCCATTATCGGGTCCGACAAATGTAGCTGTGTCTGTGCTGACAATAACCGGTCGGCGATCCGAGCCTACTCCTGGGTCAACTATGGCGAGGTGAATAGTGTTGGGTGGGAATGACTGATAGGAAGCCAGTAGCGTAAACGCAGCTGCCTCAATGTCCTGTGGTGGAATTTCATGAGTAATGTCGATCAACCGCGCGCTGGGATTGATTGAGAGAATCACTCCTTTAACTGCGCCCACGAAATAGTCGGTAACACCAAAATCGGTCAATAAAGAAATGACGGCAACAGTTGACGATGTATCGCCAGCTCTTCCCGTCTTTAACTTCCTGACAGTCGCAGTCACTGAACGTTCGTATCGGATGAAGTGCGAATCTTCATTTGTTGACCGCGGTCCAACCTTATATCTTTACCGCGCTGGGTCATAACTCCTGCAGTTCCGGCACCCCCGCCAATGATCGCTCCGATCGCCGCACCGCTGCCGCCCCCGGCTATTGCTCCGATGATTGCACCGATACCTGTTGCAGCACCAATCTTAGCCGCATCATCCTTAGTCGAATCTCGACCTTTGACACCGCCTTCGGGATCCACGTTCGACGGACCATCTGGAGTCATGGGTATTACTTCGACAAGTTCCGCATGTAGGCTGGTCACTCTGTTGTCGGCTGTTCGAATTTGTTCAAATGATAATTGTAGCTGCGCAACGCCCTTCACTTTTCCGGGCCTTTTGACCTGCGATACCCGACCCTCAACGGTCGCACCCGCATATTCAGAAGGTTCCGTAACCCGAGCCTCAAAGTGGTCGCCGCGCTGCGAGACATCAGTAGACAAAGGAGTCAACAACTCAAGCCCGAGAATGGTATTTCTCGGAATTGACAACGAACTCGTTTGCGCAGGGGCGCTACTGTTGGAATTATCGTTTGCAGGAGAGTTATTAACTTGAGAGTTATTTGGCGCCGCCGTATTGCTATTGTCAGCGTCCGCTACTGGCTGAGGCTGCTGCCCTTGCTGTCGTCTTCTCAAACCAGTCGGGATTGACGAATCAAACTGCTGGTGGTCAAAACCAGCAGCATATCCTCCTTCGAACCCCTGCTGATATCCGTCTCGATAATCCTCGATTGGTCCCCAGACCGCGTTGAAGGAGCGATCGGCCCGTTGGTATTCCTCTTTATTCTGATAATTCCGCGGTGCGTTGTCGGCGAGATCTTTGAAGCCGGCGTTGTACCCGTCAGAGTAGCCGGTGCGATACCCGCGCTCAAGAGCGGTTGAGCCCTGAACCGGGCCAACTGCCGAAACCAATGCGGTCGGTCCAACCAGAGCAATAACCAACGAAACCATCAGGGGAAATCTAAAGTAATTCATCTTTCTGTCCTTCCGAAGAAATTACAACCAAGTGCGGTCGTAGTCTTGGGAGAGCCAATCTCGCTTCTGAATGCTACCATTCGGCCATCCGCGGCACCAATCTTAACGCTTTTTCGTGAGAGCCCAACCTTTTTGATTAATAAATTCGACGCTTGACGCTACCTGGTGAGCAACCTAGACTCGATTTCTGGTCAACCAGTCCCCGAGTCGAATCTCAGATGCGAGAAGTCTCAATTCAGGTTGGCGCTTTTTTTAGGCAGCTACGTATGGCAAATCGCCACATTTATCTCGATCACAGTGCAACCACACCCGTAGACAGCCGGGTCGCTTCCGTTATGTCGAAGGCGCTGACGGAGACTTTTGGAAATGCTTCGAGCGTCCACGGTTTTGGCCAACAGGCCAGGGCCGCAGTCGATCGCGCCCGTCGTGAAGTGGCCAACCTGATAGGTGCTCGTCAAAACGAAATTGTCTTTACGTCGGGGGGCACTGAGGCTAACAATCTTGCTATTAAAGGTCTGAATTTCGACGAGCCGTCGCACATCATTTCTTCAGCTATTGAGCACCCGTCAGTGCGCGGAGTTTGTGATGCCCTTGAGGAGCGTGGCTGGGACATAACACGTTTGCCCGTTTACGAGAACGGCATTATTCGCATGGATGATTTGAAGGCTGCGATTACCACGCGCACATCTCTAATAACTATCATGACAGCCAATAACGAGATTGGCACGCTGCAACCAATTTCAGAGATTGGCAAAGTCGTAGCTGCGAAACGTGCTGAAGGACAGAAGATTTGGTTTCATACTGACGCAGTCCAGGCCGCTGGCAGAATCGCTTTAAACGTGGATGAACTCGGTTGCGATCTGCTCTCGCTGTCTGGACATAAACTCTATGCCCCGAAAGGGGTCGGCGCGTTGTTTGTGCGACGCGGTGTTCGCCTTCGCAGCCAAAGTATCGGTGGTCACCAGGAACGAGAGCGACGGGCCGGCACTGAAAACGTTCCTGGCATTGTCGCCCTGGGTGAGGCAGCAAGGCTCGCGCGCGAGGAATTTTCTGAACGTACTCAACACGACGCGCACCTTCGCGATTTGTTTGAACAACTAGTAGCAGAGCATATTGACGATCTCGTTTTCAATGGAGATGCACAACTGCGACTACCGCATCTCTCGAATATTTCGTTTCGCTATATCGAGGGTGAAGGCCTTCTGATAAATCTGGATTTACAAGGTGTCGCAGTCTCAACTGGTTCAGCATGCTCATCGGGAACACTGGAGCCGTCGCCTGTAATTAGAGCACTTGGACACAACGATGAATTGGCACGTGGCTCCATACGCTTCAGTTTTGGCAAGGACAACAACGAAGCAGACGTGCAATACACTGTTGATGTTTTGTCCTCCGCCGTGGAAAAACTGCGCGAACTTTCGCCACTTAACAAACCTTCAATAGGTGAACTTCAACCGGTAAACACAAGGTAACTTGTCCTACTCTTCCGTATTTAAAGAGCATCTTGCGAATCCTCGTAATGTCGGCGACTTAGCGAATGCTACTGCGGTCGTTGAAGAGAGCAATCCTGTTTGTGGCGACCGACTGCGTCTCTCGTTGCGGGTAAGCGAAGGGAAAATAATTGAAGCAAAGTACCTCGCTTACGGCTGTCCTCCAACACTTGTAAGCGGTTCAGTGCTGACCGAAGTGCTTTTTGGTATGACCCTTTCAGAGGCGGAGAAACTAACGCGGGCTGAGCTGATCGAACGTGTTGGTGGTCTGCCTTCGAGAAGACATCACGCGGCGGCATTAGCAATAGAGACGCTGCGCACAGCTCTTCAGCAGATTAGACAAGTCAGCCCCGGGCAGTAGTAGCAGTTGGGTTAGATTCCGGAGGTTCGCGTCCCTCTCATTCTCCCCAATACTTTAGCTTCCTTTCTCATTCTCCCCAAACTTTTAGCTTGGGGTACCGGTTGGCCCAAGGAGATTAGCTAACCGTTTTAACGGTTTTCTACTGCCCAAAGCCTATTTCTGAATGGAATTGAGAAACCGTTAAAACGGTTAGAGCGATCTAAAGCGCAGCCTTAACCCCAAGCTAAAGCTTGGGGAGAATGAGAGAAAGCCAAGCTAGGCTTCGGGAGGATAAGAGGCGGCGAGGATTGAACCTGCTCAAATTTTCTCCAGCCTAGCCGGGTGGAGTGCCGACGACTCGTGGGCGATCGCCGGATGGAATAATCGTCTTGCCACGGTGATACTGTGGACCACAATATTTCTTCGGCTCAGTACCAAGCACAAAAGTCTTAGTACGAATCACCGGGCACGAATCAACCGCAATCAGTCCTGTGGACGGATCAATATCTAACGTTATAGTTCCTTCGAGGCGGCTATCAGGCACGGTAGTGACATGCTTGGGTGATGGCGAGGGTGAAGGCGTCGGAGTCACTTCTGTTTCAGGAGCTACTTCAACCGGAGGCGATGCCTCAGGCAGTGCGTCACTAGGTGTCTCTTCCGACTCACTCGGTGCTTCATGATTTGGTCCCGTACCATTGATGAAGTATTCGACGCGCTTTTCAGTATCACCTTCGGCAGTAGGCTCGCCAGTCTTGGGATTGATCTCCAACTCTTCAACGCCGGCAGGTTTTTCCCAATCACCGGACCATTCAGGATGCTCAGTCAGCGCCACTTGCATGAAGTCAGACCAGATTGGCAACGCAGAATCGGCTCCAGTTAAACCAAGTTGGGATCCATCGTCAAACCCGACCCAAACCGTGCATACCAGATTCGGCGTGAAGCCTGCGAACCAACCATCTCTGGAAGTTCCCGTCTTCCCCGCAAGTGGTCCTTTTAATCCGCGCGCTCGCACCTTAGCTGCGGTTCCTCGATTGATGACGTCCTTCATGAACGAATCCATTACAAAAGCCACATCAGGCTTCAACACTTCGTTCTTTTGAGTAGTCGGCGAAGCTATCGTTACGCCTTCACCCGTAGTAATTCGGTTGATGGCGATCGGCGTGACGCGCGAGCCAAGGTTCGCGAAAGTAGTGTAAGCAGAGGCGATTTGTAACGGTGTCGCCTCACTGGTACCGAGCGCCATCGCCGGATATGCTCGGGCCGGTTTCGGTAACCCTGCTTTCGCAGCCAGATTCATGACTCGTCCAATTGTCACTTCCATTGCGACATCGACCGTAACGACATTCAGACTATGGACCAATGCATCGCGTAACGTGACTGGAGCATTGCTGTAACTCTCGCCAAAGTTTCCCGGTGTGTATTCCTGATTATCAAACGTAAACGTCTTGGGCTCGTCCATGAACGTCGTCGCCGGAGTCATTACGCGAGGCACTGGGTCATATGCTGTATTAAGTGCGGTCGCGTAAACGAAAGGCTTAAAAACTGAACCGGGCTGCCGAAAGGCATCCGAGGCCCTATTCAACTGACTCTTGGAGTAATCGCGACCACCAACCATCGCAACAATTTCACCGGTTTTGGCATTCATAGCGACGAGCGCCGCCTGTAACGTACCTGGCTCAAAACGTTTTGCCTGGATCTTGTCGAGAGCGGTTAACTGCTTGGTGAGAGCTGCATACGCCGCACGCTGCAAATCCATATCAATCGTTGTGTAGATCCGAAGATGTTGTTCAGCGCCAGAGCCCGCAATCATGTCTCCCAATTGGTTCTGAACATAATCAGCAAAGTAGGGCGCATCAGAAACATCGATTCGACCCTTTTGGGGGGCGACTTGTAGGTCTGAAGCTTTTGCGGCTTCGGCCTCCTCGTGGGTGATATCTCCGGTTTCGGCCATCGAATCCAACACCTGATTACGCCGTGCCGTTGCGGTAGGCAGATTGCGATAAGGGTTATATCGATTTGGGCTGCGAATCAAACCTGCAAGAAAAGCAGACTCCTGCAGCGACAGAGTGGTCACGTCCTTATTAAAGTAAGCGCTGGCGGCTTCTCCGAAGCCATTGATTGAAAAGCCTGCCTGCTGGCCCATGTAAACCTGATTACAATAGAGCGCAAAGATCTGCTCTTTTGACAATCGAGTCTCCAAGATTACTGACATGTAAGCTTCCGCAACTTTGCGTCGCAAGGTTTGCTCAGGCGATAAGAGAAGGTTTTTTACGAGTTGCTGGGTGATACTTGAGCCACCCTGGCGAGCGATTGGAGAATTGGGATCGGAGTCGTAGCGACGTACGAAAGCACGGATGATGCCTCTGATATTCACACCGTAATGTTCAAAAAACGAGCGGTCTTCAGTGACTGTTATGGCCTTAACCAATTGTGGAGGGAGATCGTTGAACCCAATCACTTTCCGCTTCGCTCGTTCGCGACCAGTAACCGAGCTGATTAATTCCGGCTCCAACCAAACGCGCTGAAGACTCGCACGACCTCCAATATCTGTAAGACTCGCGATGGACTTTCCCGTTTTTGCAAACTGGACTCTTACATTCTGAAACTGTTGTTGGCCATCGACCGTCGAAGTGCCGCTCGGCTCGATATTGAGCGTGTTGCCACTTAGCTGATAACGCCCGCGCGATGAGTCAGCCTGTTGATCCTTTTCGACATAACCAGCTCGTTTGAGAAATGCGATGAGCTCGTCCTGGGAAATAACTTCGTTTACGCGTAGTTGTTTTGGCGCCGCATAGATACCGGCCGACTTTGTGTAGACTTCTCCCTTTAACAGGTTATCGATGCGCGCGGAAAAAACAGTCCAGTAATAGATCAGCACGCCAAGAACAATCGCGCCGATAAAAACTAAAGGCACGAGAACGCTTGCGCTTAGCAGACGCCTGATCAGACGCCTGCTAAAACTTGGACCAGAATCAGAATAAGCTATAAGGTGAGATCTCTTTTGATCATTCCTGCCAGATTGCGTTGGCGGAGTTGGTGGATATCGTACGGGCATAAGCAGTCGACCGGCGTCGTTTAAAGAGAGACCTCGGACTCCCTAGATATTACGCCATATTTGCGTCATGGTTCGGTGATTCTTCAAATTTGACAGGTCGAGTGGGCCTTAGCTACCGTGACTTGCCCGCTGCCAGCACTTGGATGCCGTTGTATGAAAATGCGTTCAAAATCCTCCAAGCCTAATAAGTTCCGGCCACACCGCACCC
>DATIBX010000770.1:0-3123 GCA_035457105.1 Pyrinomonadaceae bacterium
CGTCGACGGCCGCGTGCTGTACAGCAGCTTTGTTCCTGCATCACCCGGCAATGCCGGCTTTTCTTTTCTAGCCATCAAGTTTAACGACGCGCGAATCGCCAGCGTGAGAATTACGGCCGGCGATGTCGCACCTGGTCCAAACGATGATGCTCAGAACGACGTCGTGTTGATGGACGACTTCATCTACGGAGAGCCGCATCAGCTTCCCTCAAACTAACGTACCGGCAAGGTCTGCTCGAACCGATGTGGACCTTGCTTTCCCCTCCACGCAACGGAGCCCCTGATTTTGTAGAGGTGAGGAGAAGTCGCAAAAACTTTCAAGAGAAATACGCATGTTGAAGATTACGAGGGCAGTTTTGTCAAAACAGGAGACTACGTTGCAGTTGGACGGGCGGGTTGGAGGACAGTGGGTTGAGCTACTGAAAGAGTCCGCTGAGTCGGTGCTGGATGAAGGTGTAAAGCTCACTGTTGATTTGAAAAATATTTCTTTTATCGACTGCGAGGGACTCGCACTGCTGAAGAGTCTTATTAATCGTGGTGTCGATCCGATAAATGCGCCGTTGTTTGTGGCTGAGCAGATCAAGCGGTGCAACGATGACGGGGGCTAGTGCCAGCGATGGAGAATGCCTATGAAATCTTTAGTTCCGGTTTTTGAGGAAACGGTCCTGCCGCATCTCGATGCAGCATACAATCTCGCCCGCTGGCTTACGCGCAACGAACGAGATGCTGAGGACGTTGTTCAGGAATCGTTCCTGCGTGCTCTCCGCCACTTCCACGCATTTAAAGGCGGCGATGCGCGGCCGTGGTTACTGGCGATTGTCCGGAATACCTATTACACCTGGCTCAAGCACAACCGATTACCAGAAGAAGAGATCCTACTCGACGAGGACAAACATCCGCACACTGAAGACAGTTCTGATCCGGAACAAATGTTGTTGCGGGAGAGCGATCGACAGATCCTGAGAAGCGCGTTACTTCGGCTGCCCCGGGAGTTTCTCGAAGTCATCGTGCTGAGAGAATTTGAAGAGCTATCATACAAGCAGATCGCCGAGGTAATTCAGGTTCCGAGTGGCACTGTGATGTCGCGACTAGCGCGCGGTCGCAGACGCCTCGCCGCGATACTTTCGAACTGTCGTAACAAAAAGGCGTCTGCGACTTAGCGTCTTTTCGCGGCGCTTCCTGGTGACAAAGTCTGCGCTGCCGAACCAACTCTCGCCTCCGCATCGATCTCTTTTCGCAGCGCTGAACGAACCTGCCTCAACAAATCGTGCGGCGCCTGGTAGGAGAGAGAGTTCTGCTTGAGAGCGAAACGTAAGGCCAGTTGATTCCGATAATTGAGTCCGCAGTCTTTACATTGATCCAAGTGCCGGCGAAATTCTGATGCCTGAAGTTGGTCCAGCTCTTCATCAATGTAAGGATGGATCAGTTCTGGTGCTCTTTGACAACTCAACTTAGAGCCTCCGCGTAATTTGTGATTTGTAAGAGCCAACTGTGCCGCTTGTCTTCACCGCCAGACGAGACTACGGTCCCGCGGTAGACCAGTAATTCACCAAATTTTATGCTTCAAATGCGGTAAGACTGCCTTTATAAAACCCCGTGAGCCTGTTCGCGTCTTGCAATCAACGATCGAGTGCAGTCGCGAGCTACCAATGAATACCTCTGGAGCATGCTTTTTATTCCCCAAATCTTACAAACAGGTTGTGGTCGACCTGAACAGTCGAGTTCAGAATGCTATACTTTGGGCCATAAAGATTATCAGCACGACTTAGTTCGATTCTTTTGTTGCTGACCTTATAAAGGAGGTGCAAATGAACTATCCACGTCTCGGGCTGGCGGCGCTTGGTGGCACGGTCGCATCTTTTGCTTTTGGTTTCTTAGTGTTTTGGCTGGTGCCGGCGCTTATGAATGAAGCACACAAGTACCCAGCCGTATTTCGATCTCGGGAAGAAATGAATTCCGTTATGCCAATTGGATTCGCCGCATCTTTCATAGCGATCCTGGTTGTCACCATAATTTTCGCAATGATATATCACGGCGGATCGGGAGCGATGGAAGGTGCACGCTTAGGCGTTCTCGTTGGCGTTTTCGCGGTTTGCAATGTGCTGCATAACTACGCGAACCTGAACATTGGTCCGAAACTCGCGCTCGGACAATCTGTGGCTTACTTTTTCCAGTGGGCCATCGTCGGAATTGTCATCGGTCTTATTTACAAACCTCATGTCTGATTAGGAAAACCATCCACAGATTACACAGATTATCCTGAGAAAATCTGTGTAATCTGTGTTTAGTCTTTTGTTACTTCCAACGAATCACCAGTTTTATGTTCCTTGATTTGAAACCGCAGAAACTTGTAGATCGCGTCAAGGCTGGAATTGATTCCAGAGTCAAGACTTCTTTTATCTTCGCATGAGGAAACATCGTGCTCCTCCGGAGCACTTCTTACTGATTATCGACTGTTCCCTCGATTACCGCTTGTATGCCAGTGGATACGTTGGAGAAGAAATCGAAGCCCGTAATCGCCTCGACCTGATCCACGCTCACGCGATATGCTCGCCAGTCACTGCCAATCGATCCTGAGTTAGGCATTACCACCGCAATCGTTCTCGTCGACGTAGTCACTCGTGAAACATCATTACTGCCGACGGGCAATACGATGATTACCTTCCATGTTTGAGCGGGCACTGCCACATGACCGTTAGCAATGAAAAACTGCAATCCATGACCTCCGGAAATGATGTAAAGCTCGTTACCTTGTGAAACCAACGTTCGACTGTAGCTTTCCAGATTGGCCCACACACCCTGATTGTTCGCTGGAAGCTGCGGAATCATATTCGTCATCAGGAAAGTGGCCGAGTTGGCGGTGACACTGACGGTGCGATCTGCTGAAGGACACATGTGTCCTCGATCAAAGCCTGAGCCGGAATAATCCGTCGCTTGCACTCGATACCAACCGGTTGGCAGAGTCGTGTCTGCGCGAAAATCATCCTGGCGTGGTGTGCTTCCGAGCCACGAGGTGTCCAGGTGCCAGCTCACCCAGTTTGGCCCACCGTTATCACGACTGTACGACAGTGAATACTGCTGCTTCTCCATCAAGTAATTGTTCGGCTGATTCACATTCGTAAC
>DATIBX010000771.1:0-2041 GCA_035457105.1 Pyrinomonadaceae bacterium
CAACCTCGGTGGCCCGTCATTCGCCGGAATCAGCACAAACAGGTTGTCGAACTCCGTCTCCGGAATTTTGATTTCCGCTGGATGTCCCAGCCCCTTGAGCAACGCCGGAACAGAATTGGAATAAGCAACAACCAGTACGACATCCTGGCGATGCTCGTTTCGGAGACGATTAACAAAATTTTCAATATCGTTGGGTTTAAAACTGACACTGAGTTGCGAGAGCGGCTTCGGTTCAATCCGAAGCGACTCTGCCAAAGGCTCTGCCGTCTTTACAGCACGCTCAAGGTCGCTCGTATAGATCGCATTGATGCGGGCGTCCTTTAACAACTTGGCAAGCAGTACGGCGCGACGTTGTCCGGCTTCAGAGAGAGGACGCAAATCAGTGCCCCTTGGCGCAACAGTCTCAGCATGTCGGACAAGAAAAATCGCCTGCTGCGCTTCAGAACCACCAAAGCAAAAGAGAACTGCGCTAATAATCATTGCAATCGTGATTCTTGCCTTCATCGTTTTTCCACTCCAGCTTATTAGCCCGATTTCGGCGGAGAGTACCGAACCAGGTGGTTTTGTGTCAACTCAGATTTAAAAAGGTGAAATAAGAGTGGCCCCAGGATATTAGACTTCTATTTATGAGGTGTCCCGTGATGAGGTAGAATCCGGCCGTGGCGCAACAGAAACTGAATTCAGTCAAATCAGTCAGTCATGTACTCGCGCCAATTGATCGGTCGCCGTGGACGATCCTTATAAAATCCTTCGCTGTTGCTAATCACCGATGAACACCCAGACAGCACACCAATCAGCAACATGATCGAGAGAACTTTCTTCATGATCAGTGGCAGATTGCTTGTCATTTCACGGAATCGGCGGGCGTGCATTGCAGATCAGCACCCACGGTCAGAGCGTTGGAATAAGACTTTTTCACTTCGGCAATAGCAGCATCTACATCGAACAGACCGATATGGCTGAGAATCAGGTGCCCAACTCCGGCATCTTTTGCGATGCGACCAACGACGGCAGGAGAAGCGTGAAGCGGACTAGTCGCACCTGCTGCAATGGCGAGATGCATAACTAAGAGATTTGCGCCTTTTGCAAACTCGATGAACCGTGGGTTGGTACCGGTTTGATCGGAGCTGAATACAATGGATACTTCTTGGGTTTGCACGCGGTAAGCCAGAGTGGGGATCGGACCGTGGGGTATTCCCAACGCGGTTACCGTCAGTCCCTGCCGGTCAAATACTTTCGACGGTTCTGCTTTCGTCACGTCAACGACACCCGGATCGAGCCGAACGCCTCCCGCCGTGTTCCGCTGTGTCCCGCCGAGTATGCCGCCGAGCACTTGAAATGCGCCGTTCTTTTCATCGAAAAGACGGCTGAGGAATGTGGAAAAGCTCGGCGCCGCCTCATTGCCCGAAGGACCGACGATGGTCAACGATTCCTTGCGAACCTGATCGCTCAACCACAAAAGCGCGGGCAGGTCAGAAACGTGATCGGGGTGAAGATGGCTTATGGCGACTAAGGAAAGATCACTCAGCTTCGCTTGGGACTGGCCGAAGCGAAGAAATGCTCCGCCACCCATATCCACCAGGACCCTCGCCTGAGAACCGATCCAAAGGAGATAACTGCTTGACGCTCGATCTCCGTTGGTCCGGGGTCCACCGGAACCGAGGATTTGTACCGCCGCAGGGTTTCCAACACAGGATTGAGCCCACGCCTTAGGTGAAATTGAAATAAGAGCGAGCAAAATAATTAATGCGCCAATCATGAGTGCCCTACGATCTTTTTTACCGATGATGATCGGTGATTCGAGATCGTGAAACTTCAATAGTTGCAAGTGGCTGAGATTCACTGTTCGAGGTTCTCAGCACATGACAATTTGTTTGAACCACGCCCCGTTAAAGCTCCAACAGGTCTGTGGCTATGATCACATCACCGCGAAAGTGTTTCTTCACTTCTTCCGCCCACGGCGCGTAGTCATCAGTACCAACTCTTTGCGTTAGGTGCGACAGCACCACCGTTTTGACACTTGCTCGTGTGGCCATTCTCG
>DATIBX010000772.1:0-4549 GCA_035457105.1 Pyrinomonadaceae bacterium
AAGGCTACCCACGGACTCAGAGGGCTTTTCTAAATAGTTAAGCTAGAGGGCGTTTCTAAATAGTTCTGACATCTAAAAGCGCCCTCTCCGCGCGGCGGCGGGTGGTGGTGGTTTTGGCGGCGAAGATGTCCTCACGAAGCATTCGCTGCTGCGGTTGAGTGAGATGATCCCAGTTGGCTCTCGCCACCGAATTGTTTGTGAGGAGATCTTTTTAGTTCGTCCGGAAGATCGTCCGAGGCGAGACGAATAGTGAGTCTCACTTCATCGCCGATGTCGAGTTTTGCTTTCTTGCAGAGTGGTTCAGGTAGATCAATCCACCAGCACTGTCGTTCGTCCCACCGTTTCAAACTGCGCCGGCCCAGATCCGTATCGTCGATCGTTCCTTCGACTGTTGTGGTGCTGGTTAGTTTCCAGGGCTCAACGCGGCTCCGCAATCTCTGGAATGACCACCCTTTTGAGTGTTTTTTACATTTGTGGCTCCAGAATAAATGCAGTCGAAGTTAGTCCGGGGTGCAATGGTGAGGGATTGCTTTTACAGCCTGTAACGCGGTACGTTAAAGGTGCTTTCCCCTAAGGTCGCTTTCAGCGCCGACTCAACAACTTGGGAAAAACCGGATTGAATTTATGACAATACGTGCATACTACTCTGTCTCACCTCCTATGCGAATTAACCTCTTATTTATCGCGCTGTTTCTACTGTTCGCAACGAGTGTTGATGTTGCCGCGCAGCAACCGTCGATTTCTGTACGTGACGCAACCGTTGTTGAAGGAAACTCCGGTACGTCGCAGGCGACGTTTGTTATCGCGCTCTCGGCTCCAGCGTCGCAGTCAGTTTCGTGTTCCTTTGCTACGGCAAACGGCACCGCGACTGCTGGTTCCGACTATGTTTCCGCTTCGGGAAACGTCACTTTCGCGGTTGGAGAGTCCGAGAAACCAGTGGTGGTCCTAGTCAATGGTGATACTGTCGATGAGACTCAGGAGACGTTTTTTCTGGATATCTCGAATGTCCAGAACGCAACTGTGGGCTCGAGCCGAGGAACTGGATTCATCAACGATGATGATGGGCCGACTATTACTATCAATGACGTCAGTGTTACAGAAGGCAATTCTGGTACTAAACCGGCCACCTACACCTTGACTCTCTCGGGTTCGAGTGTTGAAGCAATCGCAGTCAGAGTAGTTTCAACAGCGGGCACCGCAACTGCCGCGAGTGATTACAACTCAATTGACTTAGTAGTTATCTTTCAGCCTGGGATAGTAACTCGCACCTTTGATGTAACAATCATCGGCGACACTAACCCTGAGCCGAATGAAACGTTCGTTGTAAACATCACCGAGGCGTTCGGTACGACCCCCGCGGACGGTCAAGGCGCTGGCACGATTGTCGATGACGATATTTCGCTAATGCTGGAGGAATTAGGCCCTGTTCCACAGCAGGCGGCAGCTTTTGAGTCGTTTTTATTGACCAGGGATCCGTTCAAAGTAAAGAGTGTCGCCACCTTTTTTAACCTACCGCCAGGACAGAACACGCTGGTAATGGTCTTCGCTCAGAACCTGACATTGAATCAGGGCGAGCCGCCATCTACTGTGATCGTGAATCTCGTCGATGCTAATAACCAAAGCTTTGACGTGCCTGCTTCGGACGTGCGCGAAGTACCAAACGTTGATTTCAAGCAGGTGCTGTTCAGACTACCCGACACACTGGCGCCCGGCACTTGCAAGGTGACAATCAAATTACATGGGCAAACGAGCAATTTGGGAAATATTCGAATTGCACCGTAGCATCGTATAAACAAAAATCGTCGGTCCAAAGAAAACGGCAGGCCCAATAATTCATTGGAGCCTGCCGCTTTTTTTATTCCAGTTCACGATACCACTGCTGCATGACGTAGAAAGCTTTCTTCTTCTCGCCACTATTCGAGATCAATCCTTTTCGATTCCAGTAGTCCTGAATGTTTGGTAGTGGCCGGCGCGGAGAACGGAAGTCCATCAGGATCCACGGTGAGGCGCCACGGAGGAAGGGGATTCGTTTCAACATTGCGATCTGATGCCGGTAGAGGTCTTCCTGATATTCCTCGGTCCATCTCGTTAAAGGATCGCCATGATGTCCGTAGCGGGCGTCGGCGCCGAATTCACTCATGATCAGTGGTTTTTGATATATTGATTTCCACTCAAGGCGATCGGCTTTATCAGGCAGTCCATCGTACCAGCCGACATACTCGTTGCAGCCCAGCACATCGAGATACTCACCAAGCGGGTCGTCGATCATCTGCGTCGTGGCGTCGATGTAATGACGTTCCATCGCCGCCGATATCAATCGCGTGGAATCGAGACTGCGAGCATGCGAGATCAGATTTTTGAGAAACGACAGACGCGCGTCGCTAAGTGGTGTTTCATTGGCCACGGACCAGATGACAACCGCGGCGCTGTTTTTGTCGCGCGCGATCATCTCACTCAGTTGATTACGAGCGTTTTCGAGGGTGGCGGGATTCTCCCAGAGGATGGTCCAGTAAACGGGAATCTCCGACCAGACCATGATGCCCATCCGGTCGGCCTCGCGAATCATAAACTCGTTATGCGGGTAGTGGGCCAGTCTGACAAAATTTGCGCCCAACTCTTTGGCCCAGCCAAGCAGCGTTTGCGCATCCTCGCGACTGTAGGCACGTCCACCGCGTAACGGCGCTTCTTCATGAAGACAGACGCCGCGGAGAAAGATGGGCTTTCCGTTCAGAAGAATATCAACGCCTCTCGTTTCGATGCTGCGAAAGCCGATTTGATCACTGAGGCGATCAGTTTCGGCTTCGATGACGACGTCGTAGAGTTTGGGATTGTCGGGTGACCATAACTTCAGTTCAGCATTGAAATCGATTGCAGCCACTCCATTGCGATCAGTCGTAAATGATTTACTGACGCCGGATTCAGGAATGCGGACTGTGATTTTTTGGTTCTGCCTTTCGCCGCTCAATTTCACAAACCCGCTGATTTTATTACGCGAACCTCGTTGAAGCTGTACCGAGTAGTCGTGAATAAAAGTAGCCGGGGTTTCGATAAGCTTTACGTTGCGAGTGAGTCCGCCGTAGTTCCACCAGTCAGTCATCAATGTCGGAACGGCATCGCGCCGGCGTTTATTATCGACTTTTACAATAAGAAAGTTACCGCTATTTTGAACAAGATTGGTGATTTCAAAATTAAAGGGCGTGAAGCCACCTTCATGCTGACCAATCTTTTGCCCGTTGAGATAGACGTCTGCCTGGTAATTCGCAGCTCCAAAGTAGATGAAGAGGCGAGTGTTGGGTCGTCGTTCGTAATCAAAAGATTTCTTGTACCAGATCGTGCCTTCGTAGAAGAACAGTTGCTCTGACTGAGTATTCCAATCGCCAGGGACCTTCAACGAGCCTGACTTGTCGAAGTCGTATTCGATCAAATCACTTTTCGACTTCGGTTTAGCGTTCTTGAAGTAACCGTTGTCACTTGGTTGATAACGGTAGTTGTAGAAGCCCGACTCATATGGATCGACAATCACTTGCCATTGTCCATCAAGGCTAACTGCTTTCCGGCCATCTGTGTTTGCGATCAGACTAACTTGCTGCGCTGCCACCGACGGGACCAGGACCAGCAGCAAGACAATCAGAAATGTTTTCATAAGTGAAAGGTTATTCATCGTGGGGCCATGATAACCCAACGCGTCGATGATGAGCTGAAGACGGCCTCGGTTATACAGGGCTTTAGGCAAAGCGGTTAGACGTTGAAGCCATAGTTACACACACGCGAGGGCTCTGGTAGAATTTTGGAAAAGAAATGTTGAGTCCGGAAATTGTAAGCCTTAAGAACCCCGTCAACGATCAAGATCACATCGCCGGCGCCGCGAGCGCGGTGGTGACGCTGCTTGAGTATGGCAACTTTGAATGCATTCACTGCGGGCAAGTTTATCCAATCATCAAGCAGGTTAGAAATCTTCTCCCCGGCGATCTGCGGTTTGTTTTTCGTCATTTCCCTACCGTGCGGACTCATCCACATTCCTTACGCGCCGCCGAAGCAGCCGAAGCGGCCGGCGCCCAGGGAAAGTTCTGGGAAATGCATGACGAACTATTCACTCATCAGACGGCTCTCGAAGATAGCGATTTAATGCGTTATGCCAGGCGCATCCGTCTTGACCTCTATAAATTCTCGCAGGCGCTGTCACACAATATTTTTCTTCCACAAATCCAGGCTAGTTACCAACAAAGTCTTTTTGACGAGCACATCACCGGTACTCCCACTCTCTACTTGAATGGAACTCGATATACCGGCGCCACTGATTTGCAGACACTGCTGGAAGCGATCAAGGAGAGTGATGCTACTGGTCAGATCAACCTTCCGAAGAAAACCAGTCGGATAAGACTGGCAATCAGCAAACTCCGGCGAGGCTCTGGTGGATAGATCCGCAGTTTGATCCAATTGCCTCAAAAGTCATCGGGACACCCTTGGAAGAGATCAGGACCGTAACGGGGTTCGTCGGGTCGCACATTGATGATCAATTTGGAGTGCGGCGGCTTGACGCCGCTTTGGT
>DATIBX010000773.1:0-15136 GCA_035457105.1 Pyrinomonadaceae bacterium
CAAACGACTCTGCTCAAGAGTTGGCCAAAGCCCTAACAGAACAACCATCAAACGTCAAAGAGGTAACTGTTTCCGATCGAGTTCGTCTCCTCGAAACCGAATTGGAACGACAGAATACTAAACTTGACGAACTCCAAAAGACGATTGCCGATCAACAAATCGCAATCAAGGCCTTGCTCGATCGGCTTTCACAAGGGCCGCCAACAAGTACCGACGCATCGGTCAATCCAGTACCAGCAAAAGCACCGGCTGAAACCGAGACCGCAGCGACGCAAACTCAATCACAAAGTCCTTCAGTCGAACAACGTCTAGCAAAAGTGGAAGGTCAGGCAATCCATATCGGACCACTGCGCTTGAGCGGTGATTTTCGGTTACGGTTTGATGGCACCTTCAGGTCGGCAAGCGATCCGGGCGATCCACCATTGCAACACCTGCAAAACGCCCGGGCCAGGTATCGCCTCCGTCTAAACTTTGATACCGATCTTTATCCCACGCTCAGCTTTCACGGACAACTGTCCACCGGACCACTTAACAATCCACAAACGCTCGATCAGGATTTCGGCAGCGTGACGGCGCGTCAGCCGATTGCGATAAGTGAAGCCTGGATTGATTACCACCCTACTAAAGCTGTTCAACTGCAGGCCGGCAGAGTGCAAGCAATTTTTGCGGACAACTCACGCTTCCTGTTTGATGATGATATTCGCTTCAATGGGTTCAACGAACGCTATGTCTGGGCGCTAGAGAAAAATGGCGCCTATGTTTCCAATATCGACTTTCGCGCCGGCCAATACATTTTCACGAATCCGAATGTCGCGATTGTCGCTCCAAATAGTCCGTTGGCGCGCGCAGGGGAGATCGTAGGTAGTACTGGTCGTGCGTCAAATCTGTTTCACCAAGGCGTCCTGATCAATCAGACCTTTAACGAAAGATGGTCGGATCAAATAGGTGCCGACGTTCAGCTCTATCGAAATCCAAATCAGATTCAGCTGGCATCGACTGCGGATGGAGTGGCACTGGTGGTCCAACCCGGTCTCGGAATTGTCCTATCTGGCCCGCTGACCGGAAACGGCACAGCCACGACGACAGCGGGCGGAGCAATCTACACGGCTCCAGGATTTCAAATTGCTCGACTCGCTTACCGCTTGAACTATGCTGGATTCAAGCACGGTGATCACAATTTTCCAGTGACACTCAACTTGCAATTCGCTAGAAATATGGGCACGGGCTTGAATGAGCGGGACGCGATGCTCGCCGCGCTTCAGGTGGGACGTATTACTAAAAGAGGAGACACCGCTTTTCTTTACGTCTTTTCAATCAAAGGTGCAAACTCGCTGATTTCTCAAGTGACGGACGATGACCTGGGGACAGGGTCAGGCGTGAACATCAGGACAAGTCATTTCCGTTTTGAATATGGAATTGCCCGAAAAGTCACGTTACAAAGTTTGTTCTTCTTCCAACAATCACTTAGGAACAGCGGACAATATCCGAATTTCTTTGTTCCCGTTGGTTCTTTCGCGCCAACGACTTATAGAATTCAGCAACAATTGGTCTTCTCATTCTAGAATATAAGAGTCGCAGGGGTCTCGCCCGCACTCAAACCATCCGACGTTACTTGAGACGAAGGCCTCGACTCCTCGAGCCAAGCGCGCCGGACGGAAATGTTTGCGGGCGAGACGCCTGCGACTCCAATAGTTCAAGAACGCCTAAAAATCTGCAGACATGAATGCGCGGCACACCTCGACCTTAAGGCTGATGATTCTCCTGACAGTCATGAAACGGCCGATGCTGGGTCGGCCCTTTGGACCCACTTAAGCTCATCAACTCCGCATCGCTGCTAGTGTGTGACGAATAACCTCGTAAGGGCTTGGTACTGGAACCCCGGCCTGATGCATAACCTCGCCTGTGCATACCGCAATAATTGCAGTAGCACAAACAAACCGAAGGACCGAGCCACTGGTTCGCCAAAGGACAGCTGACCATGAACGATATCTTCGATAAATCATGTTTACCCCCAAATGCTGAATTGTGAGCCAAGGACGTGCGGACGCATTTACGGTTCAAATGTGCCGTAGCAGGATACTTCGGCCTTCAGCTCAACTCTTGAGGATGTCTTGGGGCTGTCGGGTTCGGGACGAGAAGTGTTGGTTGACCTCGCCGCCAATTATGGCAAAGTCCAGTCGAACTGACAACAATGTTTTTCACTCTAAGTCGGTCATTTTGATGGGGACAAATCTTGGGTGGATTCAGGGCTCAACTGGTGTTTTGGCAGATGCAAGGTAAAGCCTGTTCCCTTGCCGATTTCTGAGCGAACAGTGATTTCCCCCTGATGTAAGAGGGCGAGATGCTTGACGATCGCGAGCCCAAGTCCCGTTCCTCCCATGTCTCGAGAGCGGGCCCGGTCCACCCGATAAAATCTCTCAAACAGTCGCTCCAAATGTTGAGCGGGAATACCGTCTCCATTGTCCTCAACGGTGATCTCATCCCT
The DNA here is from genome assembly GCA_035457105.1 of Pyrinomonadaceae bacterium. Taxonomy (GTDB): domain Bacteria; phylum Acidobacteriota; class Blastocatellia; order Pyrinomonadales; family Pyrinomonadaceae; genus PSRF01. The sequence continues at coordinate 2,486 of DATIBX010000773.1, forward strand.
AACACCTGAGCGGTAAGTTACCTTTACTGTCCCACCCTCACGACCAAACTTAATGCCGTTGTCCAAAAGATTCAGCAGCATCTGCTCCAGCCGCCTGGCATCCGCGGTCACGATCACATTGGGTCCGACTTCATTCACTAAGGTGACGCCATGCGCAGCTGCCTTGGCAGCCAACGACGAGATGACGTCGTTCGCCAACGGCCCTAACTCGACTGGACCAGTGCGCAGTTGTACGTTGCCACCTTCGATCGACGTCAACTCGAGGATGTCGTCGATTAGGCCATGCATTCGTGACGCGTTCTTCCGAATAATCGCCAGGAATCGCTGGCTGCTTTCCTTGTCATCTAATGCCCCATTCTCGAGCGTCTCAACAAAAGCGAGGATAGCTGTAAGAGGAGTCCTGAGCTCATGAGACACGTTAGACAGGAACTCTTGCCGGACCAACTCGAGACGCTGCGTACGAGTAATATCGAAGAACACTCCTAGCGCGCCCTTTGCGTCGTGTCCGTTACTTGATCCGAGAGGTATCACTCTCAAATCAAATACAGAACGTTCTGGACCATGCGTTTCCACCCGCACTCCGCTCCGTTCGATTCCTTTTAAGCCGTCGAGAAACGCACTGTAGATCGCAGGATTTCGCGTGAGCTCGGTCAGACGCTGCGACTCGAGTTTTACGACGCTTGGATTGAAGAGTTTGTGGGCCGCTCGATTAGAAGCAATGACGCGCATGTCGTCATTTACAACTAACAGTCCTTCACGCATTCCACCCATCGTAGCTTCAAGCAGCGAAGCAACGCTGAAGTTCTCATCTGCGTCAGAAAGATCGACATTGCCGGCGTTCTCTTCATCATTCCGTTTGCTCGAGTAGTAACTCCAGGTAAGCCAACTCAGAACACTCACTATTACTATTACCGCAATCGCCGCACGGGGTGTAGGGCTTGGGATAAATAGAGAAAATGCGGTGAGAAGAATTAATGCAGCAATTAAGAATGTCTGACGAAGTTGCACGAAGTACCTGTCAACCACTATTGCTTCTTACCGCCGGCTCACCGGTACAACCTACGAACCGATAACCGACACCAACTACTGTTTCGATGCAGTCGCCGCACCTATCGAGCTTCTGTCGCAAACGCCGAATATGAACATCAAGTGTGCGAGCATCACCATAGTAGCTGTAACCCCAAACACTATCCAATAATTGTTGTCTGGTTACAACGCGATCTGCACTACGCGCAAGCACTGAGAGCAGCGTGAATTCTTTGTTGGTAAGTTTAACTTTTGTTCCGTCGCAGACAACTCGTATGTCGTCGAAATCGATGATCAAATGGTCGTCTTCATAAGTCTTGCCCATCGTCTCGTCGGCACGTCGCATCACGGCCCTAACTCGCGCTAACAGCTCGCGCACCGAAAACGGCTTCGTAATGTAATCGTCGGCACCGAGATCCAATCCGGCAACCCTGTCCGACTCCGAGGCCTTTGCTGTCAACATGATAACTGGCGTTCGTCGCGTGGCCGGCTCACGGCGCAAGCGACGACAGAGTTCGATGCCGCTCATTCCCGGCAACATCAAATCCAAAATAATCAAGCGGGGAGGGTCTCGTTCATTTAAGGCTGCCAACAAGCCCGCTTCTCCCGTAGCTGCGATGGTGGCGACCAGGCCTTCGCGCTCAAAATTATATTTGAGACTCTCGGCGATGTCGGCGTCATCTTCTATGATCAAGATTGGGCGTGTCATTCTAGTTACTGTGTTTGATGAAGGCCGCCTCAGCCATGTAGACAGTTAACTCACAAATGTCCGTCACATAGTCACCAATTCGTTCGAGGTGCTTTGCAACAAACAACAACCGGGCATCGCGGGTCGCAGTCGCCGGTTCCGTAACCATGAGTTCAATCAATCGGTGAAATATGTGGTTGTACAGATCGTTTATGGCGCTGTCGCTTTTGATGATTTCGCGAGCCGTTAATGCATCATTCGAAGTGAAAGCATCGAGCGCTGCGCGTAACATTGCTAACGCGTGGTCGGCCATTTTACCCAGGTCGAACACGAGTTTAAGCTCAGGTTCATTGTTGAGATCGATCGAGGCTCGCGCGATGTTGCACGCGTGGTCGGCAATGCGTTCAAGCACCGGCGCCATCTTTGCCACTGATATTACAAAGCGCAGATCTCGTGCGGCTGGTTGCCTCAGTGCGATGATGTCGATGCACTGGCGATCTATCTCCACCTCAAGGTGGTCAACGCGATCGTCATGCTCGAGTACTTCTCGAGCAACTTCTGAATCGCGCTCGGTCAAGGCGTACATCGCACGTTCGAGGGCCAACTCTGCTTCACCGCCAAGTAATAACACGCGGTCTCGAAGGGAACTCAGTTCATCGTCCAGATGACGGTGTAAATCCATAAAGTTCTACTACCCAGTGGAAAGTACTACGCTTAAGTTTCAGCCAAATCTTCCAGTTATGTAGTCTTCAGTCAGTTTCTCATTCGGAGCGGTAAACATCTTCTCAGTCGCATTTACTTCGATTAGTTTACCTAATAAAAAGAAAGCGGTGGTATCCGAGACACGCGCCGCCTGCTGCATGTTATGCGTAACGATCACGATTGTGTATTGTTTTTTGAGATCAAAGATCAGTTCCTCAATCTTTGACGTAGCGATCGGATCGAGCGCCGAAGCGGGTTCGTCCATCAGCAATATTTGTGGGCGGATTGCGAGTGCACGAGCAATGCAAAGCCTTTGTTGCTGACCACCAGATAAACTGAGTGCCGACGTCTTTAAGCGGTCTTTGACCTCATTCCACAACGCTGCATCTTGTAAAGCTTGCTCCACTCGTCCAGCTAACTCACTTTTGCTACTTGTAACTCGATTAATGCGAAGGCCGTAAGCTACGTTCTCAAAGATCGATTTGGGAAAAGGATTCGATTTCTGAAAAACCATTCCCACCTTACGTCTCAAAGCGACAACATCGGTGCCAGCCGCATAAATGTCGTGTTCATCGATTGTGACTTCACCTGAGACTCTTGTTCCCGGTATGACGTCGTTCATTCGATTCAAGGTTCGCAGAAAGGTCGACTTACCGCATCCGGAAGGCCCGATGAAAGCCATGACGACACGTTCAGGGATGTCTAAACGAATATTATGAAGCGCCTGCGTTCGACCGTAAAAGAAATCGAGATCGCGCACTGATATTTTTGTTTGAGCCGATGGAGTTTCAGAAGGCACGGAAGGAAGGTCCCGCCGCTCAGGCACATCAACTCTTGGGGCCATGGTTTGCACCGCCATACTTGTTTGAAACACCTAAAACTTTCTGCGCGTTAGCACTCTCACAATGATGTTTATGCCCAGGATCAAAGTCATTAGCACCAGCGTCGCGGCCCAGGCTTGTGCATGCCATTCGTCATAGGGTGAAATCGCGTAGTTGTATATCTGGACCGTTAACGAGGCAATTGGCTCGTTCAACGAAGTGGGAAAGAATCGACTCCCAAAAGCGGTAAACAAAAGAGGAGCCGTCTCTCCTGACACTCGCGCGATGGCAAGCATTGCACCCGTAGCAATTCCCGATGCGGCAGCCGGCAAGACAACTCCGAGAGTTACTCTCCACTGTGGGGCACCAAGTGCCAAAGCACCCTCACGCAAACTATGCGGAACCAGCTTCAACATTTCCTCAGTCGTACGCGCAACGATCGGAACCATGATCAAAGCCAGAGCAACACCACCGGCAAACGCCGAAAAGTGCTTCATCGGTAGAACCAGGATTGCGTAAACAAAAACTCCGGTAACGATCGAAGGAATACCCGTTAAAGTGTCAACGATAAAGCGAACAATGGAAGCTAATTGCCCGTTGCCAACCTCTGATAGGTAAACTCCAACAGCAATACCAATCGGCAAACCAAAGGCGGAGGAAATGCCCAATAAAACCAGTGAGCCCATGATGGCATTCCCAATTCCTCCGCCTTCACCGACGGGGCGAGGACTATCGATCAAGAACTGAAAGTTAAGAGAACCAATTCCCTGGAGTGCGATGTAAGCAAGTATTAAGAACAACGCGCCGACTGCCAGTAAAGTGCATAACGCTGTGAGACTGGTCATCAGCGCACTACTGATTCGTCTAATTCTATCTGCTCGTGCAGCAATTGCGTTCATGCGGTTCTGGTCAACCCACCAGTCTTTCGCGTGACATTCCAAACCAGAACTCGAGCCAACCCGTTTACGATGAATGTCACGAGGAACAAGATTAGGCCCAGCTCAACCAGGGCGCTTAGATAGAGTGCGTCCGTAGCTTCAGTGAACTCGTTAGCGATGGCTGAGGCGATTGTGTAAGAAGGCGCAAAGAGTGACGAGCTGATTTCGGCACGATTTCCGATAACCATGGTGACAGCCATCGTCTCTCCGAGCGCTCGACCAAGGCCCAAAATCACAGCTCCAGCAATTCCCGGCGCGCCATTTACCAGAACAACTCTAATCATTTCCCATTTGGTTGCGCCCAAAGCTAGAGCCGCTTCTCGTTGGTTCCCGGGAACAGCTGAAAGGACATCTCGCACCACTGCGGAAATGATCGGCGTCACCATAATCGCGAGAATGATTCCACCTGTCAGAAGACCAATGCCGGTGATTTGTCCCTGAAAAAACGGCAGCCAACCAAGGTGCCTGGCGAGCGGTGGCTCGACATAGACACGAAGAAAAGGCGCCAGCACAAAAATCCCCCACAGGCCGTAAACAACCGACGGAATCGCAGCGAGGAGTTCAACCAGAAAACCAACAGGTTTAGCGAGATAGTGCGGTGCCTGCTCAACCAGGAAGATGGCAATCCCCAACGAGAAAGGCACGCTAATCAACAAGGCAATCAGCGATGACATGAGGGTGCCGTAAATAAACGGCAAGGCTCCGAACTCACTGCGCACCGGATTCCATTGTTGACCGGTTAGAAAGCCGAAACCGAACTGACGGATCGACATTAATGAGTCGGCCCCAAGCGTCAGAATCATGCCAACAACGATAGCCACCACGAAGAAAGCAACAGCGGTCATCAGAATGCGAAAGATCGCATCTCCAAAATTTCCGGTGGGCGAAAGGACTCGTCGCCAGTCGCCTCGATGTGGGCTTAGCTTCTCAGTGGCTACGCTCATTCGTAGAAGACCCAAAACTGATTACCGCAGCGCTTTACCTTGCGAGACTATCGAATTGATTTTTCCTTCGGCTCGCTTAACGATGTCTGCCGGAAGCGGTGCGTATTGCAACTCCTTCGCGTACTTCTCGCCGTCGTGAATTCCCCACCAAAGGAAGTCAACCAAAGCTTTTCCTTTGACCGGATCCTTCTGATCCTTGTAAACGAGTATGTAGGTGTAGCTCGAGATCGGATAAACATCAGCGCCTTGAGCATTGGTAATTGAAACTCGCAGATCGTCAGGGGTAGTTCCGGCTGAGGCGGCTGCGGCAGCTGTTACGCTGTCGATGGTTGGTTCGATAAAGCTACCACTCGCATTTTTGATCTTTGCCACGGGAAGTTTGTTCTGTACTGCATAGGCGAGTTCGACATAACCAATTGTGTTGGGCGTGTTTTTGATCTGACCAGTTACACCCTCATTGCCTTTACCACCAATACCAATGGGCCAACTCGGCGAAGTTCCGGTTCCTACCTTATCTTTCCATTCCGGACTTATTTTCGAGAGGTAGTCAGTGAATACTGCGGAAGTTCCACTGCCATCGGAACGATGCACTACCGTTATATCTGCGTTGGGCAACGTAACCGATTTATTGTCAGCAGCGATCCGAGCGTCATTCCATTTAGTAATCTTGCCGAGGAAAATGGCAGCGACAACATCTGGAGAAAAGTTCAAAGGCTGAGTAACAGCGTTAAGGTTATAGGTAATAACGACCGCACCCAGCACAGTCGGCACGTGGAGAATCTCGCCAGGAGCGGCCTGTAAATCTGCGTCCTTCATGGGTGAATCAGACGCACCAAATTGGACCAGTTGCGATTGAATCTGTTTGATGCCCGCACCAGATCCCTGGGATTGATAGTCAATCTTGATATTCGGGTTTAACTTGCCGTACTCACTTAGCCACTTCTGATAAAGAGGGTTGGGGAAGGTCGCGCCAACGCCTTGCAATGCGACCGGGCCGGAACTCGCATGATTTGTTCCGTTGGGATTACAAGCCGCGAGAGTCACGGCAATCGCAATTAGTCCAACTAAGATAATAAGGTGAAGACTTCTCTTCGGAAGCGGCATTTGAGCATCTCCTGAGCCAACGGCTTTTATTTGGATTTACACGGCAGGTTTAATCTAGAAACTGGGTGTTACATCGAACTGAACTCCACCTGAATTCTTGGTTAACTGTGGAGCGCGACCACCAATCTGTATCCAACGTTCACCATGGTCTCGATCTGCATTCCAAAACCGCCTAACTTGGTCCTCAGTCGATAGATATAGACGTGCAAGCTTTCTGAATTCAGAGGCTTGCCACCACCCCAAACCGAGGACCAGAGCTCTTCGGCAGGAACTATCCGGTCAGGGGTGCGCGCGAGCCGCGAGAAAATTAAGAACTCGGTGCGCGGTAGCTTGACCGGAGTGCCGCCGCAGGACACGTAGTAGTTCTTATGCTCGACTCGCAGAAAACCATCATCGTAAACATCTTCAGTTATGGGGCTCAGGTTATTTTGCTCGGTTCTTTGCATTTCTTGTAGAGACATAGACACCTGCTTTAAGAACAAAGTAGAGGTAAGGTGCGAGGTTCGTACTGAGCACGAACCTCGCCTGGAAGTTTAGAAGTTGAATCGAAGAGCGAATTGGATTTGTCGGTTCGTCCCGAGTCCGACGGTTCTTTCGACGGTTTGTCTCAACAAGCCAAATGTTCCCCCAGCCTGCGACTGTGAAAAGCCGTTGCCAGGTTGCAGTCCGGCAGAGAGCACCCCAGCCGTCGTAACAGTCGGTAAGGCGTTGTTCAGGGTGGTGGCCGGAACCGCAAAGTTCGCGTTGTTGAAAATATTGAAGACCTCAGTTCGGAATTCAATGTTCGCGGTTTCAGTTAACTTGAATCTCTTATTTAGGACCAAGTCGAACTGTTGGAAGTTTGGACCACGCAGAGCGTTCCTGGGTAAGTCACCAAAAGTTCCAGGGACTGGAATCGAGAACGCCGCCGGATTAATCGTGTTTCGGTCATTGTTGAGATAAGGATCAGCGCCAGGTATTAAGTTCGGGCGCCTCACGTTTCTAGACGCACCGCCACCCGGAGTGTTGACGACTCCGATAAAGCCAACTGGAAGTGGGTTAGCAGCATTTATTGTTCCCGGCAACTGCGCCACAAAGCCATTCGGAACGGTGGACGCAACTCCATTGATAGTCACCGGACAAGTTGCTTGTGTACATTGAATCACCACATCCGGACGAGTGATACCGACTTCGATTGGCAAACCACTCCGAGCGTTAACGATTCCGCCTATCTCCCAATCACCGAGAAAAGCGTTGCCAACCGTACCTAAATCGTGATTGGTACCTTTACCAACTGGCAGTCGGTAGAGCGCGCTGACATTGAAGGTATGCCTGACATCGAAGTTGTTGTAGCCAAAATCGGCGTTGAAGTCATCGGGTACTGCCGCGGTACGAGCCTCATTCGAACCGGCAGTGTTTCCGAAGCTACGCGAGAAGGTGTACTGGGAATTTAAAGTTAAGCCCGAGGTAATTCTTCGCGCGAGCGTCATTTGCAAAGCGTTGTAGCTGTCTTCTCCTCCACTCGTTTTGTAATCGACTTCGGCAAACGGATTCAAAACGTTGTTGCCGGAGATGATGGAAAACTCGCGAACGGTTCTGACAGCCGTTATTCGACCTGTACCCGGGTCCGCTAAATTCACGACGCCAATGCCGCCTGGAAGCGCCGCCACATTGTTGGAGACAGTCGTTTGACCCGGCAGTATTTTGTTGGCGATGCTGCGCAGGAAGAGGTTTCGACCCTTGCTTCCAACGTATGCTGCCGTCAGGACAGTGCCCGCGAAAAGTTCTTGCTGAATTGAGAACGTGTACTGATAGACGCGCTCAGGAATCTTGTAATCCGGAGCGTAAGCCCGCGGCTGGTACGAGCGAATATTTACGTTCGCTGGATTATTGAAGAAAGCAACTGCGGCACTCGAGTCCAACGGAAACGCCAATGCTGGACCACCAGCAAAAATCGGATTGCTGGTGAACGTGGAACTCACGCGGTCACTCTCGATCGGTTGGATCTGGTCCTCAGTCTGGCCTGGTCCATAGAAAATGCCGAACCCACCGCGCAACACTGTATGACCGCCTCCGAAGAATCCTGTACCCTTCTCATTTGGCGACCAGGTCAACGAGATGCGTGGTCCAAAATTCCCCTTGGACGACTCGTACGCTTTCTCTGTGGGATTCCGCAGGGACCCGTTAGTGATATCAAACAGTACCTGGAGATGCCGGTCCTCACGCAACGGTGAGTAATACTCGTAGCGCAATCCATAATTGAGTGTCAGATTACTCTTAATCTTCCACTCGTCTTCTGCGTAACCGATGTAGTACTCCTGCTTTGCGTATCGCTGCCCGGTCGCACCGTTGTTAAAGGGGCTGGGAGCGCTGACATCACCTAGGAACTGAATCGATTGCGGAGTGTTGGTCAGAAAACTGTTGAGATTCGAATAGGTGTAAGTGGTGCCGCCGAGACGGTCGGTATACAAGCGGATCAGGCGTACTTCTCCGCCGAACTTGAAGCTGTGATCACCTTTGGTCCAATTCAAATTATCAACGAACGACAATGTGTATGGAGTGTAGGGTTGACCGCGACCATTAGTCGCACTGTTGGCTCGAACCAAACCTCCCGGACTGGCAGTACCTGCTGAGCTTCCCTGTCCTGGTAAAGCAAAGTTCGCGGTATTGCCCGAGATATTGATGACCAACGACGACAGATCAAATCCCGCGACTGTGGGCGCGATACCGTTAATTCTTGTGTAAGCGCCGTTATAACCAAACTTGAACTCGTTAAGTAAGCTGGGGCTTAACAGCGATTGGACTGCGAGTACCCCATTCTGCGGAACAGCTTTGATCGCTACGCGACGTCCTGTAACACCTTCGGGCTGATCATTACTTCCCTGATCTCGGAAGAACCTGAAATAGGCTGAATGTTTGTTGTTAAGTTTGTAGTCAAGCCGGAGTGCGGCCGAATTTTCGTTTACCGAGGAGTTCGCTTGCAGTTGGGCCACGTCGAAGAGGTTCGTGCCGGAGCCGGTCGAGATAATTTGTGCATTCGGTGAGCGGAACGCCGGCAGCAGTGAAACACTAGTAGCATTACAGGCTATTGAACCGGTACCAAAGGGTGCTGCACAAAGCCGGTTAACAGATCCGGGAACAGCTTCGATCGAGTTAATTCCCGCCCTCAGCCGGTAACCTTCGTAGCTAATGAAAAAGAACAACTTATTCTGCACAATTGGACCACCGATCGAACCGCCAAACTGGTTCAATCGCAACGGCGCTTTCTGGCCGATGACATTATCGAAAAAGTTTGCCGCATCCAGTGCATTGTTTCGGAAGTATTCGAACATCGATCCGTGAAAGGCGTTGCTCCCTGACTTGGTGACAACGCTGACTTGTCCGCCAGTGCCGGTACCAAACTCGGCTGGAAAATTATTGGAATCAACGCGGAACTCCTGCACGTTCTCAAGGCTCGACTGCAGTCTAAACGGGGTCGGCACTTCACCGTTCAAGTTGCCTGGCGAAGCGTCAATAACAGCAGAGCCCTCGATGCCGTCGTAACGAATTACATTCTGCTGGACCGCGCGTCCGCTAAATCTGATATCGCCAAAAGTTCCCGAGCCGCTGTTTACCGAACCCGGGGCTTGCAAATAAAGCTGCGATAGCTGCCGGCCGTTAAGCGGTAACGCTTCAACTTCGCGAGGATTGACATTTACGCCCATGGCCGCCGAGTTGGTGTTGATGGCCAGGTCGGGTGAAGCAACGACGTCAACTTTCTCTTCCACGCCTGTCGCCTGAAGTGTGAGGCCCAGATTCAGTTCCTGGCCCACGAGCAAATTTACGCCCGTCAATCGCACCGTCAGGTTCTGCGCTGTGGCCGAGACGCTGTAAGTGGAAGGTCTCAGCCCCGAAATAATGTAATAACCGGAATCGCTCGTGGTCGCGGTCCGCTCTTCGCCCGTACGGTCGTTCTTGACTACGACCGTAGCACCCGGGACAAGTCCGCCATGAGCGTCGGTCACTGTTCCACTTATCCGGCCCTGGTCCGTTTGCCCATAAATTGGCATCTGCAACAGCCAAGATAAGGCGATCGCAATTACAAATAGAATTAGACGGCGGCCTTGGGGGGCAGTGTGATACATGAAAATCTCTCCTGTAGCTTGAATGTTTGAAGTGCTCAATTGTTCGCTGGTCAACGCGACTGGGCGAACCTCAAATGAAACTCATCTGAACGACTTTGTTTTCAGAGCGAACGGTATCGAGCCGCGGTTAAAGGGCTGTGAATAGCGCCTTAAATGTTTGTTAAGGAGAGAGGTGATCGGTGAATCGATTTAGCGCTCAGTGGATTAATTAACACCGAATTAACATCAACGTAACACCCGATATTTAGGATGGGGACTCTTCAAAAAAAGCCTCGGCAATCTTTTGGGAATCCTTCTGTCTTATGGCTATCTCGAATGAACTCAGCAGCGAAATTGCTGCCGCAATCCTGGCCAATAAAAACACTCCGCAAGAATTACGTCGACTAAAAGATGTAGTCCTTGAGGTCCATTCCACGCTGCAGCAAATGTCGGCTGAAGCACGCGCGCGAAGAAATGACGAGCGAATAGTGCAACCCGTTAACAGACTCTCCAGGCGTTCAGCCTCAAAGAATTAGACGACCTTGCTTTGGTATTACTGCAAGAAAAGGCGAGTGTTGGTCCACAGCTGCAAGTCGTTTGTCGGGAATTAGATGACAATGCGACGCGAGCCGTGCGGTTGTTCGAGGGAATTCATCTGCATCAACTGACGCTACGACCGGATCCTGATTCCTGGTCCATAGCGGAATGTTTGGTCCATCTAAATCTTTTCTCTCAGGCGTTTGTGCCGATTATTCAAGATGCGTGCAAAGAGGGCGCGCCGCAATCCAGTTCACCGCTCAAGATGGACTTGCTGGGCCGTGTGATTAAGTTTTCACTGGAGCCGCCGCCAAAATTGAAATCAGTAACTGCACAACGCTTTGAACCACTGGTGACGGAGCCGCTGGAAGAAATTCTTCCGACATTTCTTGAACTGCAGAATCAATTGATTAGCACCGTCTACGACGCTGAAGGGCTGGATCTGAATACGATCAAAGTCAGATCGCCTGTCTCGACTCGTATAAGTTACAACCTTTACTCGTGCTTCGAGATTATTACAGCCCACCAACGCCGGCACTTGTGGCAAGCCGAACAAGTTCGCGAGCAACTGCTATAGCAGCTCGTTAACCGGCAATACCACCGACTTCAAGGACTGGCCGCAAACTCAACCCTCTCATTCTCCCCAAGGCTTTAGCTTGGGGTAACGCAAAATCATTTCAGACCAATCAACCGTTTTAACGGTTTACCTGGGAATTAAACCCTGAGCAAATTTGACGAGAAACCGTTAAAACGGTCGCTGAATACGGTCGGAACGCTATGCCCCCAAGCTGAAGCTTGGGGAGAATGAGACAATGGTTCTCACAGATTCTCAGCTGTGTGGTGTCGAGGAGATTTTGAATGCGAACTGGTAGCAACGGATCTACAGCGCGCCGAATTTGTTGGTCTCAAAGCTACCGCACGAGGGCTCGCTGGGTGTCGATGTTGAGGCCACCAACTGTGATTGCATCCCAAATCAGCCAGTAACGCTTAGTTTCATGATAGCCGGCGCCCCGACTCTCAAAGGGAAGGCGTACGTATCGAATCGCAAAGTTCGCATCAGACCGCGAAGAGACCGGCGTGAAGAAATATTCTGACCGGGACGGCAGACCAAGCTCCAAACGCATTGCGTTTATATGGTCCTCACACTTTCCTATCTCACCGGGTTTTCTGGCGTCTTCAGAATCGGAAATGATGTGGTCCAACTCATGCAAGACACCCCAACCGACATCAAACGCCGCCAGAGCTTCAGCATCGCCAGTAAGCTGTCGAAAATCTTTAAAATCAACCAGCACCACATAAGCGGGTAACGATTGTTTATTAGTTCCCTTAACTCTCGCTGGAACCACTCTGCAAAACGCAACATCCGCGCGGCCACTAGCATCCTCGAGAACAATTATTGCCGGACCAGTTATGGCGCTCTTCAGTAACTCGCGCGCACGTTCTGATCCATTAACAACCAAACTATCAAGTTCGAGGGACCCATTCTCAGAAAACGTCAATTTAGAGAAGCCAGTGATCGTTCTTAGCTTGTCGATGAGTTCAGCCTTATGTCCTGCGGAAACTGTGTCTTTGATCAAAACCTTACTGTACTTGGTTTGCGCTTGAGAATTGATTAGCAGGCAGCACCAGCTGACGAGTAATACACTCGCGGCACGAGAGCTAAGAGGACGAAGAGTCCTTGAACTGGGTTGCATCTCAATTCCTCCCAGATACTGGACCGGCGTAGTCTTTGTGGCGGCGTCGGTTCGAAAACTTACAGGCGCGAACAGGGGAAGCGCCAACTGACGCCATGTTACCAAAGTGTTAACA
>DATIBX010000774.1:0-2164 GCA_035457105.1 Pyrinomonadaceae bacterium
AACTGCCGTAGCGCATGAGGCGGAGGTGTGACATCTTCATCCACAAAGAAAAGGTACTTGCATTTGTTGTCGAGCGCCTGCTGTGCAAACCAATTTCTAAGGTCAGCCACGGGCCCAGGTATAGCCATTGAATGCTGATTAAAATTTGTGGCGTAAATGCAGTTGTGGTTCATCGGCGGGTGCAAGTTCATAAACGACCACGTAAACGCCGGAACCAGAGGACGGCCAGTAAGAGGAACCGCCACCATTAGATTCGTATAAAATGGATAACCAAATCCCATCAAATCTCCTCGTACTCTCTCTTTAAGACCTGTTTACTAATCACGTAGTCATTCTCGTTATTCATGTCAGTAACTAAAAAGCGGTCTTCGTCTAATTCTCTGACGAAAACCACCTTTGGATGACGAAAATATCGCTTCTTCTCAGACTCAGGGCTGTCTACTCTTTCCACTACTTCCTTGACTTTGTTTTCTTCGCTGCCTTCTTTGGTGCCGGCTCACCCCGTAACCCCTTCACCGTCGCCTTGATCGACTCCGCATCTTCAGGATTCAAAATTACCAACCCATCCGCCCGCTCAGACTTCAGCAACTCGTCTAACGCTTTGTCACTTAGTTTTCTTGCCATAAAGTTGGATATCTTAATTCGAAATCGTGTACGAAATTGCGAGTGTGTTACTCGTCGATTTGTCGATAGTGGAAAAGGTGACTCTGGACAGCATCGTTCCCGCAGTCGCCGCCGAAGTGTTGAATAGCGCCGCCTCGCCTAATGTTCCAGTTGCTTGATTCGTGGCAAATAACACAGACGCTTCCCAACTTGGCGGATTGCTGGTGAGGTTGGTAGTGGTAAAGGTTCCAATGGTTAACCGCCCAACAGATGCCGTGATTTCAGACCCTAACGCCACGTCCCCAGTCGCTGGAGCTGTTGTTGATGTTCCTACCGCTATGGCGTTGATTGAGTTAGTCTGATTGGAGAATGACCCGATTTTCTCCAGCACCCAACGACGTCCGGCAGTGACAACTGTATTGTGCTTGATTCGCTCGCCAACCGGCTCCCCGGTAAATCCATTTAAGAGCTGGAGTTCAATACAGCCCCGGAGGTGGATCTCGTCTCCAATTTCTTCTGTTCGCTTTTGCTTTCTTGCCATAGTTGTCTTTTAACCTCGTCGCATTGGTGTCCGTCTTCGGCTGGTTCGTTGCAGAATCCGCAACGCATATCAATCGCTAATCCGTCGCGTTGGGCTAGTTTGTCGTTAAATCCCATACGCCTAAGAATATAATTTAAATCTGTGCTTTACGTTTGCAGCACTCAGAACACACCACGGAATATAATCTAATCAGAGTTGGTCTAAACCATCCTGCCTTCCCCCTGCACAAGTCACAATAGAATAGCCGCCAGCCTTTGCCCTCCGGTCTTTTCATTACCGAGTCCCTGTCAGCAGTCCGGCAAGTAAGCCCATTGCGAACATGATCCGCCCAATCTCTGCCGCCGTCGCGTTCGGCTCTTTGAACTGTGTAGCTGCGATATAAAGAACCAGGCCGACAAGACAAACAACCCACGCGATGTTATAGCCGAAAATCATTTCATCCCCTTAACCCAAGTTGGGCGGCAAAGCGTTCTCTCAAACGTGAAAACCGCCCCCTCGGGTGTTGTGCGCCAAAGGAAACCCTGAAAAGAAACCCTGGCGCGACCTTGAATCAGTGAAGCAGTACCCTTCCCCTCATTGCTACAAGTGATCAACATAGTCTCCCGTCAATGTTAGCCCTTTGTATTCCAACGACTAGGTCACCTGCTTCACTGAAACCCTATTCCTGTTTGATACCAAGCAATTGTACGTCAACAATTGGATTATTATTTAAATGCTCCAATTCGCACTGCTCCATTATCACGGGCATCACCCGCGCCAGCGCACGCTCCGGGTTGAGAATCAACTCATCTTCTCCGTCAGCTATTGATTGCAAAAGATCAAACAACTCGTCTCGGTCTGGCCCCTCTAATCTCCGGTCGGGAAACTGTCTTACGACTGCGAGTAGCTGATTTGTCCTTGCCGCTTCCCGGTGCGGATGCATCAACCGCTTAACTGCTTCTTTCTGTAACCCGCACCAGAAAGGTATTGCATGTGTGGCCCGCTCCTCCAGCGCCCTGAGTCTCTTGACTATTCGATGGC
>DATIBX010000775.1:0-3232 GCA_035457105.1 Pyrinomonadaceae bacterium
TGTTTGAAAACGTGGACGATGAACAGAGTAAACGCTGGTGCAACGTAGTAACGCATCCGATGTCAGTCAGGGCTCTGGGATATTTCTTGATTGGTCACGTGCAACACCATGTTGGGGTAGTTCGTGAAAGATACTTGAAGATCGCAAATTAGCGATTGAGATCTCAGTTCTGATAGGAAGACTAATTCCACGACCCGGATAATGGCATGGCTCAAAGAGCAACAAAGAAAAGGACTTTTAAAGTTGACGTAGTGGAAGCTGCCCGTGCTGCAAAGATTGCAGGAGTTCGAGCGGGCTCAACGCATCGATACACAGGTGTCTGGATCGTAGTGGTTGAAGGCCGGCTTTTCGTGCGCTCATGGAATGACAAACCAACGGGATGGTTTCGTGCCTTTCAGAATGAGCCGAACGGTGAGCTGCAAGTGGGGCAGCTGGAAATCCCCGTGTTGGGCAAGAACGTTCGCAGTGCTCGCATTCGCGATGCAGTGACTCAAGCGTACGCCGAAAAGTACAACACGAAAGGGTCGCAGAAATGGGTCAAAGGTTTCGGCGAACCGCAGCGCCTGGTCAATACCCTCGAGTTCGTACCTACCTGAATAATCACGAGCCGTATATCAGACATTGAGTGACAATGTATTAACTGTCATAGGACCACGCGTTTCCTTCTTCGAAATAGCTTAAACAGTATCCATGTAGGACTGATCAAAAGAGCTATCTCAAGGAGAGAACGATGAACACAAAATTTCTAACCCCTGTTCTCGCCGCTATTCTGGCCCTCACAACCGCACCAATCTGCACAGCGCAAACTACAACTGCGCCGCAGGTGGTCTCAGATTGGCAAGGAGTGAGGACTTTGAAGCGCGGCAAACAGATTTTGATCGAATACAAGAGCAACGTTGGTGGTACCTTGGAATGCAAGTTTGTAAGTCTTGCCGGAGCTAAGCTCATAGTTTCAGCAGGTGGATACCAGGCTACGATTGAACAAGCTGACATCCAGCGAATCTATCGATTAAATGGCAACTGGTCGCGAGGTAAGATGGCCAAAGTTGGTGCCGGGATAGGTATGTTGGTAGGCAGTTTTGTGGGTGCCGCTAGAGGACTCGAACTGGAAAGACAACCTGGTCATGTTGGATCGGACAAAGATACTTTTCCAGCTCTTGCAGGATTCGTTATTGGCACAGCGGCTGGGGCGGGCTTAGGAGCACTGATTGGTGGCAAACGAAAAGGAAATCTGCTGTATGAAGCGAGGTGATCCCCAGATTGCATAGACCAGTTGAGGAGGATACAAGCGGCAGTTAGTGAGAGAGACTAGTCAAGAACACGCTGGGAAGGGTGGCACGCGACAGTTAGCAGGACAAACTAGAAATGAACAAGTTGGGAAGGGGCGTATTTAACGGCGCACTACAATTCGTAACCCGGAAGCGCACCCTCGCTGCGTCAGTTTTGTTCTGCTCCAATCGGTCCAGCTGTCCCAGCTTGTTATGATCTAGTTGGTGCCGCTGATCCGTCCCAGCCTTGCCTGCTACTTAACTAACTTTTGGTTGCTGCTAAGAGTAAACAAATACACATCATTCTCCTGCACAGGCACTTCTCGCGAAAAAATACCTGATGCAGCCACGGTGATTCGCTGTGTCTCAACCGGACGACCATCGTTACGTTCGGCTAGTGACCTCACCTGCTCACGCGTCAGTGTTTTTGGCGATCCCATCTTGAAGTAATCGGTGTACACATCATTCACACCATACCCAACTCGATACATCGTCAGCGTGTATAGACCACGACGTAAACCGTTAATTGAGATACGAACGGTGGCCGCTGGCTTCGACGGAAGATCTCGCTTGTAGTAAACCTGATCACTCTCTTCTGTCTTTGGTGGAGTGTAGTTCCACAGCAACACCTGCACGCCTCCGTCACTACGCGTCACCCAACTCTCACGATCAGCTGAAACTAGCTCTTCTTCACCCAGGCGGTTCAAAAACTGATATACGTAGAACGAAGGCTTACGAAGTCCCTGAAAATTGATGAGTCCGAAGCCTCCGTGAAATGGAGACGGCACAGGTCCATTCTCTTCAAATATGTCGGTGAAGGTCCAGTAAGACATCGACTCAGCGTGACCTTCCGACCCCTTCAAACGGGAAACGATGTAGGCCGCTGAAATGTAAGAATCATGAACCGGATCGCGCGGAGAATAGGAAGTACTCCACTCGGTGTAATGAAGAGGAAGTGTTGGCATCGACGACGCTTTGATTTTCGCACGCACCTCGCGGACACCGCCAATTATCGCGTCCGCTGAAGTGTCGAGAAAGAGTTGTTGATTGCCTTCAGCGTCAAGGCCTCGTCCACTGACACCGTAGTCATGCGTGGTAATAAAGTCGATTGGAACGCGCGCCTTTGAAGCAAACTCAATCATTTCAGAAATCCAGGCACGACCTGCCGTTGCCGGACCACCAACGCGATAATCGGGCGAGACGTCCTTGATCGCGCGCGACGTCACCTCATAAAGTTTGAAATACTCCTGCTGATCACCTGACCAAAACAGATCCTTCAAGTTTGGCTCGTTCCACACCTCGAAATACCACTGCTTTACCTCATCGCGGCCGTAGCGCATGGTCCAATGCTTCACTATGGCATCAACTAACCCAGCCCACTTTGAATAGTCGCGCGGCGGAGTGATGTTGCCCTTCCACCAGAAGATCGTCTTCTCTCCACTGGCGAGCTTCTGCGGCATGAACCCGAATTCGACGAATGGTTTCATGCCGGCATTGAGGATTGCGTCATACACCGCGTCGATGTACTGGAAGTTATAGACGGGTCGACCCTGTCGATCTTCAGAGTAAACACCGAGCTCATCCTGAAATAGACCGTGAAAGCGAAGATACTGGAAGCCACACTCTCTATGGACCAGAGCGAGGTCGCGTTGCCAGTCGGTGCGAAGTCCTTCAGCGGCACGCCCGGCGCCCACTACGAGTTGAGGAAATCGGTTGCGTGGTCCTTTGACCTTGCGGTAATCGGCTGAGATCACACGCGACTGGGCAAGAGTTGGCACAACGCCAGAAGTTACTGCTAGAAGCGCAAACACGACTTTTCCAATAGTTTTACTGATCATCGTTTGGTAAGCAAAGATGGTTCAGGCTCGGAGACCTCTTCAAGAGAATAACCACAAAGTCACGAAAGTCACTAAGGAGTTTTTGAGAATAGAAAAGAACAAGCCGGAAGGGGGCCAGCGGAATTT
>DATIBX010000776.1:0-8265 GCA_035457105.1 Pyrinomonadaceae bacterium
GTGGTATGGATCAAACATAGTTGTTTCGAGGGGCTAGGCGAAAACTGAATCACCACGCGGCTGAAGCCGGTGGTTTCCTGATGGTATCGAGTGCTTGGACAGCGCTTGGTATCGAAATAATTTATCCGATGAGAATACTTACCATATTCATTGTTCAGATGTTGAAAACAGCTTTGGCCAAATAGCCCCAGGAATCACTCACAGCGAATGTACAAGCACCGACATACAACACCACCATAACCACGTAGCCCGCAGCAAGCCATCGGTCAAAGGCTTGGCCCATGAGCGAGCGGACCAGCAGGAACAGGGCACCCAGTGTAAAAATGGGTCCGAATATCCCAATCCATCCGCCTTGACCGAAGATGGGGAACAGCACCGGCATTCGGACGGTTGCGCCCGCAAGAATACTCAGACTCGCTAGCAACATCATCGACCGATGTATCTTCGGTTTCTTTCGCGATAACACTCCGGCTAAGACGAAGAGCGTGAAGAGCGACACCTCGGCCAGCATGACCATCAGGAACTGCCGGTAGGCCATGCCCCAAAAAGGGATTTCAGGAACTGGTCGGACGGATTGGACCGCCAACATAAACCCTGTGCCCGAGACTACGAGCGCCACGGCAGCGGCGACCCACCCAAGTTTCATGTGCAGCCGCAGCCTGCGGGCGGAGATGAGCAGCGACTGGGCGAAGAACAGAATCAACCAAGCCGTCATCGCCGTACCGTGTACGAGAACCAGCGTCACCAACTGTGGAGAGATCTTTCGCCCTCCCATACCTTCGCCCCGCAGGTAGTAAGGGTGAAAGCCCGCGAGCATGATAACGAGCATGACTACCGCAGCGAGGCTGTAGAAATGGCGCACAGATTTTTTCGAGCGGGTCCTTGCAGGCTTGCGACTTACTACAACATCCTGTAACGGTGTGGATTGGTTCATTCTCTATTCACGCTCTGTTCGGCTCGGTGTACTAACGCTCATGAATGAACTGGCGTGCGCCTGACGATTCCCATTCTTAAAAACACTTGTGACATTGTAGCCGCCGAACGTTGCGCTTGAACGGCTCGCCCACGCCACTTAACAAAGAAGCCCGCTTCTCGCGAGTCCGCTCCAAGCCGTGTTATGCAGCTCATTTGCGAGGATGGAGCGGAGATAACTGCTCAACTCTCTTCGGGATAATACGGTACTTGTGGGAATCTGAATCATCTGAAGACTCACTGTAAGATTTGTCGAATAGACCCGTCACAATGACATCAGATTCTAATATCTCTTCCTCACCATGTATTCCTCCTATTCTCATGGCCCACCTTTTCAATTCCGGATTCAGTAGATCGAAACCTCGTAGATCGATCAATGGATAGGTGTAGATTTCCTGTGAACCGCAAGACCAATCATAAATATATGGTCCGCCAAGGTCGCTCCATAGAACTGCTTTAATTTGAACCCACTCGCCATCGTATTTGTCAGGGTTGCGGTTCAGTTCACACAGCGAAACCACCACAGGCTCGCCAGCAGTGGGCGTGGTACTCGACAAGTTGGACAGCCTATTTGCGACGAGACCGAGGGCAAAACACGTTACGGTTACCAGTAAATAGATTGTGTAGCGTCTCATAATGAACAGTCTATCGTGTGACTGCCGGTTAGACGAATTCCAGGCGTAATCATATCAGGCCCCCGTAGATGATATGCCATATCAGATAGAACGAGAGACGCATCACCAGAGGAGCTAAGAATCCGTACTTTCTAAAGATATATGCGGCAACAACATTGGCAATAAAAAGCGGCCCTACAAGTATCCTCAAGGAGCTAAGAACTCCTGTGTGACTTAGCGCATCAGTCATGTAAGGAAGTGGCTCATAAAGAGCAGCCAAAAAAGCCGCAAGCCAGAATACTTGTGTTTGCCCTCGATGCCTTAAAACCACATTGGATAAAAGCCAGAGCAGGAACGGAATTGCAAACAGGCGTAAGAGTATTTCGAGGAAGATCGCTCCATAAGCATAAAACGGAATAGAGAGCGGGAACTTCACATTAAATTCGGAGCTTAGCTGGAAGGGGTGGCTACGGGTTCCCATATATTCCTCAAGAACCGTTATCCCCCCATAGACCAATCCGATAATCGCCGGTATTAAAAATCTTTGGCGATTGGAAATCCTGGTATCCCAAATGTCAGGGAACCCCGTTCGTTTCGAAAGCACTAACCCAACGAAACCCATGGCGGCAATTGTGAGGATGGTAAGCCATGAAAATGCACCGGCTTGATCTGATAAGGGAAACTTTACCGGAGCTAGCAGGAAGAACGATTTCACACCGATGAGAAACAGAACCAGTCCGAGATAGATTTTGGTCGAAGTCGATTGATTCTTCATGTAGGCTACAATGGAGTTCGCTCTATGCCCTTGTTAGGCGCGCGTTACGATTAAACAGGACATACGATATAGCAGTTCTATTTCATGTAATAAAAAGGTCGGGATTGACCAATAGTCCATCCCGACCTCATTTACTCTGAAAAATGACGCTTAACTTAGAGAGTACGTTGATGTCTCTTGCGCGAATGTAAGGCAAATTTAACCAAGCCGGCTAAGACCGACCCGATCATGGCGATATACAGAACCCCATTAATGGGACTTTCATCGTGAAAGACCAATAACCAAAAGCTAATCCCGAATATGACAGCATAAAGCGCCAAGTAAACTACCAGGTTCGGGATTTTTTTCTTCAGATCAATCTTCATCAAAATATCTCCAGACAGGTTTTTAAAGCGAGGGTGAGCGAGGTCTTTATTGGCCCGCCAAGAGATTAAACACCGTTTGGCATGACTAGTCAATAAAGATTTACTGAGGTTTTTCAAGAAACCTGAGAGTTTCCACCTTTTCATTCTCCCCAAGCTTCAAGCTTGGGGTTACGCAAAATGTGCCAGACGTACCAACCGTTTCAACGGTTTATTTAATTCTTCAATCCTGAGGGATTTGATAGGAAACCGTTGAAACCCTTACCGAAGACCGGCAGACTAGCAGTCGATTCATAACGAACTTTTCGAGCCGTCGAACGCTGCACTTGACTTGCTCGCGCACGCAACTTACCAAAGAAGCCCGCGCATGGCGAGTCCGCTCCAAGCGCTTGGCGGTTTTCAACTATCGCTTAATTCCACTTGCGAGTTTTTCGAACTTTGGTCTTAATCCGGCATCGAGCGCATAGCACTTACTGAAATTGAGATTCGCCGCTTCATTATTGCCTTGCGATAGATCAACCAGACCGAGATTGCAGTAAGTCTCAGCGTTCTTCGGATCTAGCGCAATCGACTTATTTAAATCGCTCCGGGCTCCACTTGGGTCGCCCTTCATTCGGCGCACACTGCCCCGATTGTTGTAAAAGTATGCATCGTTAGGATTGAGGGTGATGGCCTTTTCATAATCAGCGAGTGCGCTATCTAGTTCCCCTCGTTCCTGTCGAGCATAGCCGCGATTGTTATAGGCATTCACTTGATTAGGATTGAGGGTTATCGCGATGGTGAAATCAGAGATGGCTCCGTCCAGGTCTCCTTTGCTCGTTCGCGCGATTCCACGATTGTCGTAGACATCTGGAATTTTGGCATCCATAGAAATAGCCTTATCGTAATCTGAGATTGCTTGTTCAATTTCTTTCTTGTCTTTGTGCGCATTCCCCCGATTGAAATAGTAACGAGGCTGATTGGGATTGATGGCAATCGCCTTGTCAAACTCCGCTATTGCACGATCTAGGTCGCCACGCTCGTACAATCTATTTCCACGATTGTTGTGTTCCGCCGCTGCATCCTGGCGCCGAGAGTAACAGCCGCTCATAAGGAGGGCACAAATGAGTCCAATCCAAGCGCTTGTTCGGCGGGGAGTCATTTCCACCTCACCTTTATGGAACCATAATTACAATCCATACAATTGTTCCCTTTAAAGTATTCGATGTTCAGACACTCGTATTCCTCCACATAACTTCTTGCCTTGCAGTTCATCGAATTGATGATGATGGGCCGCTTCAGCGATTTACCTCGGATATCTTCCGGCACGAGCTTATTCATCAATGCCGCAAGTCCAGCGACGCCAAGACAGTTATCATCCATAAAGATAGTTTCAGTCTTGTTGGCTGAATCGAAGTGGACTCTGATCTTGTTGTCGTTTTTGCGATAACACACATCTGTCGTCTCACGGACACATTCGACCGGTTTTCCCAGTATTTCTTCGAGGCTATCTCTCGTAGGTGCCGTGTGACACTCTCCTTGCGACTGGGGCACAGAAGGTGACTGCGTCAAGACCATAGTTAGTAGCAAGATTGTAGTTGTCCTTGAACTCAACAGATGCATTCCCCCCTTACCCGTAGCTGTCGAACGCTGCGCTTGAGCGGCTCGCCCACGCAACTCACCAAAGAAGCCCGCTCACGGCGAGTCCGCTCCAAGCGCGTGTTATGTTGCGTGTTCGGGTAACCAGATTGCTCGTCTCTTTTCAATCCAGCTCCACATCCGGTTAGACCAGAAGCTAGCCATCGTTAGCGTTACTCGGAAACCATCGACGCTAACTATATCCCATTGATTTGCATTGTTAATCTTAGAGACATCAAAACACAACTTTATGCCTTGATTCAGTATCGCGAAATGCAAGAAATTCGCTGAAATAAGTTCCAACTGGTCAAGCGAGAGGATTTCAAGATGTGGATCCGTAACACGCAGTCCATTGTATCTCAGATAGAAAGAGCGAACTTGCTCTGGAAAGGAAATGTCGAGCCGTTTCTCCACCTGAGAGATATCAGTTTCCGAAGCTGGACCAGCCATCGAATATTCCAGCTTTTGATGCTGACTGAGTTTCTTAAATCGTAACGCTATTTGGTCCAAGAGCATGGCTGGTGACTAACTTTTCTAAGCAACTCGAAGCAACATAACGCTGCGCTTCAGTGGCTCGCCCACGCAACTTAACAAGGACCAAGCGCTTGTTCGGCGGCGGGTTCCATTAGTTAAGAGGATCGTCAACCACGCACCTTTTCCATTGTGGATTTCGAATCTAAAACTCAGGGTACTCTCGTAGCATATCAGCCTGCCCTGAACTTTAGGAGGCGGCTTGAACTCCCACTGCTTGGCCGCAGCTACAACGGAGTCACCGGTTAATTTGTCAGGTGCTTCTTTCACGTTTGCGCCTGGAACTTTGCCATTTTCATCGACCAAGATCTGGACTATCACCCTTCCGGTACGTGATTTGACAGAGATTCCTCGGGATAAGTTGGCTGAACGGTTTTGGTGGCCTTTTGCTTTCGGAGTCCGGCTTCACCTACTGGTGCCTTGAAGGGACAAACCTTTTGAGCGAACGACGACGTGAATAAGCTAAGACAAAGACAAGCGATTCAGAATATTAAGCGATTAATTTTCATGTCATTTACGCGAAGCAACTATAGCCTCCGAACGCTGCGCTTGAGCGGCTCGCCCACGCAACTTAACAAGGACCAAGCGCTTGTTCGACGGGCCGCTGAAACTAGTCGGCCTCACATGCGCGTCTATAGAGTCGACGACGTGTTTTGCTCGTAGGGAAGTGTGCATCGAGATTGCGGTTGCGCCTCTTGGGCAGTCGAACTGCTATATCAGGTGCCGTTACGCTGATTTCTTGATCTCGAGCAGCATCTGCGCAGGCGCAAGATCCTTCTTTAATTTGATGACGAATCTTACGCCACGGCCTTCTGGGTACTGAGGGGATTCGCGTATCTGCTTCTTGACTGCATCCGGGAGTTTGGACTTCAACGCAGTTTCCACGGCTTTCGCACCCAGCACGAATGCAACGCCAAGGTAGTTCTCGTGCGGACCGAGAAAGCAGATGTTACGCTTGCCTTGAAACAGCTTGAGGCTCCAGCCCAGCTTGACTCCGTAGTACTTCCACTCCGGTCGCAGGTCGCCGTTCATTTCGAGAAACGCTTCGAGCACGGCGTAGCTTTTCCCCATCAGGCTACGCAGTTCCGCCTCGGTTGGCTCCGGCGGTATGATTTTGCCTGGCATCTCAGTAGGTCCTGAAGTCTGCAATTCACGCGCGGCTCAGTCGTGAACTCGAATTTGTCGTTCTAACGGCAGAATCGCCGATTGCGCTGGAAACTCATCATAAACGAATCAGCTCACCCATGGCTTCCCGATCATCGTCTAACCAAACTAGACAGAAGGGTCCTTCCTTCTGAGCGAGCGAGTTGAAGAATGGTTTTGCGCTACAAAACAAGGGTAGAGTAATTGGTATAAGCCTCAGATTGGCATTTCTGGCATCCGAATCAACCAAGCCGCCGAACACTGCGCTTGAGCGGCTCGCCCACGCAACTTACCAAAGAAGCCATCTCATGGCGAGGCCGCTTCAAGCGCTTGTTCGGGGCGGCGTGATCATAGAGCGGTCCACACGAAAAGATCTAGACCAGTCGCAGAGGCTGACTTAGCTAGCAATACTAACGATTCGATTACCGGCAAAACGTCAGAAGCGGAGGCCGCGATTTCTTCGGTTGCCGCCCAAGCGTTCGCTGCGCGCTTCATGGCCTCGCTATCGAGAGCTTGCAGCGTACTCACATATGCTGCGGGAAAACGAAATGTCCATGACTCGTCGGTTGAGGCGATTTGCTCAAGCGCGTGTCGGTTAACCTCCCAAGGCTGGCCCGCAACAATTGCTCGTAAGATTTCAAATTCGAGATTCGTGAGACCACCGAGCTGAATGCGCTCCACATTCAAGCTCGTTTTCCCATCATAATTTTGAGCGTCCTCGACGGAGCCGAGAAATAGATCCGTTTGAAGTCCCATAAAATGTCTCAGTAAGCGCCCGAACGCTGCGCTTGAGCGGCTCGCCCACGCAACCTAACAAAGAAGCCCGCTCAAGGCGAGTCCACTCCAAGCGCTTATAGGTTGTTGGCCGCGGCGATTACAAACAAAGACTGCCTTTTGGGCATTTACCGCCACTCGCGGTGGGGGTTTTGACCCGGAGTATGACTCTCAACCCAGACATGCCAGATCCTGAAACCGTCAGCTTCTTAATGACAAATGTTTTGAAGACTGGATGGCTAACACTAATTCTGTAGGTTCCGATCGGGAGCATCACGTTGAACTCACCGCTTTCGTCTGAATTCAAGTCTCGTCGGAAATTCTTCGCTTCGATACGAATGGAAGCGTTGACTATGCGAGCATCCTGCCAGTCAACGATTACGCCCTTCACCTGAGCCTCGGATTCGGCGTCCGCACGCAGTCCGCTATTGGCCCAAGCACAGTGGTAGCCAATCAGAATTGTCAGGACAACAAAAGAACAGCTCTTCTTCATATTCGCTCGACACTCATTCGAAGCGGCCAACGTTGCGCTTCAGCGGCTCGCCTACGCAACTTAACAAAGAAGCCCGTTCATGGCGAGTCCGCTCCAAGCAATTGTTCGGCGGCGGTGATTGTAAAACTAGCCGGCCTATTCGCGTATGGTTTCAAAAAATCGAAGCAGACTCGGGAGCAGATCAGGCTCGAAATTGAAACCAAACAGCAACTGAAGCAAGAAGCCACTCGGATGATTGCAGCCAACATGCCCCCTGAGGGCCATGTGCCCTAAAGAATCGGTGGAGTGGAATTCCAACCTTAAATCATCAGTCGACGCACCCATCAAAACAGCTTCTCCCTGCCGGCCAGCTTCCAACTTGCGAAGCGCTTCGACAAATCGATCTAGATCACGTTCCGCCACCCAGGCTTGATCTGCAGCACTGTAATTCGAGACGTTAGCTGTGATGTTGAATAAGACATCTCGATCGCCAGGCGTGCCGTGCGGGCCAAGTTCAGCACGGTCGAGCTCCAAAAAGGAATTATCACCTTCGAGTCTCATTGCAAAGCTAAAGGATACGCCGAACGCTGCGCTTAAGCGGGTCGTCGAACTTGCTCAACTTCGATTTCAAAACTACTGTTGACTAACACTCAATCGCGTCCGCTTCAAGCGCTTGGTCGGCGGCGTCGTGAGGGAAGGGAGGCCTCCGAAATTTACGACTTCGATTTCATTGGCCGACTGCTCCTTCCAAGATCCCTTATTACCTTGTTGGCATATGGGAAGGCGCCACTGCCAGCGCAAACATCCGTGGCCAACTTGTCCTGACCATAGGCAAAGACAATATACTTTTCACCGAGCCGGAAAGGAGTTGCACACAAATTGACAAACGGATAAAGGTCATCAGTGGCTCCTGAATAAACGATCATCTTCTCGGAAATCTTTCCCTTCCACACGCGGTCAACTTTGAGCGTTATCTCGACGCCTTCTCTTTCAACCGCATTCGAT
>DATIBX010000777.1:0-7894 GCA_035457105.1 Pyrinomonadaceae bacterium
GAAGGGGGTGGCCACGGAGTGCCACCCCTACAACTTATTTGCGACAGGTTGAGCAAGAAGCCGTGCGATCCTCATGACAAAGCTGAGTAAAATGCTCAACATCTGATGAAGGAGTGCAACATGGAAAAACGCAAACTTGGAAATCTCGAGGTTTCGGCCATTGGCCTCGGCTGTATGGGAATGAGTTATGGCTACGGACCTCCGGCCGATAAGCAGGAGATGATCTCTCTTATTCGTAGCGCCATTGAACAAGGCGTTACCTTTTTCGATACCGCAGAAGCTTATGGTCCATTCACAAACGAAAAGCTGGTGGGGGAAGCGCTCGGTCCTTTTCGCAAACAAGTGGTGATTGCAACAAAGTTCGGCTTTAAGATTGATCCCACTACTGAGCGAGGCCTAGCCGGGGTCGATAGCCGGCCTGAGCACATCAGAGAGGTTGCCGAAGCCTCACTTAAGCGACTTAAGGTTGAGGTGATCGACCTGTTCTACCAGCATCGAGTTGATCCAGAAGTACCCATCGACGAAGTGGCTGGTGCCGTCAAGAAACTCATCGAAGAAGGCAAGGTCAAGCACTTCGGTCTCTCTGAAGCAGGAGTACAAACAATTCGTCGCGCGCACGCTGTGCAACCGGTCACCGCATTACAAAGCGAGTACTCACTCTGGTGGAGAAAACCTGAAGAGGAAATTTTGCCAACCCTCGAGGAACTGGGCATCGGTTTTGTTCCCTTTAGCCCACTCGGAAAAGGCTTTCTCACTGGTAAGATTGACGAAAACACAACATTCGACAGTTCAGATTTCCGAAACATCGTTCCTCGCTTCACACCAGAAGCGAGAAAGGCAAATCAGCGACTGGTTGATCTGCTTCGTGAAATAGGTGAGCGGAAGAAAGCGACGCCGGCACAAATCGCTCTCGCCTGGTTGTTGGCCCAGAAACCTTGGATCGTACCCATCCCGGGAACTACAAAACCGCATCGACTCGAAGAAAACAATGGCGCAGCTGCGATTAAACTCACAGCCGAAGATCTTAATGAGATAGAAACGGCTGCCGAAAAGATCAAGGTGGAAGGCGCCCGCTACCCGGAACAGCTTGAGGCGATGACCGGACGGTGAACCATAGGGAAAACATGCAACTCAAGCGTACCGAACGCAGCCTGCTGAGTTAGGCCACGTGGAGTACTTTACCGGCAGTGTCCGAGATAAGCTGCAGATCCGGCAAGAACGTGGTGCGAGTCTCACTTTTGACCCACGCCCATTCGGCCTGCCCACAAAAATCCGATGGGCCAACCTCTGATAGTGTGGTCCAAGTGTCGAAAAGGGCCGAGTGTTACGGTATCTTCAACGTTGACGAGTCTGAGCGGGCAACCTGAGAGGCGTGATGCCAGAGGTTGGACCAACATTGCCTGCCGGAAATTTGAAAACTCGCATGGCGTTATCATGGAAGACAGCTTGCCAATATTCTCTGGGTATTGCTCTTTTGTAGGCGTCTAGATAGGGTTTCATTGAAACCAATGGCCAATCGGTGCCAAACATCAATTTTTTCGGGTCTTCCAGGTAACCAAAGATCCAGGAGATCGGCTTGATGACAAAAGTTTCCACTTTTTCTTTTGGCATCTGATCGAGATTACCAGTCAATAGGCCCGAACATTCCAGATATACGTTGGGATTCTTGTAAGCGACTTCAGCGGCCGATTCAATCCAGGGGTTTCCGCAATGAGCAATAACAAAATTTACCTTAGGATGATCAGCGGCAACCTCGTCGACTGTTAAGGGGTCGGCAAACTTTAGTTTCGCCCTGCTGGAATCTGTATCTCCAGTATGAAACACAACCGGCACATCATACTTTTGCGCTAACCGGTAGATCGGCTCGTACTCAACGCTGTACGCAAAGCGATGGGTGTACCCCAAAAACACCTTGATACATCCATACTTATGCGTCTTCAAACCTTCCTCAATTCGTTTAACATCAACTCTGTCGCCTACTCCGCCACAATAAATAACGTTTCGGCTTTTGAGATCGTAAAAATTTCCTCCGCTTGCATTTGTGTGGGCGACTGCGCCCACGACGCCAGCCTCACGCCATTCCCTAAAATATTGCTCTTCGGTGCTAGACGAATCTACCTGTTGATTTTTGCTTTTAACAAATGGTGTATGAGTGTGCACATCAATAACCGTAACCACATCATCTGTGGGCCCAGACTCTGTCGTCTGCGTCTGAGACCGAACGTCCATGAGGCAAAGACCGTAGAGCAAAACCATCAGCACCGGTATCAGATTCCGTGGCATAGATCTCCTTCGTAGTGTTTGTGTTTTAACTAAGATATTCATCTGGGGCGGCTGGAGCCGTTAATGCCGCGCTGGAATCTTCGAACATCGAGACTTGCTCGACCCTCAAACTCACCAAAATCGTCTAAGTCAAGATTACTTTTCGTCCGCAGGTTTTCTTCACGTAAATATGGACAGTTGTCGCAGTCGGCGCGAACAATTTTGACAGGAGTCGTGATAAACCAGTCTACCAATTTGAACTCGCGATATTCTTCAGCCTGAGCACACCCAGCACAACTGCGGGTCAGCTTTATTGCTGGCAGATAACTTCCAACTAAGAAAATCTTTTTTCGGTGAGCGTTGGGCAATAAGACTCTCCCACGGAGGGCTCTGAAAGCTTTAACGGCAACGGGATCAGAGTCGCGGTGAAATTCGATCGCCCGCTCCTTACCGTTAACAACTACAAAAGAAGTTATTCCGGTTGTTTCGCTATGCACGAATCGATAGGTTCTTACCTGCGAGTTGTTTTCTGATTTACCCTCTTGCCACTTAACGGAATAGAAGTCCTTAGCGCTTCCAGTTGGGCAGGGTTTATTGGCCCAGCCCGTTAAGGCTAAGAAAACGCAAAGGAAAATCTGTCCTAATAGTCGATGCAAATTGACGTAATTTCAGCTCAAAAGGGTTGTTGGGTGGCTCTTCGGGTTCCAGAGACCAGCTGAGGCGCTCCCACGCCCAATTGATCCAAATCTTCTGCAGCATCGACCAAGATTCGCGTTCTGGAACAGTCGCTCGTACTGAGCTTTTCGTCCTTGACCGATGCGTAGACCAAATAACTCTCACCCTTCTTAAAGCGAAAGTCTGCGGCCAGCGAAACTGTATTACCGTCAGCATCCTTGCGAACAGACGTATAAAGCTCTACTTCGGCAGCTCCAGTTCCCTTCCACCAGCGTTTAACCTTGAACCGAATAACAAGAACCCTGGACTCCTCCTTTTCTACTGCACGGTAGTCTTCGGCAATAACCTCACCAGCGAAGACAGCAGCAGAATTCTGAACGGCGACCTCAACTGTCGGCGCCGGAGGACACTCACAGGTTCTTTCGCTCGGTCGTAGCGAGAGAAAACTAAGCAGTATCAGAAAAAGCATCAGTCCTCCCGCGTTGTAGCTCAGCCACTCCGCTAAAAAGAAACTCGAATCATGGAAGAGGTTAACACTTTCAGGCCACCCCGTGGAATATCGCATGTCGAACTGGTTGTAGGGGTGGCACTCCGTGGCCACCCCCGCCTGTAATTACGCTCTCTTAAAAGACGTTAACACCCTTACCCTTTGGTATGTCGAAGTGTCGATTGGAAGACCCTTTGGAATGCCGAATTGTCTAATGGAAGGAGGGGTGGCCACGGAGCGCCACCCCGACAAACCGGGACCAGCCCGATCTTCCGAAAAAGGCCATTCCCGCCCGGGAACTGTGGGCTGTACGGGGCCCCGCCGTGGTAGCAACCGTTAGCAAATTAACCTCCTCAATCTACTCTGCTTCGTATGGCAAGACTTTGCGCCAAACCAACTATTGACGTTGAACGCCTAATACAGGCAGAGGAGATTATGCGACCCAAATTGCAGATGGTTTGTTTTGTGATGCTGGCCCTGGCAATCGCCTGCACCGCAACTAAAGCTCAAACTCAAGAAGATAAGACCCTGGCCCCGTACTTCCTGGTCCAGGGCGACCCAACAATTGATCACTTGCCGCTCAAGGACACGCGAGTCCAGATAGACGTCGCGGGTGTTATTGCTGACGTAAAAGTGGTCCAGACCTATCGAAACGAAGGTATTCGTCCTATCAATGCTTCGTATGTTTTTCCTGCGTCGACGCGAGCAGCGGTTTATGCCGTGCGCATGCGAATCGGCAACGAAGTAATTATTGCTAAAGTGAAAGAGCGAACACAGGCAAAGAAGGAATTCGAAAAAGCAAAGGAAGAGGGTAAAAGTGCTTCGCTGCTCGAACAAGACCGTCCCAATGTTTTCTCGATGAAGCTCGCCAATATCATGCCGCAGGAGCAAGTCGAGATTGAACTGCAATACACTGAACTATTGATCCCCACCGATGGCGTCTACGAAGTCGTGTTTCCCACGGTCGTTGGACCACGTTACCCGTCTAAGGAAGCTGAGACTGCGAAAAATAACGCCTTTGTTAACACACCTTATCTTCATGAGGGTGAGAATCCGCCGAGCACACTACACATTTCTGCAACCATCGCTGCTGGAGTGCCGCTACAGGAAGTTAGTTGCCCGTCACATCAGATCAAGGCGCAATACCAAAATCCCAATACCGCTCACTTAACCCTGGACGACAGCAATCCTTTTCAGGGCAATCGCGATTTCGTGCTTCAGTATCGCCTGGCGGGAGAACAAATCTCCTCTGGTCTTCTCTTATTTCAAGGACCGGATGAAAACTTCTTTCTCTACATGGCCCAGCCACCAGCGCGAGTCGTGAATGATGCCCTACCGGCGCGCGAGTACGTATTCGTCGTTGACGTCTCTGGCTCGATGAACGGCTTTCCGCTGGAGACATCCAAGCGACTGCTAACAGAACTGATCGGCCAGCTAAAGCCAACTGACCTGTTCAATGTCGTCCTTTTCGCCGGAGACTCAACAGTACTGTCTGACACTTCTCTGGCGGCCCGTCAGGAAAATATCGACAGGGCCATAAAGTTGTTGAATGAGCAGCGCGGCAACGGCGGGACCGAGTTGTTGCCGGCAATTCAACGCGCGATGAGCATTCCCAGAGAGAAAGACATCTCTCGCAATATCGTGCTCGTAACAGATGGTTATATCTCGGGAGAACAAGGCGTATTCGATTACATTCGAGACCATCTGGACCAAAGCAATGTTTTTGCGTTCGGAATAGGCTCGTCGGTAAACCGCTACCTCATCGAAGGTGTTGCCAGGGCCGGTATGGGCGAACCCTTCATCGTGACTGAAGAAGCGGAAGCGGCCACTGTCGCAAATAAATTCAAGCAATACATTGAGAGTCCCGTCTTAACCAACATTAAGGTACAGGCCCAGGGTTTCGACGTTTACGATGTAAACCCGGTCCACTTCCCCGACTTGCTGGCTCAACGTCCGCTGATACTCTTCGGCAAATGGCGTGGACCAGTCGCGGGAGCTATTGAACTAACTGGCAAAACAGGAAGGGGCGAATTCGCCTCGCGGCTAGATGTAGCGGGAACCCAACCGGACGAGGGCAATCGTGCCTTGCGTTACCTGTGGGCTCGATCGCGAATTGCCGAACTCTCAGATTATGGAGCAGAAAATATAAGTGACGAGCAAATCGCAGCAATCACATCGCTCGGCCTGAAATACAACTTGCTCACTCAATACACCTCGTTTATTGCGGTGCGAGAAATAGTTACCAACAATCTCGAGCCGGCAAAAGACGTCAATCAACCATTACCGCTTCCAATCAGGGTCAGTGACATGGCCGTTGGCGGCGGCACGCAAAATGGCACTGAACCCGAGTTAGTAGTGCTCTTGATTCTCTCCTTGATGGCCGGAATGGTTTTATTCGTCGTCAAACGGCGGAGTCTGGTATGAATCGGATGCGAAAAATCCAGGGCGCACAGTTTCTAGTGATAATACTGTGCGCTCTGGCACTAAAACTACATTATGCAACTGCGAGTGCCGACCAACTGCGTTGGATACTTGGTCCCACTACTTCCCTGGTTGAAATTTTTAGTGGCAGCTCATTTCAGTTCGAGTCCTATGCCGGCTACATGTCGAGTAATCACAGGTTCCTTGTGGCCACATCATGCGCGGGCGTTAATTTCATGATCACAGCATTCCTGATGTTAGCGCTGCGAGCACTCTTAGGGGATCGCTCGAGTGTACTTAGTTGGAAATTCATTCCACTCTATGCTGGATTTGCTTACGTCGCGACGATCATTGCCAATACGGTCCGCATCTGTGTTGCACTATGGCTACAGCATGTTCCTGACGACGTTAGGTGGTTGAGTTGGAGTCAACTTCACCGCATTGAAGGAATAATCATCTATTTTGGATTTCTGTTGTTGCTTTTTGTTCTGACTGAAAAGGGCCCGCAAAAGTCGACAGAGTTTGTTCGTAAGATGGGCTTTACTCTGATCGTCTATTACTCGATGACTCTCATCATTCCCTTACTCAACGGTAGTCATCGTGATCGAGGGTTCTTCGAGCATAGCGTTGTAGTGTTAGTACTACCCTTGATAATGGTGGGGGCGTTGGTGGCGTTGCGCTCCCTGTGGCCGAAACCAGGGCCCAGCACCTGGTCCAGCTAAAATGTGGACGAAGGAGAACTGACAACCAGAGATTCCGGGAAGAGAAATTGAATAGTGTCTCGTGATTTTACTCGCGTCTAACTGGGCCAAGAGTTTCGTCGAGAAATGCATTCATGTTGGTGACAAAGAGCTCGATGCTCGGGACATGACTGCCGTCGTATAAGACCAGGCGCTTTGGTTCGTGCAATATTTTGAAGAGTGGTTCAGCTTGCGTTTTGAGGGGAGTGTCCTCGTCGTAACGCCCGTGCATCATCAGCACTTTCCCCCGAATATGAGGAGCGAAATTGATTGGATTTGCTTCCGGAATGTTACTCATTTCCTCGGGCAGGACACCTGCCCCCTGCAATACTACTGCAGCGTAACGGTCTTCTACTGCGGCTAATATCAGGCCGATGCGCGCTCCGGCACTCGGACCATAGAACGCCACCCGATGCAGATCCACATCATCCCTGGTGGCCAGATAATCGAGACCTCGACGAATGTCTGTTACGCGGTTGTAAATCATCTCGCGAAATTCGGCCTTACGCGGGTCCGGCGGCACGTAGCCCGCTGGTCTGAGTCTTTCTATATAGCCCTCCAAGACGACTCCAAAGACAGCCCGACCCGATTTAATCAATGGCACTAACCGGTCCTCGATCGAGGCTGGTAGAGAACGGAGCCCATTACTAACATCGCCGGCAGGCGCTACATTGATAACTTGAGAGGGTCGTGGATAGTTCTTGGGCAAATACAGATAGGCGATCGCACGCTGATGATTAGCGCCATTGAAGGTGATCTTTTCACGCCGCCACTCTTCAGTCTCTTTAACTTCAATGACCTGTGCATCAAGTGGCGTATTTTCATATCGGTAACTCCTGGCTAGGTTCTCAAAGTCTTCGTCGCTCGAAATCTTGTATACGGGAATCTCATGAGCCATCTCGATTCGCGCAGCCCCTTGATCTCGGGTCACACCTGGAACCGTCATGCTGCAGCGAAATCCTCGCTTATTGGAACTGTAGAACCCGGGATATGTCCCATATTGCGCGAAGGTATAAGAAGGATCACCCCATGCGCCTCCTGTAGCGATATAGCCTTCCGAAGAATCATTCAGGGTCCACTCAGAGACATTTCCCGCCATGTTGTAAGCTCCGAATGGACTCATACCAAAAGGGAGGTTATCAACTGGCACGGACCCTTTACTTTCGAAGTTGGCCCGACCTTCGATCGTATCGCCAGGGTAAAACAATCCCCACGGCATGTAATTACCAAGTGGTGAGACGCGCCCATCGCGGGCCGCTTTCTCCCATTGGAAAATTGTCGGCAGTTGTTTGCCCTTGAACTCGGCATA
>DATIBX010000778.1:0-13386 GCA_035457105.1 Pyrinomonadaceae bacterium
ATATTCGAGCGCGCAACTCTGGAATGAAGAATATCGCCAAGGATAGCGACCTTCAACCCATCGATTTTGCCCTTCTGCTCACGGATAGTTAACGCATCAAGCAGGGCTTGCGTTGGATGTTCATGCGCACCGTCTCCAGCATTTACAATTGAGGCGTTACAAAGTCGCGCCAGTCGTTGGGGCGCTCCAGCCATCGAATGTCTAATGACGATACAATCTGGAGACATCGCTTCAAGATTTCGCGCCGTATCCAGCAACGTTTCTCCTTTCGAAACGCTCGACGTTGAAACGCTGACATTGACGGCGTCAGCAGACAGGCGCTTTGCCGCTATTTCAAAGGAAGTCCGGGTCCGAGTCGAAGGCTCAAAGAACAAATTAATCACGGTCCTACCGCGTAGCGCCGGTACTTTCTTAATCTCACGTTTTGAGATTTCGCGAAAGCTCTCTGCCGTGTCCAACAGATCAGTTATCTCAGCGGCTTCGAGCTCACGTATTCCGAGCAGGTGGCGTTTATTAAATGCAGTTCGCATCATCAATATATTTGTGGAAGATGAAACGTGATTGGTTGTGAAACGATATTAAGTCATAAAAAAAGCGGCCTGCTGGCCGCTTCGTTTT
The DNA here is from genome assembly GCA_035457105.1 of Pyrinomonadaceae bacterium. GTDB lineage: Bacteria > Acidobacteriota > Blastocatellia > Pyrinomonadales > Pyrinomonadaceae > PSRF01. The sequence goes on from DATIBX010000778.1 coordinate 619, forward strand.
TCAACCCGTCTCCGCCGGTCGCTCGACGATAACGACTCCCTCTTCCTCGTCAAACTCCTGCAACATAACTTTAATGATTTCACTCTTCTTAGTGGGGACGAGTTTCCCGATGTAGTCGGCTTGAATGGGCAATTCTCGATGTTCTTTGCCCCGGTCGACGAGCACTGCGAGCTGAACTCGGCGTGGGCGACCAAAGTCAATCAATTGGTCGAGGGCGGCTCTAATCGTTCGTCCGGTATAGAGGACATCGTCAATCAGCACAATATTGCAATTCTCGATGTCGCCCGGCAAATCTGTTCGATTCACAACCGGCTTAGCCCCAACCGTAGAGAGATCGTCACGATAAAGCGTAATATCGAGTACGCCGACCGGCGGCCGAGAACCTTCCAGGTCAGCAATCTTATCCGCCATTCGTTCGGCCAAGGGAACGCCGCGACGTCGGATACCCACCAAAAAGAGGTCTCCGGCACCGTGATTTTCCTCAACCACTTCTGATGAGAGACGAGCAAGCGCACGGTTAATACGTGGCCCATCCATGATGCGAGCTTTTTCGACGAAATCCATCGGAGCGGATACTAACAAGAAGAATTTCGCGTGACAAGTAATGCCAGTTTGGTAGTAGGCGATTCTTAGTTTTCTCAAGCCGTAACTTGTCACAGAAACTACCCGTCTGTTAGTCTGCATTCGCCAACTTTTGATAAGCGCGACTCAATGGTCTATCGCTCATTCTTGCGACCGCTACTCTTCAGACTTCCACCGGAAACGGCCCACGAACTGGCATTACATTCTTTGAGCATCGTCGGAAACTCAACCATAACCGGTTGGGTTGCACCGTGCTACCGCTCGCAATCGTTTGGCGAACTCAAAAGGTTTGGACTCAACTTTGCAAATCCGATAGGGCTGGCGGCTGGTTTCGATAAAGACGGAATTGCGTTGCCGGCCCTTTCAGCCTTGGGCTTCGGGTTTATTGAGGCCGGAACACTAACCTTTCATCCACAACCGGGAAACCCTCGACCGCGCTTGTTTCGACTCCCCAGGGACAAGGCGCTAATCAATCGTGCGGGCTTCAACAACAAAGGAGCAACAGCGTTTGTGCAGCGACTCAAAAAGCGGCCGGAATGTGTGCTTGGTGTAAGCATTGGCAAGAGCAAGATCGCCCCCCTTGAAGATGCGGTCGACGATTATCTTGCAAGTTTTGAGATCGTTTTCCCGGTCGCCGATTACGTGGCAATCAATGTGAGTTCTCCAAACACACCTCAACTGCGTGAACTCCAGCAGACTGAACAGCTTTCAACTCTCATAAAGGCTCTGCAACAGAGAAAAAGTGAGCTTGAAAAAATATCGAATCGAACGTCTCCATTGCCGTTGCTGGTCAAGCTGGCCCCCGACATTCAAACTGAGGAACTCGCTCCAATAGTCGAGACGTTGCTAGCTTCAAAAGTTGACGGCGTAATTGCCACCAACACCACGATTAGCCGCTCAAATCTTCGCTCGAGTGTTGCGGAAGTTGACGCTTGCGGCTCCGGTGGCTTGAGCGGACTTCCCCTGCGGAACAAATCTACGCGAATGATTGCTGAACTCTTTAAGCTGACGAGAGGCACGCTACCAATAATCGGAGTAGGAGGAATCTTCAACGCCCAGGACGCATGGGAAAAAATTTGTGCAGGCGCAAGCTTGTTGCAGGTTTACACCGGATTCATTTATGAGGGTCCCTGCATTGCTAAAAATATTAACGATGGATTGCTAAGAATAATGAAGCATGCCCGAATCGATCACCTGGACCAAGCCGTCGGTTCAGGTGCAGACGAACTTACTGCAAAATGAAAGGAGACCAGTGAGAAAACAAGACAAACTGATAGTGGCACTTGATGTCTCGCCAGACGCCGCTCGGAAGTTGGCAAAAGAATTAAGGGGAATAGTCGGCACGTTCAAAATAGGCTCTCAACTCTTTACTCTAATGGGACCAAAGATCGTAGAAGAAGTTCAGGCCACCGGCGCCGGCGTCTTTCTCGATCTCAAGTTTCACGACATCCCCCATCAAGTGGCGGGAGCGGCTGAGTCAGCGACCGCTCTTGGTGTTTCGATGTTCACGATACATGCAAGTGGCGGGGGCGAGATGATGAGTCGTGCGGTCGAAGCAGTCAAAGAAACAGCCACAAAAAAGCAAATCATACCGCCTAAGGTAATAGCAGTTAGCGTCCTAACCAGCATGGATGCTGCGAATCTGGCTGAGATCGGCGTCGTGGGAACGCCCGAAAAAAATGTTTTGGGTTTAGTGAAATTAGCTGTAGGCTCTGGGATCGATGGAGTGGTAGCGTCACCTCGTGAGACCGAAAGTATACGTTCAACCTTTCGTGATCAGTCTCTACTAATTGTGACGCCGGGAATACGGCCCGGAAAACCGGCCACTCAGGAAAGCAAGCAGATCGCGGATGATCAAAAGCGAGTGGCAACGCCTGGAATGGCCCTCGCAGCTGGTTCAGATTTCCTCGTAGTGGGCAGACCGATTACCGGCTCGCCCGAGCCTGCCGAAGCTGCACAAGCGATCATCGCAGAAATGGGTCAACAATAAGGTAGAACCAACGGAACTCGTGCAAGGGGTTGCGCGTGTATGATTTAGCGTAGTCCAACGTTATTTGCCCAACGAATGATTTCTAACTATTATGCGACTGTGAATCTCAGGTTGAAGCAACCGGTCACTACTACTCTACTAGTCCTCCTTTTCGCGATCATCTTTCCAGTTAACGCTCAGGAGAATGTCGGAGCTAGTTCCCTGCCTCTATTTTCCGCTCCATATAAGGCCGGAGAACGTCTGACCTACAACATTTCCTACTCAAACTTCCCTTCAGTCGGCCACGTTGAGATTCAAATTGCCGGTCGAGGAACATACTTTGGACGTGATGCCTATCAGGTAAAGGCTCATGTACAGACTACCGGCGTCGTGAACGTCGCTCTTTACTCGATCAACAACGACTACACCACCTATATTGAAGCCGCAACTGGTCTGCCTTTCCGCGCAGAAGAAGTGGTACGTGACGAGATTAGGGGAAGCGAATCAACACAGGAGTTCAATCAAGCGCCAGAAGCAACGGGTGTCAGACAACGTGCCTTGAACGGCACTTACGATCTACTTTCGGTGTTCTATCGCATTCGGGCCTTACCTTTAACAAATGGAGCATCGTACAGTTTTCATGTACGCGGACAATCAAGCGATTACCAGGCCGAAGTAAAAGTGAACGGGCGCGAAACGGTCCGAACAAATGCCGGCTCATTTGAAAGTTGGGTGGCGCAAGTACACGTTGAAGGTCAATCGGCGTTAAAGAGTTTTAAGGTTTATTTCAGCGATGACGAACGACACGTTCCTGTCTTATTGACAGCGAAGGTTAAGTCCGGTGAGTTGAGAGCGGAACTGGCCGGGTCAGAATTTGTCAAACCAGCTGTTGCTGCAAACACCGCCTCGCCAGGGGTAACTCCACGACCGACGCCAGCTCCAACTCCTGGTGCTTCAGTCAACACAGAAGCAATTAGTGATCTGCCTTTTGCTACGGGCGAGCAACTGAATTATCAGATCTATCTTGCGGGCAGTAATGCTCCGATGGGCACTGCAACGTTTCAGGTGCGAGGTCTTTCGCGGTATTTCGACCGAACCGGATTACTGCTTACGGTGAAGGCAGAAACTACTGGGGCTGCGGCGCGCGTTTTTGTGGCGACTGATCAAGTGGAGTCTTACGTAGACCCAAAGGTGCTGCTCCCCTATCGGACCGTTCTCAACCTTGTCGAGGGCAAACGCCGACGTAACCAGACTCTCACCATCAACCAGGAAGGCGGTAACGCTACAACGGATAAAGGTACACGTCTCGACATTCCCGTAGGCACACACGACTACGTTTCATTCTTTTATGCGGTACGAACGTTTCGTTTAAGTCCACCGCAACAAAATGCTATTTCAATTTTGGTGGAAAACAAGCCCAAGACTCTCGTGATTACTTCTTCGAAACGCGAGACGATCCAAATTGGTGATCAGAAGATTGTAGCCATTCCTATCACGCTTACGACGGATGATCCGCAAAGTGACAAGTATCAATTCCGGATGTGGATCAGCGATGATAGGCGCAGGCTACCTTTGCGAATCACGGCGGCTACGCAGCTTGGCGCTGTGCGAGCTGATCTAGCCATCCTCCCCGTAGCAAGTCATTAAATAACCTCAACGGCAAATAACCTCAACGGCCGCACAAAAATCTTACTTTGACTGTGGAGCAGTCAAGTTACGGTACCGCGAGCAAAGCGACCGGATGGGACACTCATTTAGGCCTGAATCCTGATGAGGCTTCGTTGAGTTGCCCATCGCTCGCGGTACCTGATTCCTGGCATCCCTACTTTTGTGCAGAGTCCTTTAGAGACCTCACTAAAAATTCCGCCTGGCTGAAATTGAAATCTATTTTCAACTAAACTATACTGCGAACGTACTCGCGGAGTACGCTGAAGACTATTTGATGAAGGTTGCGTCCGAATATGCTCAACTCATTCGTAATTGTCCTGCGTGAGGGCTTCGAATCCTTCTTGCTTGTCGCCGTTATCCTTTCGTACCTCCGTAAAGCCGAGCAAAAGTGGCTGGCGTCTTCTGTTTATGTCGCAATCGCCGCCGCTCTCGCTGCCAGCCTTGGATTGGCTTACCTCCTGAAAAACGGAGTTGACGATGCAGTCCTGGAGCGTTACCTCGGTCCGACAGCCGGTGGTTACGTTAGTCAGTTCTTTGCCAATGAAGCTCTGCGCGAAGCAGTACTCGGTGTCGTAGCGATTGTCATGGTTGGTTCGTTGGTAATCCATATGTGGCGCACCGGTCCAAAAATTCAACAGCGAATGCGCGAACGACTTTCTGCAGTATCGTCTCGCAGCTCCCGAGTCGCCGCCGTCGCGGGTGTTTTCGTTTTCACTTTCCTGATGATTACGCGAGAAGGAATGGAAACTGCGCTTTTGCTTCTACAGGTACGAGATTCACAATTAGTCCAGGGCGCGCTCCTGGGCTTAATCGCCGCAGGCACTTTTGCTTGGGGATGGGCCAGATACGGACACTTAATAAATGTGAGACGCTTCTTTCAAGTAACTGGAATATTTCTACTGCTCTTCATGGTTCAAGTCGCCATCTACTCGTTCCACGAGTTCGCGGAGGCTGGAATCCTGCCTAACTCCGAAGTCTTGCATACTGCGACTGAAAAGTTCTCACCGGATGGACTCTACGGTAAATGGTTTTCGCCGCTGATGATTGGTATTTGCGGTCTGTGGCTATTTGGTGCGTGGCTAGTCGATCGCGCCAAAGATACGACCGTTTCGACGTTACCCAAATTGGAAGGCATGAGCTAAATCAGCTTCGCCAACTCCCGTTTCAAAAGTTTTCCCGTAGGGCCTTTGGGAATTTCCTTTACTAGTCGAACTGTCTTAGGACATTTGTAGTCCGCCAGGCGCTCCCTGCAAAAGGTGATTAGCTCGTTCTCCGTAGCAGATCCTGTTTCTTTCAAGACCACAAACGCGGCTACCTCTTCACCGTAGAGTTCGTCTGGTATTCCCACTGCCGCTGCTGCAGCGACAGCTGGATGCTGATATAACACCTCGTCAATCTCTCTCGGATAGATATTTTCACCACCCCGGATAATCATGTCTGACTTTCGATCGACAACATAATAGAACCCATCTGCGTCTCGATAACCGATGTCCCCGGTGTGGAACCAACCGTTCCGAAATGCCGCCGTCGTAGCAGCCGGATTCTTGTAATAGCCTTTTAGAATATTCTCGCCTCGTACAACAATCTCACCCAATGTTCCGTCTTTAACTTCGCTATCGTCCTCATCTACGACACGCATTTCATTTCCGATTGGTAATCCACACGATCCCGGTCTCCTTCTGAGGTCAGGTGGATTGAAGGTAGATCGGCAAGTTGACTCAGACAGGCCGTATCCTTCGATAACCAAACATCCAAAAGTCTCCTCAAAACGCTTGATAACTTCACCCGGGACTGGCGCAGAACCACACATCGCAAAGCGCAACTGGTCTGTCTTGAGACCGTCCGGCACTCCGTTTGGATAGGTAGTCAATAACATTGAAAGCATCGTTGCCACTGAGCCAAATGAAGTTATTTCATAATCGGAAATGATCTTCCAAAATCGAGATGCAGAGAATTTTGGACTCACAACAGTTGAGCCACCTGCATAGAGAGCCGACATCGTAGTTACTGAAACTGCATTCATGTGAAAAAGTGGCATGATGGTCAACAAGCGATCAGTTGGACCAAACGAAAGCCATTCGCTGATTTGCCTCGCATTGGAAACGATGTTTCCGTGAGTCAACAAACAACCTTTAGGTCGACCGGTTGTACCTGACGTATAGATAATAATTGCCTCGTCGTCACTCGTAATTGAAGATGACTCAACCTGCTTGCTTGATACGCTTTTGGTCGCTTCCGATTCATTATCTATCCTGATAACTGTCTTAACCGTTGTTAGTTGTGACCGGATCTTCTCAATAATTGGAAGAAATTCAGTGTGCACGAGGAGTGCCTTAGCCTCTGAGTCACAGATGACGTAGGTCATCTCATGCTCTTTGAGCAATGAGTTGATTGGCCCTGCTAAAGCTCCGAGCTGCCAGCAACCAAAATATGCGATGACGTACTCAACGCTATTCGGTAACAAAAGGCTGACAACGTCGCCTTTATTGATTCCCTGCTCTGACAAGAGCGCCGCTAGACGGTTGACCGCTTCGGCGAATTGCCGATAAGTGTAAGAGCGTCCATCCGCTTCTGAGAAAATGAACGGTTTGTCAGGAGACTGATTGACCCTGCTACGAAGTAGTTCGACAATTTGCATAATTGAATAGTCTCGCTCTATTAGACTGAAGGCAATTAACGGAACGTGATATATTTAGCGGCCGTTAAGCTTTATTCCCGATTTCTTACGAGTATTCCTTCCTGATCTGTTTGCAGTCGGATCAACTACGTTCTTTTTGTAGAAAGTCAATGAACATATATCGCAATTTCATCGACGGCAAGTGGCTTGAATCAAGCTCTTCGCGCACCGCCAGTAATCTTAACCCAGCGGATACCGATCACGTCCTCGGAACGATAAAACAGGCCACTCGCGACGAGGCACGGACTGCCGTTGCTGCAGCTGCGGAAGCTTTTCGAAGGTGGCGAGCCACTCCTGCTCCATCACGCGGTCGAATCGTTACCATGGCGGCCCGCCTCATGGAAACGCACAAAGAAGAGTTGGCCCAACTGCTGACTCTCGAAGAAGGTAAGACGATCGCGGAATCTCGCGGAGAGTTGCAGCGCTCCATCAACGTCGCAGAGTTTTGTGGGGGCGAATCAAGAAGGATGAATGGCGAGACCATCCCTTCAGAGTTGCCTTTGAATTTTGCTTACACGCTGAAGCAACCAATAGGCGTTGTCGCGTGTGTTACCCCATGGAACTTTCCCGTCGCGATTCCCATTTGGAAAATTGCACCTGCTTTGGTTGCCGGTAACACGGTGGTCTTCAAACCGGCCTCGATCACGCCAGCCACTGCGGTTCGCATTACCGAAATTTTTGAGGAAGCAGGTGTTCCGGGTGGAGTACTCAATCTGGTACTTGGCTCTGGATCAGAAGCGGGTGACGAGATCATCAACCATCCCGCAGTCAAGGCGATCTCTTTCACCGGCTCGAACGGCGTGGGTATTAGACTATACGAACAGGCTTCCCGACGTGGAGCTAAAGTGCAGTGTGAGATGGGCGGGAAGAATCCGGTCATAGTGTTGGAAGACGCTGACATGGAGTTGGCAGTTGAATCAACGGCGCAAGGAGCATTTGGCTCGACTGGACAAAGATGCACTGCCACCAGCCGCGCCATCGTAGTAGACCAAGTAGCCGACCAGTTTGTAGAACGCGTAGTAAAACGCGCTAACTCGATGCGTATTGGACCAGGCTCGGATCCAGCAACCGAAATGGGTCCAAGTGTCGACGAGGGACAGTTCAAAACCGTTCTAAGCTATATCGATATCGGCAAAGAAGACGGGGCGACGCTGGCATGTGGCGGAGAGCAGGCAAAAGGACCGGGATTGGAAAAGGGATATTTCGTCCGTCCGACAGTTTTTGATCGCGTTACTCCTGACATGAGAATCGCCCGCGAGGAAATTTTTGGCCCAGTCCTATCTGTTCTACGGGTTAAGAATTTTGAAGAGGCGATGCTGGTGGCTAATGACTGCGAATACGGACTATCCTCTTCAATCTTCACGAATGACGCGCCTCGTATCTTTCGCTTCGTCGATGAAATCGAAACCGGTATGACGCACATAAACTCTCCGACTACAGGTGGTGAGGCGCATGTTCCGTTTGGAGGCACAAAAGGGACAGGAATCGGAGATCGTGAACAGGGTTCAACGGCCCTGGACTTTTATACCGAACTCAAAGTCGTTTACGTCGATTACACTGGACGTAAACGTGAAGGAAACCTCTACTGAAGGTCATCATGAGTATTCGGAAGCCATTTCTCTTGCTGGCGAGTGTTCTGTTAACGGTTTTGGCATCGTGGCAAGCTGGTCTGGCTCAACCCAACCGGAGTGTCTATACGAGTTTGGATGCAAAGCAGTGTCGTACACTGAAGAATGACGCCTCAGAAGCGGGCGATTACCTCGGACGGTGCAAAGGAATTGGTGGATATAGTTTACTGCTGGCTGAGGGCGACTTGCGCCAGAACTTAACTGTCGTTGCGCCTTCGGGAACCAAACACTCTCTCGAGTTATGGAATGTAATTAGTGGCGGCTTTTCGAGCCTTGGTCCAAAGGCAGAATGGCGCGTCTCTACGCAGCGAAAGACTCTCGTCCCTGTGGCGCTGATCGTCAGATTCAACGCCAGCGAAGACCCAGAGAACTCGAAAAAGATTACGTCCTACCTGGCCGTCACCAAATTAACGAATTCCGAAGTTTGTGTAACGCACAAGATTGGTCCAGGATCGCAAGCAAATGAAGAGGCTCGTCGTGCAGCTGACGACGCGGCGGATAAACCTTGTCTTAAACCTCGATAGTTGCCCATGAAAAGGGCGCTAAATTTTTAGCCAGTGGAAAAACAATGAGTACTGTTGAAACGGAAGTGTCCCAATCTGAAAGTGTTCGGAAACATAAAGAGTTCCTTTTCCCAGCCGTCGCAATGTATTACAAGGAACCGCTGGCGCTGGTCCGCGGCGAAGGCTTTCATGTTTGGGACGATCAGAACAACAAATATCTTGATTGCTTTGGCGGAGTGCTAACAGTTAGCGTCGGCCATAATAACCCGCACATCAGTGAAGCAATCATCAAGCAGGTTCAATCCATTCAGCACACTTCAACTCTTTATGCTAATAAACCTCAATCCGATCTGGCTGAGAAGCTGGCTCAAATCTCGCCTGGAAACTTAAGGAAATCTTTTTTCACAAATAGCGGTACAGAAGCAGACGACACCGCTGTTCACGCAGCAAAGACTGCCACCGGCCGTCATGAAATCGTGGTACTCCGCCACAGTTATAGTGGACGTTCGGCTACCGCGTTGTCAGCCATGGGCCATTCGACCTGGCGTCCCTTGCCGGCACAGGTTGCAGGATTCGTTCACGCTCCCGCGCCTTACTGTTATCGATGTCCATTCAAACTAACTTATCCAGAGTGTGGACTCGCCTGTGCCAACGACATCGAAGAATTGATCATGACCTCAACTACCGGGGAAATTGCAGCATTCATGGCTGAGCCAATCCTCGGCGTCGGCGGTTTTGTCGTACCACCACCTGGCTACTTCGAGCGTGCCGTAGAAATAACCAAGAAACACGGTGGATTGTTCATTGCGGATGAAGTGCAAACTGGCTGGGGACGAACCGGAGACAAATGGTTTGGCATCGAGCACTGGGATGTTACTCCTGACATCATAACTTCGGCCAAAGGACTCGGTAACGGCGTACCAATCGGAATCACCGTGGCCACGCCTGCTGTAGCAGACAAATATCCCGGACTGACATTCTCTACGTTTGGCGGCAATCCAGTCTCAATGGCTGCTGCGTTGGCGGTCATAAAAGAGATCGAAGACAACGATCTCAAGAAAAATGCAGCTGAAGTCGGCGGCTACTTGCGACAGCGGTTGGAAGAACTCAAGCAAAAGTACTTGGTTATTGGCGACGTGCGCGGACTCGGCCTGATGCAGGGTCTCGAACTCGTAAGGGACAGAGCATCAAAGGAACCAGCGCCCGATGCTGTGCTTCGTGTTTTTGAAGAAACAAAGCGCCGGCATGTCTTGATCGGAAAGGGCGGGCTCTACGGAAACGTTATCAGGACCGGCCTCATGCTGAATTCCTCTCGAGACCATGTGGACGAATTGATTGCCGCCTTAGACGATAGTTTTAAGGCAATTTCGTGAAGTACCTTAACCAGTCTTCAGAATGAGACTAGCTGGACGTGCTGCATCGTTGATGTGCTTGGTCCGTTTGCCTTCGGCAGCGACGTTTCGCTGTTTAGACGTAATCGAACAACCCTTCTCTCGCCGCTGTCCGGCACTAACCATTCACCTTCATCAGATCGCAACTTCTCTTTTATCGCGTAAATTCTTATGTTCGATGACCGTTTGGAGGAGACAAAAACGCTTCATGACATTCACTAAAAAGGCTTTTCTGTTGACTACTGGATTGACGATCGTGCTTTCATGTGCGAGTGCATGCTCAACGAAGAAGTCCATTAACAGTTCCAACAACAATGCAACGCCGCCTACACACAATACGACTGCGGCGACGACTACCTACCAAAATTCGTCCGTAAAGTTTTCCGGACCACTTGCCGAATTCTACGTCGACTTTTCATTCGACTATCCAAGTTCCTGGGAACGTGATGACGATGCCGGTAAGCCATCTTCTCCAAACTTCGTCAAAGTTGAGAAGTTTTCTGATGATGAAAAGACAATTGAGAATTTCGCGGTGGGATACTTCAGTGGCCAGGCTGAATTGATGCCTAAGTTGGCAAATGATTTGAGCAATGATATTGCACGCGGGTTTCCTGATTACAAAAAAGTATCCGAAGGTCCAACGAAGATCGGGAATTATGATGGATACGAATTCAAGTTCACCAGTCACGCTAGCGACAAACCGCAAGGAGAACTTGATATTTGGGGACGAGGGGTGTTGATTCCTGGCAACGACCAAAGAAAGGGTGCTGTTCTTCTGATGATTGCAACTTCGGCAGGCAACCAGGTTAAGGGAGTTGATGATCTTGGGATTAAGGGTGACTTGCCGATCATTTTGAACTCGTTTCGTTTCGCTAAGCCCTAACAATAGTAAAAGGTGAATTGCTTTGTGAACTCCGGGAGTCATCAATGAAAACATTAATCAAGAATGGACGAGTTATAACCGCTGTTGACGATTACAAGGCTGACATCCTCGTCGAGGAAGAACGCGTGTCCGTGATCGGCGCAAAACTCGAGATGGAAGCCGACCAGGTAATCGATGCACAGGGAAAGCTGGTCATTCCCGGCGGCATTGATCCCCACACGCACATGGAGTTGCCGTTTGGCGGCACTGAGTCATCGGATGACTTTCGCACCGGAACAATCGCTGCAGCGCACGGAGGCACTACAACAATCATCGACTTTGCCGTGCAATACAAAGGTCAAGCGTTAATAGAAGGCATCGATAACTGGCACAAGAAAGCGGAAGGCAAAGCCGCCATCGATTACGGTTTTCACCTCATAACTACGGAACTCGAAGACAAGCAAATCGAAGAACTACATACAGCCATGGATGAAGGGATCACCAGTTTCAAAATGTTCATGGCTTACCCGGGTGTATTCCTGGTTGACGATGCAACTATTTTTCGCGCGATGTCCGCCGCAGGGGAACGCGGTGGTTTGATTTGTATGCACGCCGAAAATGGAATTGTCATTAATGAAATCATTAAACGCGCAGTTGAGAAGGGGCACACCGCGCCAAAATATCATGCGCTGACGAGGCCCACAGTTGCCGAAGCTGAGGGTGTTCACCGGGCCATCGCTATTGCGGAGATGGCAGAGTCTCCTGTTTATATCGTTCACCTTTCGTGTGCTGACGCTTTGAACCAGGTAAGGCAAGCGCGCGATCGAGGTATTCCCGCTTTTGCTGAGACGTGTCCTCAATACCTTTTCCTGTCGCTCGATAATTACGACGAGCCGGGCTTTGATGGCGCCAAGTACGTAATGACGCCTCCACTGCGTGAGAAGTCAAACCAGGAAGAACTTTGGAAGGGTTTGAAGATGGACGATTTGCAGGTTATCTCGACCGATCATTGTCCATTCTGTATGAAGGAGCAAAAGGAGTTGGGCCGTAACGATTTCACGAAGATTCCCAACGGCGCTCCGGGCGTCGAGAACCGGGTCCCGCTAATTTACAACGGAGGGGTGGTCGAAAATCGAATTAGCCTCAATCGATTCGTCGAACTAACCTCCACCGCCGCCGCAAAGATGTTCGGACTTTTTCCAAGAAAAGGAACTATTGCCGTAGGGTCCGACGCCGATATTGTAATTTTTGATCCCAACAAAGAGCAGACCCTAAGCGTCAAGAGTCAACACATGAATTGCGATTACAACGCCTACGAAGGAAAGAAAATCACCGGCGTTGTGGACACAGTTTTATCGCGTGGCCGACTGGTGGTCGACCAGGATCAATTCAAAGGCAAGCCCGGTGATGGAAAGTTCTTAAAGCGCGGAACGTGTGTGAGTCAGTGAGAGGTCAGGGGACACGTGTTAGTTTTCATTTAGACAGACA
>DATIBX010000779.1:0-3327 GCA_035457105.1 Pyrinomonadaceae bacterium
AATCGAATACAAAGAAGACGCTCCTACATTCGAACAGTTTTTGACGCGTCCACCGTCACTTGCGGAACACCTCGAGTGGCAATTGCACATGAGCCCCATCGAGGGCGAGGTTCGCGACGCAGCTATCTGCGTTATTGGTAACTTGAATGCCGACGGTCGTCTCAATGCGACAAACGAAGAGATGGCCGCCATGGAGAAATGCTCCGAGGAGGTGGTCGAGCAAGCGCGCCAGGCAGTCATGCGTCTCGATCCGGTGGGCTGTGGTGCTCGCGACGTCCGAGAATGTCTGCTGGTCCAACTCGAAGTATTAGGACAAAAAGATCGTCTCGCAGCGACTCTAATTTCTGAGCATTTGGCAGATTTGCAACAACACAAACTGCCGCACTTGTCGAAACAGATCGGGGTTGACGTCGAAGCGCTGCTTGAAGAGCTGCAGTTTATTCGCACGCTCGATCCTTATCCCGGTCGCCGCTACTCATCTGATGAGCCCATCTTAATCAGCCCTGAGATCTACATCGAGAAATTAGACGAAAACGATGACGACTACATTATCTATTTCGCTGATGATGGTAGCCCTCGTTTGCGCGTCAGCCAGCAATATCAGCAGATGCTGAGTCAGGGTGTGAGTAACGAGACGAAGAGCTTTATCAGAGAGAAGATGCGCTCAGCCGTCGATCTGCTTAGAAACATCGAGCATCGCCGGCAGACGATCTATAAAGTCGTCGAATCGATCGTGCAACGACAGCGTGACTTTCTCGATCATGGCGTCCAGTACATCAAACCCATGATGCTGAAAGACATTGCTGAGGATATTGGTATGCACCTCTCAACTGTTTCACGCGTCGTCAATCGCAAGTACGCTCATACGCCGCAAGGAGTAATCGAGCTGCGGCGATTTTTTACCGAGGGGATGCTCAACGAAGATGGCGAAGAGATTTCCACTCGAATCATAAAGCTTCAAATTAAAAAGTTAATCGAGGAAGAAGATTCGCATAATCCAATTACCGATGACCAGGTCGTGAAGATTCTGGCCAAGGACGGAATAAAACTATCGCGCCGTACTGTTGCCAAGTATCGTGACCAGATGCAAATTCCTGGCTCGCGCGAACGCCGCGCCGTTGTCTGAACGCCCCCAGCGCGATTTAATACCTTCAAGTAAGTATCATGTTAACTGTTGCGACTAGTCTTTCCGACCAGGGTAGGCTTCGCATTGCATCTTTGTCACTGCTCGAGGAGGGAGTTTGCTGATGAAATTTGAATATACCGGTCGGCACGTCGAGGTGTCTCCCGCTATCCGGCGACACGTCGAGGGGCATTTCAAGAAGTTGGACCACATCTTCAACGATTCGACTCTTAGCACTCACATCATCATCGACGTTGAGAAGAACCGTCAGATCGGGGAAATCATTGTTTACTGGCGTGAACATACACTCACCGCTAAGGACACCAATGCGGACATGTACATGGCCCTCACCAGGGCAATCTCCAAAATAGAGAAACAGGCCCTCAAACTGAAAAAGAAGATCATCGACCGGAAGCAAGGCGGACAGTCAACTGGCCGAGTTGCTCCGGATCCGGATGGCCATCTCGAAGCTACTCCTCGCCCACCTCGGATTGTAGCCGCGCGCAGATACACAGTGAAACCAATGACTGCTGAAGAAGCCGCGCTGCGATTATCGTCTGAACCAGATCAGTTTCTCGTCTTCCGTGATGCAGACACCCAGAGATTGGGAGTGCTCTATAAAAGAAAAGACGGCAATTACGGACTCATTGAGCCTTAAAATCGCTGGCAAAAAGGACAACTTGTTGCGTTTTAAGGTACTCTTGAAGTGAAGCGGAACAAGTTGTCCACCCGCAACGAAAGCGATCAACTGAGGTCGATAGCGCATCGCAGCGAATGGCCCGTAATCCGACAATCCAACCACCCTCTGTTAGAGCCAACCAAGTTCCCGATATTGTAATCATTACCGGTCTGAGCGGCTCTGGTATGTCTTCTGCTACCAATGCCTTTCAGGATCTGGGGTACTTCTGTGTCGACAATCTGCCGCTCACAATGTTGCAGACTTTCGCACGGCTTATCACCTCCGATGAAGATGAAAAAGGAATACGTAGGGCAGCATTGGTCATCGATATTCGAGAAGGAGTCTTTCTAGCTGAGTTTGAGAAGCAACTCCTGGCGCTACGCGAGTCTGGTCTAAGTGTCAGAGTTCTGTTCTTTGAGGCGTCGGATGATGTTCTGCAACACAGGTTTAGTGAAACCAGACGTCCTCATCCTGCCGAAAAGGGTAACGGATTACGCGAGGCTATCGGTTCTGAGCGTGAGGCGATGGCGAGCATTCGCGCGCTTGCGGATCAAATCATTGATACGTCCGAGCACACCGTTCATAGCCTGCGGCGATTCCTACTGGACCGGTTTAGTCCGGAGATGGCCGGCGCTCCAATGCGTGTTCAAATCTTGAGTTTCGGGCACAAATATGGCAACCCAGGGGATCTCGAGTTGTTATTTGACGTTCGTCACCTTCCGAATCCACACTTTGTTCCTGAGCTGAAACCCCTATCAGGTCATGACAGTCGGGTTGTAAAATACCTGCGCTCGCATGAGGAAGTTCAAGAGACTATCTCGCGGTTCACAGACCTATTGACCTATCTTCTGCCGCTTTATAAACGGGAAGGAAAGTCATACGTGACGGTTGGTATTGGTTGCACCGGAGGGCGCCATCGTTCGGTAATGGTTGCAAATGCGCTCGCTCGGACGTTGAGGCAGGCTGGATTTGAAGTGCACGCAAGACACCGGGATGTCAGGAAGGGAGCGAATCGGGGTGGAAGAAGATAGGACGTGTATTTGTCGTTGGTCATTGATCATGGTCATACTTCATTTAGGACTTATGAGTTCAGAACCATGAATTGAGAATTAACAATTCAGAATTGAGAATTAGTCATGAGCAATACTCCGCAAACTTCGCCGCCGCCGGCTGATGTCAAGCGAACCGCAGGAGTCATCGTAACTCACGGACATCTAGCGGGAGAGCTGTTGGCTGCTGCTGAGATGATAATTGGACCAATTTCTCACATCGCGGCAGTCTCGATCGGATGGCACGACGATGTCGATGCCGCTCGAGATGAAGTGCAGCGGGCAATCATTCGGGTTTCTCAAGGACGTGGAGTCCTTTTACTTACCGATATGTTTGGCGGAACACCTACAAACATTGCGTCAATGTTCCTTGAGGAAGGCTCAGTCGAAGTGGTCACCGGCGTGAATCTGCCCATGGTTATTAAGCTCGCCACTTCGCCGGCTGAAGAAAGTCTTGCAGAAATTGCTCGCAAGAT
>DATIBX010000780.1:0-4985 GCA_035457105.1 Pyrinomonadaceae bacterium
ATCTTGCGACAGAGTTCAAGGCCGTCCATATTCGGCATGGCGAGATCGGTGATGATTAGATCGGGACGCCAGTCATTTGCTTGCTTGAGACCCTCGACGCCATCAACCGCCGTCCGCACATCATAGCCGTGCGCGGTCAAACCGGTGCGCAAGACACGAGTAAGTTGCGACTCGTCGTCAACCACCAGTATTCGCGGTTTATCACTCATATCTTGCGCTCGGCTTCCGCATCAGCATTTGAGAGCAATTCTGTGGGCTCTTCATCTCCGATTGGTAATATGAATGCTACTTTAGTGCCCGTTCCATTGGTTCCCGATTCAATCCAAATCTTACCGCCATGAGCCTCGACCAGACCTTTTGCGATTGCCAGCCCCATCCCGGTGCCGGAAGGTTGATGGGTTGAAATATCGCCATCTCTGGTCGCTCTAAAGAACCTGTCGAATACTCGTTCTCTTAGAGCTGGGGGAATGGTTTCACCTTCGTTTTCGACTTCCATTCGAACTTGATCGTGCTGTAATTGATTTGCCCTGATGATTATGCGGGATCCGGTTGGAGAGTATTTAGCCGCGTTATCGATCAACGTAAAAACAACTTCGCTGACAGCTCGTTCATCGACCCTTACTACAGGCAGATCCTTTTCAATCCTGAGCTCAATGCGATGATCGCGTGTGATCGGTTCGGCGCGAGAAAGCGCATTGGACACAATCTCTTCGACAGCACCCCATCGCCTGCGGAGTTGTAATTGTCCAGCCTCAATTCGTGCCAGTTCGATCAAACCGCTGATGAAACGGGTAAGACGATCTGTCTCCTGATCTATTACCTCCATCATCTCGAGTTTTGCATCAGGGTCGATGTTGAATGTTTGCTCATCATTGGTCTCACCTCTTTGATCGTCAAGGAGAGTAGTTATCGAAGCTTTTATCGTCGTTAGTGGCGTTCTGAGATCGTGAGTTACAGCATCAAGTAACGCCGATTTCAATCTTTCACTTTGCCTTAGCGCTTCTGCCTGGCTCGCACGATCAAAGGCATCCTGCAACTGAGAATAGAGGTTTTCAATCTGGGTCTTGCCGGCTTCAGCTTCCTCCGCTCGGTTCTTGGCGCTCGCCGAGAGTTGACCTGCAATAAGTGCAGTTATCAAAAAGGCTGCCAGGGCAACCCAGTTATCAGCGGACGAAATATTGAAAGTGCCAAAGGGTGGGAGAAAGAAATAGTTAAAACACAAAACCGCGATGAGCGAAGTGACAAGCGCTGGCAAGCTGCCCCAGCGAGTAGCGATACATAAGACGTCGAGTAGAAGGACCAATCCAACCGTCGTGGAGTTGACGTGTTGGCCGACCAACTTGAGGAATATTGTTAGGACAATTACGCTGGAAACAACGACGGCGTAGGCGGTCCATGTTTTGTCGAACAGCCTGGTTCGCATCGCTCGTATTGTATGACACTTGACTGAGATTCCGCTCCAGCCGAAACGGTGCTTGAAAGATTCGTCACTAGTTCAGGCTTGATCCCGTAAAATGTATGTTTAGCGCCAACAGTTGACACAGACCGCGAGTTGCAACAATCTCTAACCAGTCAGAGCAAGCTACTCCAATGCAAGATCGCACGCCCCAGCACTTCTCCGGCCGAACCAAGCTCAAAAATAGTTGTAGCTGATCATGGGAATTGCCACGGGTTCACAGATTGGCCGGTATGAGGTCCGCAGCCTGATCGGTGAAGGCGGCATGGGGGAAGTGTACCTTGCACGTGATATCAGGTTGGGCCGTACCGTAGCTCTCAAGATACTGCCCGTCGAAATTGCCTCTGATCCCAAGCGAATTTACCGGTTTGTGCAAGAAGCCCGAGCTGCCTCGGCACTCAATCATCCAAACATTCTCACGATCTATGAGATCGAACAAACCGGGGAGGCTCATTACATCGCGACGGAGTTCATTGAAGGCGTAACTCTCCGCGACCATCTTTCTCGTACAAGACTATCAATATCCGAAACATTGGATATCGCTGCGCAAATCGCATCTGCAATCGCCGCTGCACACGAGGTCGGTGTCGTTCACCGGGATCTCAAGCCTGAAAACATTATGTTGCGGCCGGACGGTCTGATAAAGATATTGGACTTCGGGGTGGCCAAGGTCCCAACGATCGAACCCAATGATGAAGTCGATGCAGACGCCGACACGCTGGCATTCTTCAACACTCAACCAGGCTTGTTGATTGGCACCGTTCGCTACATGTCACCGGAACAGGCCAGAGGCGCAACTGTCGATTCGCGCTCGGACATCTGGAGCCTGGCCATCGTGCTGTACGAAATGCTGACCCAAGAACTTCCCTTTAGTGGTCCAACGAACGCCGACACAATTGCCGCTCTCATTAAGAATCCAACTCCTCTAATTTCAGATTACCGGACCGATGCGCCTCCGGAACTGCAACAAGTCATTACCAAAGCGCTCGAGAAGAACCCAAACAATCGTTATCAGACCGCCAAAGACCTGCTTGTCGATCTACGTCGAATGCAGAAGCGATTAGATTTCGATCGCTTCGAGGGAGGTCCGCCAACCAACCTCACTACCAAGGCAACAAGTCCTATAACTGAAACAAGTCTGCATCCAAACAATCTGAGCGCCCCAAGAATGCCAATCATCGGGCGGGCTCGCGAAATTGAAGAAATCTGCACTCGCTTGCGAGAAGGTATTCGTCTTTTGACGCTTACCGGCGTGGGCGGCACCGGTAAAACAACACTGGCCCAGGCAGTAGCCCACAAGATGTTGACTGAGTTCGAGGACGGCGTTTTCTTTATTAAGCTCAGCGCGGTTAGTCAAGCTGAGTTTGTAGCCGCTTCATTCGCTCAACCACTGGGAGTTAAGGAATCTGATCGTCGAGTTCTGATCGAAAGTCTTAAAGACTTCTTAAAACCCAGAAAAGTGTTATTAATCGCTGATAATTTTGAACAAGTGATTACAGCACGTACGTTGATTGCCGAGTTATTAGAGGCAGCGCCGGATCTGAAATTCTTGTTGACTAGCCGCGAACTACTTCATCTGAGCTCCGAGTCGGAGTACATGGTGCCACCACTGGCTTTGCCTGAAACCTCCATTCTGTTGACCGCAGCTGAGTCGAGTAACTACGAAGCGATCATGTTGTTTGTTGAGCGAGCTCGAGCTCTCAAACCGAATTTCGCCGTTACTGATGACAACGCCTCCAGTGTGCTTGAAATTTGTAAGCGACTCGATGGTCTACCTCTGGCGATCGAGCTTGCCGCAGCGCGAATTAAGATCCTTTCGCCCGAAGCGATCCTGGCAAAGCTAGGCAGCCGCTTACAGTTCCTAACGGGTGGCGCTCATGATCTGCCGGCCAGGCAGCGAACGATGCGCGGCGCAGTCGATTGGAGTTACGAGCTACTTACTGACGACGAAAAAGGCCTCTTTTGTAAGCTGGCAGTCTTCGCCGGTGGATTCACTATCGACGCCGCAACTTCGGTGATGGCGTCCTCTGGTTCTGAAGGTTCAATGATCGACGTCATTGACGGAGTAACTTCTTTAGTTGATAAGAGCTTACTTGTGACCCGCGAACAAGCAGACGGCGAAGTGCGATTCCGCATGCTGGGTGTCGTGCGAGAGTATGCGCTCGAACACCTGGATGCCGGTGCCAATGCCGACGCGACGAGGGCTGCTCATGCCGCTTACTTTCTTTCTTTAGCAGAAGAAGCTGAGCCGCACTTGCAAGGATGGCAGCCGGCTAAGTGGCTCAACCGGCTTGAAGAAGAGCACGACAACTTACGAGCGGCGTTGCGCTGGTCAGTGGCCCATAACGTCGAGACTGCCGGACGGTTGGCAGCCGCGATCAGGTACTTCTGGAATTTTCAAGGCTATCTGACGGAAGGTCTGCGCTGGTCCGAATCCGTCCTGAATCTTGGTCAGGATGTGCCAACGGCCGCCCGCTGGAAAATATTGAGTATGGCTGGAAATCTCGCGCGCTTTTTGGGCAATCATCACACCGCGCGGGATATGTACGACGAAGGACTAGTTGAAGGGCGTGCGGTAAACGACTTATCGCAGATTTCTCTAGCGTGCAGAGGACTGGCGGGCCTGGCAATGCAGCAAGGGGACCACGACGCCGCCCGAGATTTCATCGAAGAGGCTTTAACGGCAGCTCGTCAGTCGGACGATCAGTTTGGAGTTGCGCGATCGCTAAGCATGTGGGGGGATCTAGCGAGAACCCACGGAGAAGATTTGACAGCACGCGCACTTTATCAAGAAGCGTTAGCTATTTGTCGAACTCTCGGTAATCAGTACGCCATTGGCAACATACTGAATAATCTTGCCGCTGCTGAATATACGCTCGAGGAATACGAGGCTGCGTTGCAGCACTTTTTAGAAGCATTAAAGATGGCCCAGGTTTCGGGGGGAAAGATTGCCGGAGACAAGATCGCGATCTCATACGCGTTGGACGGCTTTGGAGCTATAGCAGTTACTCGCCAGAAGTTGGATGTCGCGGCACAACTGGCGGCGGCAGCTGAGCGCCTCCGAGATTCAATCAACTACAAAAGTGAGCAACCCGAACGCCGGTTTAGAGAAGGCTATCTTACTACGGCCCAATCAATACTTAGCGAAGCAGATTTTGCGACAGCCTATGCTAAGGGTCGTCAACTCGACTTAGACCAGGCTCTCTCGCTCGCCCTGCAAGAGTGCGCGGAGTTGGGACCAGGCTCTCGCTAAACGTTCTTACTTTTTGGCTGCCACTTTTGCCTCATTCTTTTTTATCCGGGCCTTTATTAACTTCTTTATCAACGCGGCCGGCAACTTCTTCTTTAAAGGAAACCGAACCGTAGCTTTAGTTGTCTCGTAGGCCTTTAAATCGCTCACATGCTCTTCGATTACCGGAGTCGGCAGATACAGCCCAATATGTTCCTTCCAGTAACTGAAATAAGCGAGCCGCCCTTTGTGTGAGTAATAAGGCATTCCATAACTAATCTTCTCAATTGAATCGGGCGC
>DATIBX010000781.1:0-5817 GCA_035457105.1 Pyrinomonadaceae bacterium
AATAAACGTGGCGTCCTTGCATTCATTCTTGACGTTATCGCGGAGCAGGATTCCACCCTCAAGTGTTTCAGTATCAAGAGTGTAAATACCGCCAACCCAGTCAACATCATGCCTCACGACTACTTGAGTCTTAATCCGCCCGCCGCCACTGATAACTAATTTACCCGGTCCATCGAAGTTATCCGCTTGATTTACTGCCTTGCCGACATCCTCTACCCCTGATACGTCAACAGTGACTACCCTGCCGCCCTGTTCATGTAAATATGGAGCTACATCGACTTGAGGTACGGGATAGGGAGTTGGCTTGGGCCTGCCGGCTATGCTTGGCTCAGGGGTTGGCCCTTGCTCGATTGCTGTGGGTTGTGGCGTTGGGCCAGGTTGCGGAGAACGACCGCCGCCGCCACACGAGGCGAAGACGATGACCGTTAGAACTAATGCAGCAAGTCTCATTTCTCGAACAACCCTGCTTTTAAGAACAACAAATACATGACCGCCCCGCCTAATAGCGAACCAATAAGACCGACTAAGAAGTTAATTAAATAGTGCATGCCGTTTACCTTCGCGCCAGAACCGAGATTATCGAAGCGGCAGTTAATAGGGCGCCCAGCACGGCGGTTCGTCCGTTGGCCTTGTCAACTTTGCGCTCAAGCACGTCGATTCTTTTCATTGCCATATCAACCATCGTTTGCAAGGTTTGAATTGCTGACTGGTAGGTAGCAATCAATCCCTGTTGTTGCGCGATAATCTTGTCCGCGACTGCTAACGTGCGCTCGTATGCTTCGCGCTCTTGCTGTCCTTGCGCTAAGACTCGTTTCGCATCTTCAACGGCCTTCTCTTGCTCTTTTATGGCCGCTTCGGCCTTGCGCAAGTCGCTCTTGAGTTTTTCGATCTCATCGATCGCCGCGCTCACCGCACGAGTTAATCGGCATCGCTCTGACTGATCACTGTCCGCACACGGCGGCGACTGTTGCGGCAGAGGCCCCAATCGCACGCGCCCTTGCGCACAAACTCTCAGTGGTGACGTTATCAGTAGCAGTATGCTCAGGCTCACTAGCAGCGCTTTGCCTGAATTCCGCGACCTTCTCTGCGGCTGTCTTTGATTGATCATTAAATACCTTTTCAAGCCTGTCCTTTTCGACCTTTATTGACTCTAGTTCTTTTTTCGCCACTGCATACTCAGTCAGTGTCTTATCGATTTCCTTCTTCTGAGCCTCGGCTGAATCAAGTTCTTTCTTTAATTCCTTGCCTTGCCATGACATCTTTGTAGCGAAAACAAAGTTGCCGATTCCGTTCCAAAGCTGCGTGCTCTTGTACCAGATGAAAAACGCGAGGATCGCTCCTGGTATAACCCAAACAATCGGATGACTCTTTACCCAGTTGATAACCACATTGATTAAGAGGTTCGGATCGCTCATCCTGCAACCTTCCCGAAAACTCTATGAAGGCGATCCTGCTGATCCTCGGCCGTCTCGGGCCGATGACTTGTTCTAGATTCGCTCAAATGAAACTTCTTTCCGCACGCATCACAGACAAGTCTTACGCTTTCACTCTCATAGAAGTCGTGGCCGCAGTATGGGCAGATGATGTGGTTGAGTTTCATGCTACTGCCTCAAATAAAGGTGTCGGCGCGTATTGCTTAACCCGTTTCGGAATATCACACGCTACCCCTTGCGCCCGCTTGATTCGCGCTGCGCTTACTTCGCAGTAATGCGCGTCTTGCTCAATGCCGATGAATTGCCGCCGCTCAATTACACAAGCAACGCCCGTCGTTCCTGAGCCACAAGTAAAGTCTAGAACCGTGTCACCTTCGTTTGTATAGGTGCGGACTAAGTAGCGAAGCAATTCAATCGGTTTCTGGTTTGGGTGCAGGCCAACTTCGGTGTTGAATTTCTGAATGCTACGCGGGACCCTCTCGTCGCTATCAATCCATCGCGTATCCTTCGCCTCTAAAAAGTTGTATCCCTCGCGTCGTCCTGTATTGCTAGGGTGAATTGCGTAGGCAGATCTTGCTGCGCCGCCCTCACTGCGTTTTTCCAGTTGTGGGTTATACGTATGCATTGATGCGCCAAATACCAAAAGAGACTCATGCTCTTTCATCGGCATAAAGTCTGCGGTCGCAAAATTAGAACCGCGATTCTTTTCCCAGATCCATTCGTACTTGAACATCGCGGGGTGACTCATCACCAACGCGCTCGTAAATGGTTGAGATCCAAACAGAACAATCGCGCCATTCTTCTTTACGATCCTTTTCAACTCTACCCACATCGGCGCAAACGGAATAACCGCATCCCATGAACAAGCCGTTGTGCCGTAAGGTGGATCAGTAATACACGCATCAATCGAAGCGTCGGGAATGTGCCGCATCGCCTCAAGGCAGTCGGCTTGATAAAGCACCAGTCCCTTTTTTTCGTAGTACGGGTTCATTTCGTCAGAACCACAGTATTCTCTGTCTGAGAAGCGGCCTTCTGAACTATCAAAGCCTCTCGCG
This sequence comes from Pyrinomonadaceae bacterium, assembly GCA_035457105.1. Classification (GTDB taxonomy): domain Bacteria; phylum Acidobacteriota; class Blastocatellia; order Pyrinomonadales; family Pyrinomonadaceae; genus PSRF01. The sequence continues at coordinate 2,489 of DATIBX010000781.1, forward strand.
CGTTGCGCCGCTTCCTGCTCTCGTTCCACATGTAGGCCGAGATTGCAAGAATCCCCAGCACAAGGATCGTCATTGGTAAGGGATGCTTATCGAATGCCTGTGTTAAGAATCCAAACACCGCTGTTCCTGCCCCTACAACCGCAGTGCCGCCCGCCATGACCCTTGAAAGTAAACTCTGTGTCAAGCTTTGTACTTCTACCTTTTCAGGCTTAGGGACTACAGGCGGAGCCTCAACCTTATCGGCGTGCTCAACGTTAATCTGTGGCGCGGGTTGCTCTGTAACCGGATCGGTTATTAATGAGGCTTTAAGAGCGTGCTCGAACTTTTCTGCCATGAAAGCAATATCAGTGGCGCGATCGATCCCGTTAACCACTTTACGAGCATTGATGTAGTCGGTCTCAGTGTTATTGATGAAGTGCGATAGGGAGTATCCGGTGAATAAACCCTTGCGCATTCCGTCAATCAATACCTTGTATGCGGTCTCGGGCTCAAGCGCCTTATCAGGATCGTCGGCAATTCCAAACTTTCGATAGTTCTTCTCCCACGTTACCTGTACATAGCCGCGGCCGTAAAACCCTGATCCCCAGTAACGATCCTGAATTGCCCTGATCTTCGTTCCGACCCTGCCGCGCTTTTCTTTAATAGGCTGATACGTATTGGCGGTTTCGTGCTTTACTGTGGCTAAAATGTAGGCGGACTGTTCGATGCTAAGGTTGGTTTCGCCTTCTAGCTTATCGAATAAGAAGTTGAGCCCGTCAACCTGAGACTGGCGCAGAGATCCAAACGCTGCGCGGACCCGCTGGAATAATGTTTCTCGGTTGAACTTCATTGAGTCAGTCTAGTCAGCCGCGGTTTTACGGCTTTATTTCGTTAAAGATCCAAACATACTCAGGAAAACACTGGTCGATCCACCGATACTGCTGTAGGTTGCTGACGTCGTAGAGCTGTTCGCCTGCCCAATAGATGAAGTGACCTGCTCCTGGCGTATTCAACGAACGGACTTGCAAAATTGCGCGGCGACCATTTAGAAGCGCTCGTACCATTTGCATCGGCGCTTGCGGGTAGATCGTCACGCACCAATAATCCGTTTCCTTTCGCAGTCCGGCCTGCTCGAATGCGGCGTCAACCATGTGGCCGTGAATGCCCTGCTTGTCTTGCGCGATCTGTTTGATCTCGTCGGCCCACAACTGCTCATAGGGTATCTGCACTGCCGTGGCGAGACAGGCTAGCAAGCAGTCGTATTCAAATCGCTGTTTATAGATCTGCATTTACTTCTGCTTTTCCGGGTGTCTCGCGCTCTGCTGTAAGGGCTGAATTCTCCAGCGTCGCAACTCTTTCAACTGATTCTCTCTAATCGCCTGTTGACGCCTTTGCCATGCTGCCTTATCGGTTGGAACGGGACGGCCCTGCAAGTCAACTTCATAGGTGAATCCAAGTTCGGGACCATGCCACTCTGAGGGCCACTCTCCGATTGGAATGTGCAGCACGCTTTGATCTAAGTCATTGCAATTAAGGATGATTCCGGCGCGATCTTCTCCCGTGTTGGTGCAGAGAATGTTATTCCTTACCTCTGCTACCCAGAGATCTTCTTTCCAGACGAAGTACAGGACATCGCCCAGCTTGAGTTTCTTGTTTACCTCAGCCGGGACAATCGCCTCTTCTCCCTTTGGGACTTTCCAGCCACCGCAACCCCAGAGAGATCCACCTGCAACAAATTTGACTACTACACAACGTTTGTCAGAATGATCGGGAGTTTGTTGGGGGGCTAGAAGTAGACAGAGTAAGGCAAATAGATACATGCCTTATAGTTTGACTTAATTTGAGGATTTAAGTTTGCGGGTTACTTCTTTGGGTTTGTTCCAGATAGGGGAATGGCAGGTAGGATTAGCGGGTCTCCAGACACAAGATTTGTCATGTATCCATCGTACTACTAATACGACTCAGAATCAAGATCTAAATAACCGAAAACCGCCCGAGAATAGTTAATACCCCGAGCGGCTTCTGGACTACATTAATCACCAGAGCGTAGCGGGAACGCCAGAGATGCCGAGATGATCTAAGCGCCGCATAATGCAGTTAGCGCAAAGAATGCCGCCGCCTTCAGATTCAGACGGATTGATTTTCTCCCAAATGTCATCAGGAACAGCGCAATCATTGCCCTGTGGGTAAGGCAAGCGGCAATCAGCGCAGACGCAAAGCGGTCGCTCGTTGTCTGTATATCGCCACTTAAACGGGAAGCTCATTTCTTATACCTCAGATAACAGCCAGCGCAGATCAGGATTTCTTAACAAGATGGCCTATGGTAAACTTTGTTTCGATCATGTTCACAAGAAATAGTGTTATGCGGGCGGGACTCCAAAGCGGAAGGTTGTCGCCCTCACGATAGCCAAGCACAAGATAGATTCCGTTCTGCGCCCATTCGCACTCCTTCGTATACAGCCACCACGAAATTACGCGAAGCCAACTCCACTCAACTGTGGGCTGCACCATTTCTCAATCCTCTGTTATGTATTCAGCCGCCTTTTCGTACTCGTACCCAGCCACTTCCCACTCGCGATCATACTCGTCCATCACTTCAAGGAAGCGGCGAAAACTTAGAGGCTCGGTATCGTGGCGCAGAATAAGAACGCGATAGGATTCATACAATTTTGCGCGTTCAGTTGCCACGTCTCAATCCTCTATGTATTGTATCTCCCGCCGATAGGTGAGCCCACTTTGTGCAGGATCATCTCTGGCTGCCCGCGTCCCAGCGGATGCTTCCTGATCCACTCATAAAGGTTTTCGCTTTCTAACTGGCTTACGATTGCCTCAACTTTTCCGGTATCAATGCCCGTTACTTTTTTAATCGCCCTGACGTTTTCGGCGCCACGATCATCAATAGCCGCCATAACCTTTTCCCGAAGATCAGCCAGCTCCAGATCTTTCAATTCATCCTGTATGTCAACTCGCCACTCTCCGCAAACCCGCCGGGCGAATTCCTGGTTAGGACTACTCTTGATAAAGTCATTAGCGATCACGTCATCCATGTGGATTAAATGATCGCGCCATGCGGTTCGCGCTGCCGTGCGCGCCTTGCGGGTTGCCCGGTCTGCCCTGCGCAGCGCCTGCTCAGTAATCCACGAATTTAACTGCTCTTTAGAGAATCCGTTTTCCCTTGCTACTGCCAGCGCTTCGCCCGGGTTTGGATGGCGACAGGCTGCTTTATGATGACTAAAACTCAGCGACGTATCCCGGGATACAAATTGAAAAGTCCGGTAGGTACGGGAGATTTGCCGCAGATACCCGGCAGAGCGGTCAACGGCCGCCGCCATCTTGTCGATCTCTTCGCC